>NZ_JBEZDR010000001.1:731310-813143 GCF_040648415.1 Nonomuraea sp. NPDC049141
AGGCGAAGGCGAAGGCGAAGGCGAAGGCGAAGGCGAAGGCGAAGGCGAAGGCGAAGGCGAAGGCGAAGGCGAAGGCGAAGGCGAAGGCGAAGGCGACGGCGACGGCGACGGCGACGGCGACGGCGAAGGGAGGACGACCAGGACGCCGGTGCCGGTCTCCGCCTCGGCGAGCGCGGTGCGCACGGCTTCGGCGGCGGGATGGTCGCCGACGATCTGCCAGGTGCCCGAGCTGCGCGGCACCGTACGGCTCGGTGAGGCGCTCGCCCGCCGCTCGACGGCGAAGCCGTGCACCCAGGGCGCGATGCCGGGCGGCACGATGCGGGCCGCCGCCGTCTCGGCGTCCTCGGCCGGCGCCTCGCCCGTCGCGACGAGCTGCTCCAGGGTCTCCGCGACCTGGCCCAGGGTCGCGGTGGCGTACCCGGTGGGCGCGGCGGGCTCGGACAGCCCGAGACGGCGCATGGACTCGCCGACGATCTCGCCCACCACGATCGAGCTGAGGTGCAGGTCGTCCAGGAACTTGCTGTCCGCCTGCACCGCCTCCAGCGGGAACTCGGCGTGCTCGGCGACCAGCCGGCGCAGCAGGAGCAGCGGGTCGCCGGCGGGCTCATCCGAGGACGAGGACGAGGACCCCTCCGACGAGGACGCGGTCGTGGGGGCGGCGGCGCCGACCAGCAGGGCGGAGTCGATCTCCGGGACGACCTCGCACAGGTTGGTGATGAAGGTCGGGGTGGCGGCCGGGTCGAACAGACGGGTGAAGCGATCGGCGAACAGCTCGCCGACCGTGACACCGGCGCCGACGGCGAACGCGGCGCCCAGCGTCTGCAGGATGCCGGTCAGCGAGTCGTCGTCCGTACGCGTGGCGACGGCCGGGACGGCGACGATGTCGCCCGCGAGCTGGGTCAGCACCTGCCCAGGCCCTACCTCGATGAGCAGGTCCGCGTCCTTGGCCGCCGCCGTGAGCGCCTCGATGAAGCGGACCGGCGCGGTGATCTGCTCGCGCAGCAGGTCGAGGGGCTCGCCGACGACCGGTGCGCCGGTCACGGTCGAGATGACGTGCCGGCGGACGGGCTCCGGCCGCTCTTCGGCCAGCCTGCTCGCGAAGACGTCGGCGGCCGGAGCGACCAGCCGCGAGTGGAAGGCGTGCGAGACGGGCAGCCTGACCGCCGACAGGCCCTGGCGGGTCGCCCGTTCGACGACCCGGGTCACCGCCTCGGCGGGTCCCGACACCACGGTCTGGCGCGGCGAGTTCAGGCCGGCGACGACCACCGGATCGTCGTCGCCCAGCAGCGCGGCCACGGTGTCGTGGTCGGCGGTGATGCTCGCCATCGCGCCGCCGCTCTCCGACAGCTCGCTCATCGCCCGGCCCCGGGCGGCGGCGATCCGCAGCGCAGCGGCCTCGTCGAACGATCCGGCCCAGTGCAGCGCGACGAGTTCGCCGAGGCTGTGCCCGACCGCGGCGCCGGCTTCGATGCCCAGCTCGGAGAGCACCCGCAGCCCGGCCACCGAGGCGGTGACGATGCGCGGCTGGGCGACGGCGGTCTCGACCTGGTCGCCGCCCGTGGGCAGGGCCGCCGTCTCGTACAGTTCGTCGACCGAGTCGAAGCGGCGGCGCAGCGCGCCCCCGTCGGAGCGGGTGCCGGAGCCCTGGCCGGGGAACATCAGCACGATGCGCGGCAGCTCGCCGAGCGCGCCGAGGAAGATCCCGGCCGCGCTGTCGAGGTGCCGTTCCGTACCCTGCCCGGCCAGTTCGGCGACCTGCCGCAGCCGCTCGGCGAGCGCGGCGGGCGTGCCGGCGACCACCGCGGCGCGTCTCGGCCTGCGGCCGATCTTCCGGGCCAGGTACGCGGCGAGGTCGGGCAGCTCGGACCGGGACATGCCCACCGCGACCCCGGCGAGGCGCTCGGCCTCCTGCCGGAGGTCGTCCAGTGAGTCGGCGTCCAGGCAGAACAGTTCCACGTCCTGCGGGGAGTTCATGAGCGTCCGGGTCCGCCCGTCCAGGCGGGGGCGTCTGCGGCGCGGCGACTCGATCACCACGTGCGTGTTGATGCCGCCGAAGCCCATGGCGCTGACGCCCGCGCGGAGCGGCGCGTCCTGCGGCCAGGGTTCGGCCTTACGGAGGGTGCGCAGGGCGGGGGCGTCGCCGGAAATGATCTTGTGTGGCCGTTCGCAACCGGTGGTCGGCGGCAGGACCCCGCTGTTGACCGCCATGACCGCCTTGATCAGGCCGGCCATCCCGGCGGCCGCCTTGGTGTGGCCGATGTTGGCCTTGATCGAGCCGATGACCGCGGGCGGCGCGGCCGGCGCGGCCGCCCGGCGCGCCTCGGAGATCGTCTCCAGCTCCGCGGCGTCGCCCACGGCGGTGCCGGTGCCGTGCCCCTCGAAGTACGGCACCTCCTCGATGCCGAACCCGGCGCGCTCGTAGGCACGGTCGAGGCAGAGCCGCTGACCGTCGGACTCCGGCCGGGTGATCCCGCCCGCGCCGTCCGAGGAGACTCCCCAGCCGGCGATGAGGGCGTGGATGCGGTGGCCACGGGAGACGGCGTCCTCCTCGCGCATCAGCACGACCATCCCGGAGCCCTCACCCGGCCAGAACCCGGCGGAGCGCTGGTCGTAGACGCGCATCTCGTCGGTGGCGAGCGCGCCGGCCCTGGAGAAGCCGATCAGCTCGTTCGGGTCGATGCTGATGTCCACCCCGCCGGCGACCGCGACGTCGAGGTCGCCGGAGACCAGCGCGTTGCAGGAGGTGGTGAGCGCCAGCAGCGAGGAGGCGCAGGCGCCGTCGACGGCGTAGCCGCCGCCGTTGAGGTCGAAGTGGTTGCAGATGCGCCCGGCGATCGTGTTGGACAGGCCGCCGGCCAGGTAGTCGCCGTCCGGCACCGGGAACGGCGCCTTGTAGTCGTGCTCCATCCGGCCGAGCAGCTCGGTGAGCTGCTCGGTGTCCAGCGTGCCCTCCAGGGCGTTGGCGACGATGCGGCGTACGTACGGCCAGCGCAGCCTGATCCCGGCCGCGCGCTGGCCCTCGCCGGTGAGGGAGTTGCCGATGACCACGCCGGTGGTCTCGTGCGGCGCGCCCTTGCCGTCGGGGAAGCCGGCGTCGGCGAGCGCCTCGGCGGCCACCTCCAGCGCGAGCCAGTGCACCATGTCGGTGTTGCGGAAGGTCGTGCCCGCCACCTTGAAGCGCAGCCGGTCGAACTCCCAGTCGCGTAACAGCGCCGCCTCGGTCGTGTAGAAGTGGTCGGGCGCCGAACGGTCCGCGGACCAGTAGTCGGACAGCCGGATGCGCTCGGGCGGCAGCCGGCGGAAGGACCTGCGGCCGGCCAGCGCGTTGTCCCAGAGCTCACCGGCCGTCGAGGCGTCGGGAAAACGGCATGCCATACCGACCACGGCGATACGAGAAGTCACGATTTTCCTTCAGATCTGATTTACATGGCCGACCCGTTGCGGAGACGGTGGAATGCGTTGACCCGCGCCGCGCGCAGCAGCGAGCCCGGTGACGCGAACTGCTTGACGTCGATGAGCCGGGAGGCGAAGGAGTAATAATGCCTGGCCGCTCCGGCGTCGCGGGCCGCCGCGGAAAGCAGCAGCCGCTCGAAGACATTGAACGGCCGTACGGCCGAATAGTCCTCCATCAACTTGTGATGGCTGTCCAGTGCCGCACGGTGCGCTTTTCCGTATTCCGCCAGACCAGGCAGCACGTCGTTCTGGTTCGCCACGGCGCCCCCGACCGCGTCCACCAGCCACTGCGCCGACTGGAACGCCCAGCCGCAGCCGACTCCCCACAGCGGATCGGTGGCCAGCGCCGCGTCGCCGACCAGGGCGAGTCCCGGACCGTACGGCTTGCGGTAGACGTTGGGCAGATCGAGCGTCCCGACGATCTTGGAGACGCGTTCGGCCTCGTCGATGCGCGGAGCGTCGGGCAGTGCGCGGACGAACCGCTCGAAGCTGCCTTCGAGATCGCCGCGGAAGGCCGAGGTGTGCTGTTCCTTGTTCGGCGAGCAGGCGACCACGGTGATGCCGTCGTCGTTGGGGAAGGCGAAGGCGGTGTCGGGGTCGAGGAACCACACCCGGCTCGGCGCGTCTTCCGGCAGGCCACGGTACTGGGCGAAGAAGCCCAGCCGGTTGTTGGCGCTCAGTCTCACGGGGAGCCCGCTGAGGGCGCCCACGGTCGAGTTGCGGCCGTCCGCGCCGACGACCAGCCGCGCCGTCAGCCGGGTCTCCACGCCGTTCGCGGTGACGCGGACTCCGGTGCAGCGGCCGTCCTCCTCCAGGAGGCCGTTGACGTTCTGGCCGAGCCGGAGGTCGACTCCCGGGGTCTCGGCGGCGAGCCGCCTGAGCAAGGGGTCCAGGGTCTGGCGCCGGACATTGACGCCGTGCGGCAGCGGGTCCTCGCCGGGCGCGGACCGCGGCGCGATCCAGCCCCATTTCGTCCACAGGTGGGTGACGTGCCCGTGCGCCCCGGCCTCCTCGAGCAGGGGCAGCAGGCCCAGCGTCTTCATGACCGGCAGGCAACTCGGTTGCAGCGTATGGGTGCACAACACCTTGTACGCGGCCATGCCGGAATGCTTTTCCAGGAGGGCGACGCGAGCGCCGAGATTCGCGAAGAGTATTGCACTGGCGCATCCGGCAATGCTCGCGCCCACTATGACGACGTCATAGTCATCTGTCATTCGGCATTTCCCTACGAGGCGCCACTCCGCAAAACTTGAAGTGGTTGAACCGTAAACGGGGATTGAGTAGATCCTTTAGAGGTTACCCGATAGTAGGGATCGAGATCTGAGCGCGTCAAGAGTCGCGGCGGGGCTTCATTCCGACTGCTCGGTATGCTCGCGAACGAGCCTCAGCTCACCGGCGATGCCGGCCAGGGTCCAGTGGGCGTTCAGGCCGCTCGGGTTCGGCAGCACCCACACCGGCACCCCGCCCACCGCCTCCTCCTGGAGCCCGACGGCCGCCTTGGGCCGGGCGAAGGCCGTACGGTACGCCGACACCCCCAGCACGGCCAGCACCCGAGGCCGCACCGATGCCACCAGCCCGGCCAGCCGCGCCCCGCCCTCGATCAGCTCCGCACGCGACAGCTCCGACGCCTTGGCACTGGGCCGGGCCACCACGTTGGTGATGCCCAGCCCGTACGACGGCAGGAGGTGCTGCTCGGCGGGAGCGAGCAGCCGAGGCGTGAACCCGGACAGATGCAGCGCGGGCCAGAACCGGTTCCCCGGCCGGGCGAAGTGATGGCCGGTGGCCTCCGACATGAGCCCGGGGTTGATGCCGCAGAACAACACGTCGAGCGAGGGGCCGAGTACGTCGTCAATCACCTACCGGACGCTAACCCATCTCCTCAAGCTTGCGGCCTTTGGTCTCCTTGACGAACTTGGCAACGAACAGGAATGACAGCACGGCGAAGAACGCGTACCCGGCGTACGTCAGCGGCAGGTTCCACTTCGACAGGGCCGGGAACGACACCGTGATCGCCCAGTTCGCGATCCACTGCGCCGAGGCGGCCACCCCCAGTGCGGCGGCCCGGATGCGGTTGGGGAACATCTCCCCCAGCAGAACCCAGACCACGACACCCCATGACAGGGCGAAGAACAGCACGAACACGTTGGCCGCGATCAGCGCGATGGGCCCCTGCGGAGGCGGCAGGCTGAGCCCGCGGGCGTAGGAGAACGCCCACGCGGCCGTGCCGAGCGAGATGGCCATGCCCGCCGAACCGATGAGCAGCAGCGGCTTGCGCCCGATCTTGTCGACCAGCGAGATCGCGATGAACGTGCCGATGATGTTGATGACCGAGCTGGAGAAGCTGATCAGCAGCGAGTTGCTCTGGGTGATGCCCACCGACTGCCAGAGCACCGAGGAGTAGTAGAAAATCACGTTGATGCCGACGAACTGCTGAAAGGCCGACAGCGCGATGCCGATCCAGACGATCGGCAGCAGCCCGAAGGCGGGCCCGCGCAGCTCCTTGATCGTGGTCCTTTCCTCGGTCCTGAGGACCTGATGGATCTCCGCCACCCGGGCGTCCAGGTCTACATGCTCGCCCTCGACCTCGGTCAGCACCGTACGGGCCTGCCTGATCCGGCCGACCGCGATCAGGTACCGGGGCGACTCGGGGATGGTCGAGGCGAACAGCAGGTAGAGCAGGGCCGGCACGACGCACGCGCCCAGCATCCACTGCCAGGCCTGCAGGCCCCACAGGCCGTTGTTGACGTCGCCCCCCGCCAGCCGGACGAAGGCGTAGTTGACCAGCTGCGAGAACGCGATGCCCAGCACGATCGCGAGCTGCTGGAACGAGCCGAGCCGGCCCCGGTAGGCGGGCGGCGACACCTCGGCGATGTAGGCCGGGCCGAGCACGGAGGCCATCCCGATCGCGATGCCCGCCAGCACCCGCCAGAGGGCCAGGTCCCACAGGGCGAACGGCAGCATCTGCCCGATCGAGCTGGCGGAGAACAGAATGGCCGCCACCTGCATCGTCCTGGTACGTCCCCACCAGTCGGCCAGCCGGCCCGCGATCCAGGCGCCGACGGCGGAGCCGAGCAGCGCGATGGCCACCACGACGCCGATCTCCACCGGGCCGACGCGGAAGTACTTCTGGATCCCGACGACGGCGCCGTTGATCACGGCGCTGTCGTATCCGAACAGGAATCCGCCGATGGCCGCCGCCGCCGTGATGAAGACGACGTGGCCAAGGTTCTCCTGGCGGCCGTACTGAGTAGCCATTGCGGACTCCCTCCCCGGAAAGGGGATTTACCCGCCGTCACTTCTCGTACGGCCACGATTACTCAAAAACTACAACCGTGGGTCTACCGGCTCGGACTCCAGGGCGAGCACCGCGAAGACCGGCTCGTGCACCCGCCAGCCCGCGTCGCCCTCGGCCAGGCGCGACAGGGCCTCCAGGCCGAGCGCGTACTCGCGCAGCGCCATGGACCGCTTCTTGCCCAGGAAGCGCCTGCGCAGCACGTCGAGCGACTCGGTGTAGTCGGGGCCGTAGATGATGCGCAGGTATTCGCGGCCGCGTACCTTGACCCCGGGCTGGACCCGGCCTGCCACGTACTGGGCGGGTTTGACCACCATGCCCTCGCCGCCGGTCGCCGTCAGCGAGGACCACCAGTCCACCGCTTCGGCCCGCGCCTGCGGGGAGTCGAGCGAGACGAAGACGTGCCTGGTGGGGGTGATCAGCGGCGAGTCGAGCAGGGCGAGCTTCGCCAGGTGCCAGGCGTGCGGCTCCAGCGCCGTGGCCCGGCCTTCGCAGGCCAGGATCTGGAACGGCGCCACCCGTACCCCGTCCAGGCCGTCAACCGGCCAGCAGTAACGCGCATAGGCGTCGCGGAACAGGGCAGCGTTGTCGGTGCGGCGTCGAGTGCGGGCGAGTAGCCCGCCCACATCCAGCCCGCGCCCGGCGGCCGCCTCCAGAACCGACACCGCCTCGGGCAGCGCCGCCCGCGCCGCCGCGCCGACGGAGGCGTACTGGCTCCTGATCAGCTCGCCCGCCTTGGCCGACCAGGGCAGCAGCTCGCAGTCGAGCGCCACCCAGTCGGAGCCGAGCTCGGCCCAGAGCGGCTCGCACGCCTCCCGCAGCCGGTCCACCAGCGGCGCCATGTCATCGAAGAACGGGCGCCCGGTACGCGTGTAGACCGCGCCCGCGGAGCCGTCGGTGACGCCGAAGCGAGCCGCGGCCACCTCGGGGGTCCTGGCGAGCACGGCGACGGCCCGCGACCCCATGTGCTTCTCCTCGCACACGACCTCGGTCACCCCGGCGGCGGCGAACTCCTCGAACGCCTCGTGCGGGTGCTCCAGGTAGCCGTCGAGCTTGGACGTCTCCGGCGGGGCCATGGTCGGCGGGAGGTAGACCAGCCAGCGCGGGTCCACCGCGAACCTGCTCATGATCTCCAGAGCGGCGGCCGCGTTCTCCTCCATCACCTTGACGCGGGTGCCGAACCGGGTCTCGACGTGCCTGGTGCCCTGGACGTCGCCGATGTCGAGCATGCCCGGGTCGCGAGCGAACTCGCTGCCGAGCGGCTTGACCGACGCGTACCAGATCTGCTCGGCGGGGACGGAGACCAGCTCGCGTTCCGGGTAGCGCAGCGCGGTCATCGTGCCGCCGAACACGCAGCCGGTGTCGAGGCAGATCGTGTTGTTGATCCACTCGGGCTTGATCGTGGGCGTGTGGCCGTAGACGACCATGGCCCGGCCGCGGTACTCCTCGGCCCACGGATAGCGGACCGGCAGGCCGTACTCGTCGGTCTCGCCGGTCGTGTCGCCGTACAGGGCGAACGCGCGGACCCGGCCCGACGCGCGGCCGTGGTAGGCCTCCTTGAGCCCGGCGTGCGCGACGACGAGCCGGCCGCCGTCGAGCACGTAGTGGCTGATCAGGCCCTCCATGAAGGTACGGGCCCGCTCGACGAACTCGGGCGGCTCGGCGGCGAACTGGTCGAGCGACTCCTTGAGGCCGTGGGCGACCGTGACCTTGCGGCCGTTCAGCGCGCGCACCAGCTTCGCCTCGTGGTTGCCCGAGACGCAGATCGCGGTGCCGGCCGCGACCATGCCCATGACCAGGCGGAGCACGCCGGGCGAGTCGGGGCCGCGGTCGACCAGGTCGCCGACGAACACCGCCGTACGACCGGCGGGGTGCTGGGCCGTCACCGCCTTGCCGTCGGCGCGCTCGATCTCCCAGCCCAGGGTGCCCAGCAGCGTCTCCAGCTCGGAGCGGCAGCCGTGGATGTCGCCGATGACGTCGAACGGGCCGGTCAGCTCGCGCTTGTCGGTCCACGCCTTCTCGTAGGAGAGCTCGGCGCTCTCGATGGCGTCGAGGCCGCGCAGCACGTGCACCTTCCTGAAGCCGTCGCGGGAGATCTTGCCCAGCGAGCGGCGCAGGTCCTTGCGCTGGCGGATCACCACGCCGGGCCCGAAGTCGCGGTCGGGGCGGCCGGCGTTGCGCTCGATCGCCACCTCCTCGGGGGTGTCGAGCACGATCGCGTCGGCCAGCACGTCGTGCTTCTTCGCCAGCTCGATGAGGCTGCGGCGGGCGGCGTACTGCACGTTCGTGGCGTCGACCACGGTGAACAGCCCTCTGGCCAGGCGTACGCCGACGATGTGGTGGAGCAGGTCGAACGCGGCGGGGGTGGCTGACTGGTCGTTCTCGTCGTCGGAGACCAGGCCGCGGCAGAAGTCGGACGAGATCACCTGGGTCTGCTTGAAGTGCTTGGCGGCGAACGTCGACTTCCCGCTGCCCGACACGCCGACGAGCACCACGAGAGACAGCTCGGGGACGCTGATCATCGGGTGAACACTCCCATCTGGGTGGGCGGCCCGACCTCGGGGTCGTCGTCGCCGACCGGCTTGAAGGTGACCTGGTAGCCGTAATCATCGGCCACCCGCGAGGCCCACGCGCCGAACTCGGCGCGGGTCCACTCGAAGCGGTGGTCACGGTGGCGCAGCCCGGTCAGGAACTCGTAGCGGGGGTTGTACTCGATGTTCGGGGTGGTCACGAGCACGTGCTGGGGCCGGGCGTGGCCGAACACGACGCGTTCGAGCGCCGCCAGCCGCGGCGGATCGACGTGCTCGATCACCTCCATGAGCACGGCCGCGTCATAGCCGGACAGCCGCTTGTCGGTGTAGGTGAGCGCGCCCTGGAACAGCGTCAGCCTGGCCCGCTTGCTGTCGGGCATCCGGTCCAGCTTGAGCTTGCGCGCGGCGATGGTCAGCGCCATCGCCGAGACGTCCATCCCGGCGACCCTGGCGAACCTGGGCCTGGCCAGCATCGCGCCGACCAGCTCGCCCTGCCCGCAGCCGAGGTCGATCACGCTCGTCGCGCCGATCTCCTCCAGGGTCTCCAGCACGGCCTCGCGCCGTCTGACGTTGAGCGCCTTCGGCTTGACCTCCGGCACCTCACTCTGCGCCTCGCCCTGCGCCTCAGCCGGCGTATCGCCCTGCGCCTCGGCCTCCGCGGCGGCCGCCTCGTCGGCCGCGGTCTCCCCCGCCGCCGCGTCCTCGTCGACCGCGGGCTCCAGCTGCTCCTCGGTCTCGTCGCCCAGCTCGGCCAGCCTGGCCAGCGCCGTCCGGGCCAGCGCCCAGCGGCGGCCCAGGTAGCGCCGCATGATCAGGCCGCGCTCCGGGTGCCCGTACAGCCAGCCCTCACCGGCTCTGACCAGCTTGTCCACCTCGTCGGGCGCGATCCAGTAGTGCTTGCCGTCGTCGAGCACGGGCAGCAGCACGTACAGGTGGTTGAGCGCGTCGGCCAGCCGTACGGTCCCGCTGAGCGTCAGCCGCACGTAACGCGAGTCGCCCCACTCGGGAAACCCCTCGTCCAGGGGTACGGCCAGCGCCTCGACGGCCCAGCCGAGCGGCTCGAACAGCCGGGCCGCCAGCTCGGGCCCGCCGCGGCAGGGCAGCGCCGGCAGCCCGATCACCAGCGGCATCGGCCGGCCCGGCAGGTCCGGCCGGGCCTTGCACCGCCCGGCCCGCGCGGTCCGGAAGACGTCGCCCAGGGCCACGGCCAGCAGCGAGGAGGCGGCGTAGGGCCGGTCGTTGACGTACTGGGACAGGCTGAAGTCGGGCGAGTTCTTGCCGCGTGACCGGACCAGCGCGATCGGGTCGACGTCGAGCAGCAGCGCCGCCGTGCAGCGCCCCTCGCCGGACTCCGGGTAGAAGACCGTGGCCGTACCGAACGACTGGCCGAACTCCTGCACCCGATCTGGATGCTTGTGCAGGAGAAAGCCCAGATCGGTGGCGGGTGTGGCGGTGGTCGAAATGGTCAGCAGCACGGGGGCAAGTGTGCCGTAGTCCGACGAAGGGGCGCCAACGGATATGTCAGACGTGCGGCAGGACCTCGGCCGCGATCAGCTCCAGGTGTTCGAGGTCGGACAGGTCCATGACCTGGAGATAGACGCGCTCGGCGCCGAGCTCGCCCAACCGGCCGATCTTGTCGACCACCTCGGCCGGGGTTCCGGCGAGGCCGCCTTCCCGCAGACCGGCCAGGTCCTGCCCGATGGCGAGCGCGCGCCGGTCGAGCTCGGCCTGGTCACGGCCGACGCAGACGGTCTGCGCCGCCGAGAGGATCACGGTACGGCCGGTCTCGGCCGTCGCCTCCCGTACCCGGTCATAGGCCTCGCCTGTGTCCGACAGGGTCCTGAACGGCACGTTGTACTCGTCGGCGAAGGTGGCCACCAGCCGGGGCGTGCGCTTGGCCCCGGTGCCGCCGATGATGATCGGCGGGTGCGGGCGCTGGACCGGCTTGGGCAGGGCGGGCGAGTCGACGAGACGGTAGTACCTGCCCTCGAACGAGTAGGACTTCTCCGCCGTCCAGAGCCCCTGGATGATCTCCAGCTGCTCCTCGAACCGGCCGAACCGCTCGCCCACCGGCGGGAACGGGATGCCGTACGCGGTGTGCTCCTGGTCGAACCAGCCGGTGCCGAGACCCAGCTCGACCCGACCGCCGCTCATCTGGTCCACCTGCGCGACGCTGATGGCCAGCGGCCCCGGCAGCCGGAACGTGGCCGGGCTCACCAGCGTGCCCAGCCTGATCCGGGAGGTCTCCCTGGCCAGCGCGGCCAGCGTGAGCCAGGCGTCGGTCGAACCGGGGCCCGGGTCGCCCGCCCCGATGCGCAGGTAATGGTCGGACCGGAAGAACGCGTCGAAGCCCAGCCGTTCCGTGGCCTGGGCGACGGCGAGCAGGTCATCGTAGGTGGCACCCTGCTGGGGCTCGGTGAAGATCCGCAACTTCATAAGGCCATTATCCGCTGACGTACCACCACACATGGGACGACACCTGGAGAATGCCCCCGACCACACCGCGCCGCCCCCACGACGGCCATAGGATTTTGTGAGCAACGTGGCTTGTGTCGGCGATGGAGGGGTGAGATGGCGACCCGTCCGGAGACAGCGAAGAAGATCCTCATCTACTGGATGGACGGCTCAGTCGTCCTGATGGCCGTCCTTCTCACGCTGCCGATCATCGCCTTGGCCAACGAGCGGAGGATCTCCGTACCGCACGCGGTGGCCGCCGAGAGCTGCCTGCTGGTTTCGCTGGCGTTCGGCCTCCTCGTCATGCGGAACGCCTTCGACGACCGGCCGCGTCCCGCGGTGAAGCTGGCCGCGGGCGGGCTGTTCGCGGCCGGCGCGCTGGCGCTCATGCCGCCCTCCACCGCCGACGGGTCGTGGGGCATGGCCGGGATCATCTGGCTCTCCGTCCTCGCCCTCTACCTCCCGCTCCGGGCGACGGCCTGCGTGGGCGCCGTGCTGGTCGCGCTGATCACCGTCTACCTGTCGGCGGTCACCGACCAGCCGTGGCCGGTCGTCCTGATCACCATGACGCTGTCCGCCGTGCTGCTGCCCGCCACCATGAAGCTCTGGCGCTGGCTCTGGTGGACGATCAGGGACGCCTACGACGGCCGGGAGGCCAAGGCCACGCTGGCCGTGGCGAACGAGCGGTTACGCTTCGCCCGCGACCTGCACGACCTGCTCGGCCACAGCCTGTCCGTCATCACGCTGAAGAGCGAACTGGCCGCCAAGCTGGCCACCCTCGACGAGGGCAAGGCCGCGGCCGAGATGGCCGAGGTACGCCGCCTGGCCGCGGAGTCGCTCGCCGAGGTGCAGGTGGCCGTGGACGGCTACCGGCTGCTCGACCTGGACGCGGAGCTCGCCGGGGTACGCGTGGCGCTGGAGGCGGCGGGCGCCCAGTGCGTCATCGAGGCCAGGGCCGACGACCTGTCCCCCGCCGCCCGCGCGCTGCTCGCCTGGGCGGTCCGCGAAGGTGCCACCAACGTGCTCAAACACAGCAAGGCCACGCGCTGCGCGATCGTCATCGACGGTGGCGTGCTGGAGATGCGCAACGACGGCGTCCACGGGCCCGCGAGCGGGGCCGGGAGCGGCCTGCGTGGGCTGGCCGAGCGGATGACGACCGCGGGCGGCACGTTCACGGCGGCTCCCACGCCCGCGGGCGAGTTCCTGCTGCGCGCGGCGGTGCCCGCATGAGGCGGGGCGCCTGCATGGGGCAGGTCGCCCGCGCGAGGCGGGTCGCCCGCGTGCGTCACGTCCTGCGCGGCAGGGGCCGGCTTCGGCGGGCGAGCCGGCTCGACAAGGTGCGCTGGCTGATGCTCTGCAGCTCCGACGTCGCCAACCTGCTCGCCCTGATGGGGCTCTTGGAGCTGACCATCCGGTGGCAGCAGGGCTTCCCCGGGGCGCTCGCGGCAGCGGCGGCCGTCCTGCTTCTCATCCTGATCGGGCTGGCCACCGGCCCGTTCAGGATCGCCGTCAGGGGCGGGCGGCGGCCGACCGTGATCCTGGCGGTCTCCGGCGTCATCACGCTGCTTCTGTCCGTCCTCCTGCTGATCTGGGCCATCCCCGTGTGGCTGGGGATGCTCGCCCCGTACGTCCGCAGGCGCACCACCCTCGTCCTGGCCATCGGGTCGATCGTCGTCGTCAACGTGTACATCACGCTGGCCACCGGGTTCCTGATCGAGATCTTCCTGCTCCAGACCATCATCACCGGCATCGTGACCGGCGGCATCCTGGCCAACCTGTGGCTGTGGCGCGTGGCCAAGGACGCCCACGAGGGCCAGGAGGCCAGGGCCATGCTCGCGGTGTCGGAGGAACGGCTGCGCTTCGCCCGCGACCTGAACGACCTGCTCGGCCAGAGCCTGGCCGACATCTCGGCCGGGGCCGGGGCCGCCTCGCGGACACTGCGCGAGGATCCCTCGGCGGCCGCGCGTGAGATGTTCGAGGTACGCGACCTGGCCAGGCAGACGCTGCGCGAGGTGCGCTCCACCGTACAGAACTATCGGGCCCTGGACCTCGACGAGGTCCTCGCCAGCGTGCGGGCGGTCCTGGAGGCGGCGGACGTACGGTGCGCCGTCCGCGCGGACACGGCCTCGCTGACCCCCGAGACCCGCACGCTGCTGGCCACCGTGGTCCGCGAGGGCGCGACCAACGTGCTCAAGCACAGCAAGGCCGGGCATTGCACGATCACGATCGAGGATGGGGTGCTGGAGATGTCCAACGACGGGGTCGAGGGGCCGGTGAACGACCACGCGCCGGACGGGCTCGGCGGCCTGTCGCAGCGGGTCAGCGCCGCGGGCGGCACGCTGTCCACGGCCTGCACGGGCGACGGCGCGTACCTGCTGCGGGCGGCGGTGCCGGCATGACGACGCGCGTACCCGCTCCCGGGGGGACGACCCGCGTCCTGCTGGCCGACGACGAGCACCTGGTCCGCGGCGCCATCGCGGCCCTGCTCGACCTGGAGGCGGGCATCGAGGTGATCGCCCAGGTCGGCCGCGGCGACGAGGTGCTGGCCGCCGTCGTCGAACACCGCCCCGACGTGGCCGTACTCGACATCGAGATGCCCGGCATGGACGGTCTGAGCGCGGCGGAGCAGATCAGCTCCCTGTGCAAGATCGTCATCCTGACCAGCCTGGGACGGCCCGGATACCTGCGCCGGGCGATGGCGGCCGGGGTGAGCGGCTTCCTCGGCAAGGACGCCTCGGCCGAGGAACTGGCCATGGCCATCCGCAAGGTCCAGTCGGGCGGCCGCTACCTGGACGCCGAACTGGCCGCGGCGGCGATGGCCGCCGGCGACAGCCCCCTGACCGACCGCGAACGGGACGCCTTGCGACTGGCCGGCGACGGCGCGACGATCGCCCGGATCGCCGCCGAACTCCACCTCACTGAGGGGACCGTACGCAACTACCTGTCCAGCGCGATGACCAAGCTGAACGCCCAGAACCGCCTCGAAGCCATCCGTACGGCGCAGCGGATGGGGTGGCTCTGAAGATCGTTCGCCGCTCGCGGTCTGGATAGCATGCCGATCCATGAGAAGACCGGCAAAGATCGCAAATGTGGCCCTCGCGGCAACCGTCCTGACCACCCTGACACCGACCGCGCCCGCGCTGGCGGACAGCGGATACGTGATCAAGAACGTCTCCACCCTGATGTGCCTCACCATCGCCGGCGACAGCTCAACTCGGCGGATGGGCAACATCGCGCGGACCTGGGAGTGCCAGCCCGGCCTCCAGGGCTACTTATGGAACCGCACTGCCCGCTCCCAACTCGCCAGCGCCGACTTCCACGGCAAGCTCTGCATCGGTGCGCCCAAAGGGCCGCTCGTGCTCGTACGCCGCTGCGGAGCCGACCTCAAGCATCAGCGGTTCACCTTCACCACCATCAAGACCAACTTCGGCGACCGGTTCCTGATCAAGTGGAAGGGCATGTCGCCGGATACCTGCCTGAACAGCAACGACAAGGGGCAGGTCTTCGGCTCGCGCTGCGATCCGGGCAACACGAACCAGAACTGGACCTGGGGCCCTCGGGCTCGTGTCGGCTAGGCGATCGCTCTCAGATGTCCGCCTGACGTCCTGCGTTCACAGACCCTCCTCGCCGTGTCACCAAGCAAGGACGCCGCAGGGCCGCGAAACTATGCCAATGGCGTTCGGCTGAGGAAGGCGGGCACCGACGCGCGCCAGCGCGGGGCGTCCAGCGCGTTGAGCGCCGAGACCAGCCGCTTCTCCTCATAGACGAAGTGGGACTCCAGCAGGGCGGCCAGCCCGTCCAGCTCGGCCTGTACCCGTTCGGGATCCGCGTCCAGGTCGCCGAGCAGCTCCTGCAACTGGCGCATGATGTCGGCCACCTGCCGGTGGTCACGGGCCAGCTCGTCCAGTACGGGACGCAACTCGGGGAACTGCTCCGCCAGAGCGGGGAAGGCCCCCTCGTCCTCACCGCTGTGGTGCTTGGTCACGGCTGAGCAGAACGTCAGGCAGTGGGCCCGCAGCTCCCGCAGCCGCTCGGGACGGGCCTGCGCGTCGGGATGGGCGTGCACGTCCTCACGCAGCCGGGCCAGCTCCTCACGGAGCCAGAGGTGCACCTCGATCAACTGGTTGCCGAACGCCGTCAGGCGGCCGTCCGGTTCGGAGGGTGGGTTCATTGTCGTCCCATCCAGCACCCATTTGGGCGAGCCGTCAAACTGGCACGGTGAACAGGATCATCGTCTGCGGCATCTCCGGGTCGGGTAAGACGACGCTCGCCAGGAAGCTGGCCGCCCGGCTCGGCCTGCCCCGCCATGAGCTCGACGCCCTGCATCACGGTCCCGGCTGGGTCAAGCGGCCGGAGTTCGAGGCCGAGGTGGACGAGTTCAGCCGGGGCGAGCGGTGGGTGACCGAGGATCAGTACCACCGTTTCCTGGGCGACCTCCTCTGGGAGCGCGCCGACACGGCCGTCTGGCTGGACCTGCCGCGCCGCACCGTGATGTGGCGGGTCGTACGCCGCTCACTCGGCCGCGCGATCACCCGGCGCGAGCTGTGGAACGGCAACCGGGAGGACTGGAGCGCCTGGCTCGAACCCGATCACCCGATCCGGTGGGCATGGACGCACCATCAGCGCCGCAGGACGCAGACCGCCGACCGCATCACCCGCCACCCGGAGGTGACGGCGATCCGCCTGCGTACGGCCCGCGCGGTGAAACGGTGGCTCGCCGACCTGCCCCCGACGGCGTGAGCCGGGCCGAGTGTCGGACCCAGCCGGTAAGGTCCTCGCGTCCGGAACGGAACGTCATCGGAGAAGTGAGTAATGGCCCGTCATACTCCGCCTCGGCCGGTAGCTGTGGAGGAACTCTTTCCCGAGCTGAAGCCGCTCAGCAGAAACGCGCTCCGGCTGCATCCGCGTGCGGGATCCCCGTCGTACGAGGACAGCTCTGTCGGGGGGCCGCTGAGTTGGCCGGCCGATGAGCCCTGGCCGTTGTGCGCCGAGGAGCACTACAACGACGACGGCCTGGAGGACGCCACCCGCCACGAGGCCGTGGTGCCCATGGTGCCGGTCGTGCAGCTCTACGCGGCGGACGCGCCCGGTGTGCCGTTCCCGCAGGGAAGCGATCTGCTCCAAGTGCTGTGGTGCCCGTTCAACCACGGGGAGGACCCTTACGAGCGCTGCCCCTTGCCGCAGGTGCGCTGGAGGAACGCGGCAGATGTCCGCCATGTGCTCGCCACGCCCCCGGAACCCGCTGACGCTCCCGAGGGTCACGTTCCCATCCCCTGTGTGGTGCACCCAGAGCAGGTGACGGAATACCCCGACTGGGACGACATACCGCAGGAGCTGCGCGACGAGATCGACGACCGGCTGCACCGGTCCGAGGAGACCACCGGGTGGGATTACTTCTACCACCTGAGCACAGCCCCCGGAACCAAGGTCGGTGGTCATCCGCGCGGATGGAACGGCTCGACGACCTCGTTCAGCTGCGAGAGGTGCGGACAGCCCATCCACCATCTTCTGACCGTGGCCTATGAGGAGTTCGATGGGAAGTCCTGGCAGACCTGGCTCCCGGTGGAGGATCGGCCCGACGACGACAGCGGGCCGGAGATCTACCTTTCCCGGTCCGAACGAGCCGCGGCCGCGGAGAACCCGCCCGGCCTGATGGTGTCGGGCGGGGGCAGTGTGTACCTCTTCGAGTGTCGTTCCTGCCCCGATCGCCCGGTTGAGCACCTCTTCTATCTCAACTGAGCACGTGCTACTTCCTGGCCAGCAGTGCCACGCACTCCACGTGATGAGTCATCGGAAAGGCGTCGAAAGCCCGCAGATCCACCAGCTCATAGCCGTCGTCGCCCAGCCAGGACAGGTCGCGGGCCAGTGTCGCCGGGTCGCACGAGACGTACACGATCCGCGACGCCTCCAGCGCGGCGACCCGGTGGACCACCTCGCGCCCGAGCCCCGAGCGGGGCGGGTCGACGACGACGATGTCGGCGCGCTCGATCTGGAACCGGTCCAGCGCCTCCTCCACCCGTCCCCGCTCCACCCGGGCCTGCGGCAGGTCGCGTAGGTTGGCGCGGGCGTCGCGGACGGCGGCCGCCTCCGACTCCAGGCCGAACACCGCGCCCTCGGCCCCCACGCCCTCCGCCAGACCGGCGGCGAACAGGCCGACCCCGCAGTAGAGGTCCAGGGCCCACTCTCCGGGCTCCGGCGCGGCGTAGGACAGGACGGCGTCGAGCAGGGTCTCGGCGGCCCCCGGATGCACCTGCCAGAAGCCGCTGCCCGCCACCCTGAACTCCCGGTCGCCCACCTGCTCGTGCAGCACTCCGGAGCCCTTGCGCGGCACGGTGTGGCCCTTGCCCTGGTCGAGCAGGATCGAGGCGGACGCGTCGAGGTCCGGGACGGTCACGCTGCGCCTGGGCCGCGGCTTGACCACCACGGCCCGGTCGCCGGCCGAGGAGGCGATCACCTCGACGACGGCCGCGCCGCGCCACTCGCGCTGCTCGGCCCCGACGGCCTCCACCTCCGCGTGCGCGATCAGGCAGGCGTCGACCACCTCGATGTCGTGCGAGCGGTGCTTGCGGAAGCCGAGCTCGCCGCCGGGCCGGGCGGCGAACTGGACGCGGGTGCGCCAGCCGAGCCCGTCCTTGGCGCCCGGCACCTCCTCGACCACGACCGCACGCTCGATGCCGGCCAGCCGGCTCAGCTGCTCGGCGACCACGGCGGCCTTGAGGCCGCGCTGCGCCTCCAGGGTGGCGTGCTGCCAGTCGCAGCCGCCGCAGCGGCCGGGGCCGGCGAAGGGGCAGGGCGGGGTCACGCGGTCGGGTGACGGGTCGAGCACCTGCACGGCGTCGGCCCGGAGGAAGCGGGTGGTCTCCTCGGTGACCTCGGCGATGACCCGCTCGCCCGGCAGCGCGTGTCGTACGAAGACCACTCGCCCTTCATGGCGCGCCACGCACCAGCCGCCATGGGCGACCGGACCTACCGTCAGCTCGAGAGATGCCTGTTCCACACGGACACCCTATGCCCTGGCCGACCCTGCCACTTTCCGGGCTTACCCTGCTACAGAGAGTGGTCGCTCGCCTTGACCTCGTCCTTCGCCTTGGCGTCCTTCCGGACGACCTGGGGTCCCGCGCGGCGCGAGGCGCCCGGCGCGAACGGCTCGCGCCGCCCCTTGAGCCGGTCGGAGGAGTGGAGCTGCCACGGCACGCTCGTCACCATCACACCCGGCTTGAACAGCAGCCGCGCCTTCAGCCGCAGCGCGCTCTGGTTGTGCAGCAGGTGCTCCCACCAGTGGCCGACCACGTACTCGGGGATGAACACGGTCACCACGTCGCGCGGTGAGCGGCGGCGCAGGGTCTTGACGTAGTCGAGGATCGGCTGGGTGATCTCCCGGTACGGGGAGTCGAGCATCTTGAGCGGCACCGGGATGCCCAGGCGCTCCCACTCGTCCTGGAGGTGCCGCGCCTCGGCGCCCTCGACGCCGACGGTGATCGCCTCCAGCGTGGACGGCCTGGTGGCGCGGGCGTAGGCGAGGGCACGCATCGTCGGCTTGTGAATCTTGGAGACGAGCACGATCGCGTGGTTGCGCGCCGGGAGCATCGACTCGTCGAACTCCTCGGTGATCTCCAGCTCGGCCGCCACGTTGTCGTAGTGGCGCCGGATGGCCTTCATCATGAGGAACAGGACCGGCATCGCGAAGCACACGATCCAGGCGCCGACCAGGAACTTGGTCAGCAGCACCACGACCAGCACCAGCCCGGTCATGATGCCGCCGAAGAAGTTGATCACCCGGGAGCGGTGCATCTGGTGCCGGATCCTGGGGTCGGTCTCGGTCTTGAGATGGCGCGTCCAGTGGATGACCATGCCGATCTGGCTGAGCGTGAAGGAGACGAACACACCGACGATGTAGAGGTTCAGCAGGCGGCTGACGTCGGCGTTGAACCCCCACAGCAGCAGGCACGCGCCCAGCGCCAGGATGACGATGCCGTTGGAGAAGGCCAGCCGGTCGCCGCGGGTGTGCAGTTGGCGGGGCAGGTAGCGGTCCTGGGCCAGGATCGAGCCGAGCACCGGGAAGCCGTTGAAGGCGGTGTTGGCGGCGAGGAACAGGATGAGCGCGGTAACGGCCGAGATGACCACGAACGGCAGCGAGCCGCCGCCGAAGACCGCGTCGGCCACCTGCGAGATGATCGGCTGCTGGTAGTAGCCGGGGCCGACCGGCGACCCGTCCGGCAGGTGCAGGTCGTGGGCGACCACCGACGGCTCGGCCACCTTCACGCCCGAGGCCAGGCCCAGCGCGATGATGCCGCCGAACATGGTGATCGACACCAGGCCCATCATGAGCAGCGTGGTGGCGGCGTTCTTGCTCTTGGGCTTGCGGAAGGCGGGCACGCCGTTGCTGATGGCCTCGACACCGGTCAGCGCCGCACAGCCGGAGGAGAAGGCGCGCAGGATCAGGAAGGCGGCGGCGAAGCTGGTCAGGTTCGCCTGCTCGGCGTCGATGGTGAACCCGGCGCTGGGCGCCCGCAGGTCGTCGCCGAGCACCAGCAGCCGGAAGCCGCCCCAGGCGATCAACCCCAGCACCGCGAGCATGAACGCGTACGTCGGGATGGCGAAGGCCGCCCCCGACTCGCGCAGGCCGCGCAGGTTGACGACGGTGAGCAGGATCACGATGGCGATGGCGACGGCCGGCTTGTGCTCGCCGACGAACGGGATCGTGGCGCCCACGTAGTCGACGCCGTTGGCGACCGACACGGCCACGGTCAGCACGTAGTCGACCATGAGCGCGCTGGCCACGGTCAGCCCGGCGTTCTTGCCCAGGTTGGTGGTGGCCACCTCGTAGTCGCCGCCGCCGCTCGGGTAGGCGTGCACGTTCTGCCGGTACGAGGCCACGACCGTGAGCATCACGACCACGACGGCGATCGCGACCCACGGACTGTAGGAGTAGAACGACACGCCCGCCAGCGACAGGATGACCAGGATCTCCTGCGGCGCGTACGCCACGGAGGACAGGGCGTCGCTGGCGAAGATCGGCAGGGCTATGCGTTTGGGCAGCAGTTGCTCGTGAAGCTGGCCGCTTCTTAGCGCCCGCCCCACAAGCACGCGTTTGACAAGATCCGTTACCTTCGCCACGTAACGAAATGCTAGCCCCCCGTGCCAGGGGCGCCGACGGGGCGCTCCCCTATCGGGCCATACTGGTGTCGAGCAACCGGCCGACCGCGAAGTGCGGGGGAGTATGCATATAGTGATCATGGGCTGTGGCCGGGTCGGTTCGACCCTGGCCCACATCCTCGAGGACAACGGCCACACGGTCGCGATCATCGATCGCGACCCTCAGGCCTTTCGCCGGCTGCGGGCCGGTTTTCGCGGGCGGCGGGTGACCGGCGTCGGGTTCGACCGTGACGTGCTCACCGAGGCGGGCATCGAGTCCGCGGCCGCGTACGTGGCGGTCTCCAGCGGAGACAACTCCAACATCATCTCGGCGCGCGCGGCGCGCGAGACGTTCGGCGTCGACAACGTGGTGGCCCGCATCTACGACCCGCGGCGGGCCGAGGTCTACCAGCGGCTGGGCATTCCCACGGTGGCCACCGTGCGGTGGACCGCCGACCAGATCCTGCGCCGCATCCTGCCCGAGGGCGCCGAGCCGCTCTGGCGCGACCCCACCGGCACCGTGATCCTGGCGGAGGTCGCCACGCATCCCGGCTGGATCGGCACCCGGGTCGTCGATCTCGAGGCACGGGCCAGGACCCGCGCCGCCTACCTCAACCGCATGGGCGAGGCCCTGGTCATCGCCGAGGACACCGTGATCCAGGAGGGCGACGTGCTGCACGTGGTCGCCGCCGAGAACGACATGGAGCGGATCAACAAGGTGCTGGCCCTGGCACCGGAAGAGGACCACTGATGCGCGTCGCCATCGCCGGGGCCGGGGCCGTGGGCCGGTCCATCGCGGCCGAACTGCTGGAGAACGGCCATGAGGTCCTCCTGATCGACATCGACCCCCGCGCCATCAAGATCGACAGCGTGCCGCGGGCGGAGTGGCTGCTGGCCGACGCCTGCGAGATCGCCTCGCTCGACGAGGCGGGCCTCAGCAACTGCCACGTCGTCGTCGCCTCCTCCGGCGACGACAAGGTCAACCTCGTGGTGTCACTGCTGGCCAAGACCGAGTACGGCGTGCCGCGCGTGGTCGCCCGCATCAACCACCCCAACAACGAGTGGCTGTTCAACGAGTCGTGGGGCGTGGACGTGGCGGTCTCGACGCCGCGGCTGCTGAGCGCGCTGGTCGAGGAGGCGGTGAGCGTCGGCGACCTGGTGCGGCTGATGACGTTCCGCCAGGGGCAGGCCAACCTGGTCGAGCTCACCCTGGCCGAGGACGCGCCCGTGGTGGGCCAGCGGGCCGGCTCGGTGCCGTGGCCGAACGACTCGGCCCTGGTCGCGATCCTGCGCGAGGGCCGGGTGCTGGTGCCGACCAACGACGATCCGCTGGAGGCGGGCGACGAGCTGCTGTTCGTCGCCAACCAGGAGGTGGAGCAGGAGCTCGCGCACCTGCTCTCACAGCACTGAGCGGCTAAGTGGGCGGCTAGGCGGGGGCGACCGGCTTGATCGGCGTTCGCCCCCTGCCGAGCAGCCACAGCATCGCGCCGAGGGCGGCCACCTGGAGCGGCCAGCCCATCACGATCTTCGCGAAGCCGAGGGCGGCCACGGCCTCGTCGCCGCCGCCGAACAGCCACACGGGCAGCTGCACGGCCACCCTGACCACGCACGGGATCAGCAGCATCCAGGTCAGCTTGGTGCAGAGCCGGACGATGCCCGGATCCTTGTGCCAGGCCGTGGGGTCGCCGGTGACCGAGCCGATCAGGAACCCGACCACGGGCCAGCGGGTGACGATCGACAGCAGCATCGCGAGTGAGTAGCCGGCGTTCCACAGGATGCCGGGCAGGAAGTAGTCCTTCGCGTCGCCGGTGCGGCTGGCGAAGAACGCGCCGATGGCGATGCCGATCAGGCTGTTGATCACGAACTGCGGCGTCGACCGCTGCGCGATCCTGACCAGCAGCAGCACGACCGCCAGCGAGACGCTGATGATGAGCGACATCTTCAGGTCTTCGGTGAAGATCCATGACAGCGTGAACGCGATGGTCGGCACCGCCGCCTCGATGATGCCCCGCACGCCGCCGAACGCCTTGGCGAGCTGGGCTCGCACCGCCGCTTCGACGGTGTCGTGGGCGACCTCTTCCGCCTCGGCACTCACCTGATCAACTCCCTGGGCGCAGCTCGTAGCGAGGATTGAACATCACCTTGCGCCCGTCCTGCATGCTGACCAGGCCCTCTGCCTTGACGGTGCGCCCGGGCTCGATGCCCGCGATCTTGCGGCGGCCGAGCCACACCAGGTCGATCACGTCCGACCCGTCGTAGAGCTCGGCCTCAAGGGCGGGAGCGCCGCCTCTGGGTCGCAGTGTCACGGTACGTAGCGTACCGGCTACGCAGAAGCGACGCCGCCCGCCACACGAGACGATGGGGGTAGCGCCGACCTCGTCGACGTCTTCCCGTAGTTCTTGGGCTTCGATCTCGGACTGGGTGGAGGCCAGCCGACTGAAGAAACCGCGCAATCCCCCGCGTTTCGGAGGTTCTGCCGTACTCATGATGACTCAGCCTACGTGATAGGAACGGTCAGCGAATCTCGCTGATCTCGGGTCCTCGTTTGAACGGGTTGATCCCCTGGCTCTCGTCCGTCTCGGCGCTCTGCTCGTTGGGGCGGCGCAGCGTGATCGCCTCTTCCCGGGCCATCGGCTCGGTGCCCCGTACGACCACGACATCCCTGACGAAGTCGAGGAGCACGTTCGCCACGTTCTCGTCGAGCGCGGCCCGGCCACTGATCATCGCCAGCAGGAACCAGCGTGGCCCGTCGATGCCGATGTAGCGGGCCTTGCGGGTGGCGTTGCCCTCGCCGACGATGTCGCCGAGCAGCTCGGGACCGAACGGGCCCTCCTGCTCGGCGAGGTCCTTGGCGCCCGACAGGATCTTGGCCCGGACCTCGTCCCAGAGGCCCATGGTCTTGGGCGCGGCGAGTGCCTGGAGCTGCAGCGAGCTCTCCTCGTACAGCACGACGACACCGACGTTCTGGTCACCCACCGAGGCCAGCCGCAGGTCGAAGTCGGGGTTGTGCGGCAGGCGCAGCCCGCCGAGATCGATCCTGTCGGTGTCGGGGTGGGGCTCGTCGGCGTCCCATGGGCCGGATTCGCGCATGGGGGCGGCGGAGGCCTTCTGCTCTGCCGCCTGATCCGGCTGCTCACGACGGCGACGTCGGAACACTGTGCTCACTCTCCCTGGTTAACGTCCTGTTGATCCGAAACCGCCGGTGCCGCGGGCCGAGCCGGGCAGCAGCTCCACCTCGGTGAACGCCGCCCGCTCGACGCGTTTGATGACCAACTGGGCCACCCGGTCTCCGCGGCTCAGGCGGAAGGGCTCCTTGGCGTCGGTGTTGATCACCGTCACCCTGATCTCGCCGCGGTAGCCGGCGTCGACCGTGCCTGGCGCGTTGACCAGCGTGACGCCGTACTTGGCGGCCAGGCCCGAGCGAGGGTGCACGAACGCGGCGTAGCCGTCGGGCAGCGCGATCGCGAGGCCCGTCCCGACCACGGCCCGCTGGCCGGGCAGCAGCTCGACGTCCTCGGCCGCGTAAAGATCGGCGCCCGCGTCGCCCGGATGGGCGTAGGACGGCACCGGCAACCCGTCGTCGAGTCGCTGGATGAGGACCTGCACGTCGGTCAAGGGTTCACCTCACGGTCGTGGTGCTCGGCGGCGATGCGCCCCCTCAGCCTCAAGGTACGCCCTTCCGCCCGCGCTCCGGTCGCACCAGACAGGCGGGTGGAGTGTCGGGCCACCGGGAAAGGGGAGAAGACCCCCGAACTCGGGCGTCCCTCGGTGAGGTGGTCACGGGTGACGAGATTACTCGCTGTCAGACGGACTATCGTCCTTGCCGCCCGAGCCCGGGGTCGGGGCTGGGATCGGGGCCTCGGTCGGGGCTGGGATCGGGGAGTCGGGTGGCCGGGCAGGGGCCGGCGGCAGGGCGATCGGTTTGTGCACCAGCTCGGGCAGCGCCCGGTAGATCACCGCCGCCACGGGCACGGCCACCGCCGCTCCCGCGATGCCGGCCAGGATGCCGCCGACGGCCAGCACGAGGATGATGGCCAGCGGGTGGAAGTTGAGCGCCCGGCCGACGATGAGCGGCTGGAGCACGTGGTTCTCCAGTTGCTGCTCGACGATCAGGATGCCGATGAAGATCAGCGCGTAGACGGGCCCCTTGGCACCCAGTGTGACCAGGGTGGCGATCGTACCCGCGAAGAAGATGCCGACGATCGGGATGAAGCTGGCGAAGAAGATCAGCACCGCCAGCGGCGCCCAGAGCGGCACGCCCATGCCGGCCAGCACGATGCCCATGATCAAACCGTGCACGGCGGCGACCGCGACGGTGCCCTGCACGTAGTGGGAGAGCGTGGTCCAGGCGGCCCGGCCCGCCCGGTCGACCCGCGGCGACATCGAGCCGAACCCCCGCAGGAACCACGACCAGATCCGGTCCCCGTCCTTGAGCAGGAAGAACGTGACGAACAGCAGCAACACGAGGGACGCGAGCACCTCGAAGGCGACGGCTCCGGCGGTCAGGACCGTGCTCGTGATGGCCGTGCGCTGGGCGTTGACCATCGTCGCGATCTCGTCGACGTAGCTGGTGATCTGCGCCTCTTTGAGATGCAGCGGGCCGGTGATCAGCCAGTTCTGGACGTCGCGGGCGGTGGACTGGACCTGTTCGACCAGGTTGGGGAACTCCTCGGTGGCCCGCGCGCCGACCAGCCAGCCGGTGCCGATGAGCACCGCGAGCGCCACCAGCATGGTGATCCAGGTGGCGTAGATGGGGCGCATGCCCGCCTCGCGCAGGCTCCTGGTCAGCGGGAACAGCAGCGCGGTCAGTAACAGGGCGATGGCGACGGGCAGGGCCACGAAGCTGAGCCGCGCGATGCCCTGGACGAAGAAGTAGACGACCACGCCGACGAGGATCAGGCACAGGCACCAGGCGGCCATCTTGGCCAGCACGGGTGGCACGAGCTTGGTTGGGCGGTCAGTCAGCACTGTTCAAGACTGGCACGTGAGCGGAATGGATGCGCGCGGATAAAAGATCGGGTCTGGGCAACGGCATGATCACATGCGAACGTCATGCACATGAAGACCGTCGCGCTGGTTAAGGTGAGCGCCATCACCGCCGTGATCGCGTGTCTCGTCGCGGCCCCCGTGCCCGCCCTCGCCTCGCGCGGCGAGCCCGCCCTCGATGTGCTGTCCAGCCGCGCCGACCGGGTCAGCGGCGGCGACGCGTTGATCCGGGTACAGGTGAGCCAGGGCATGCGGCTCAAGGTGCTGCGCAACGGCGAGGACGTCACCGCGGCGTTCAAGCCGGACCCCGGCGGTGCGTCGTTCAGCGGCCTGGTGACCGGGCTGATCGACGGCGACAACACGATCAAGGCGTTGGCCGGGCCGTTCAAAGAGACCCTGAAGTTACGCAACCACCCGATCGCTGGACCGATCTTCTCGGGGCCGCACCAGTACCCGTTCCTGTGCAAGACCGAGCGGAGCGGGCTCGGCCCGCCGGTCGCCGACAACCAGGACGGCCAGGGCATGCGCACCACGGGCGGGTGGAGCAGGGACTGCTTCGCGCCGGTGCTGACGGAGCGGCTCTACCGCTCGACGGACGGCACGTTCAAGACGATGCCCGCCGAACGTCCCGCGGACATGTCGACCACCACCACGATGGACGGCCGGACGGTGGACTTCGTGGTGCGCCGCGAGCGCGGCGTGATCAACCGCTTCCTCTACTCCATCGCGATGCTGGAGGACGGCTACAACGGCCGGGCGATCTACCGCTTCGACGGCGGCGTGGGGATCGGCCACGACCAGGGCACGCTCGGCGGCAGCGCGCTCGACGTGTACGGCCTGGGCAAGGGCTACGCGATCCTGTACTCGTCGGGCACCCGCACCTCGACGCACTACAACCTGATCCTGGGCGGCGAGACCGCGCTGATGGTGAAGGAGCGGTTCATCGAGCGGTACGGCGTGCCGCTCTACACGGTCGGCGTGGGCGGCTCGGGCGGCGCACTCCAGCAGTACATCTACGGGCAGAACTACGGCACCGAGGTGATCGACGCGGCGATCCCGCAGTACTCCTATCCCGACATGGTCACCCAGACCATCCACGTCGGCGACTGCGAACTGCTCGAACGGTACATGGACCACAACCCGCGCTGGGCGTCCTGGGACTCGCGGACCGCGCTGATCGGGATGAACGCCAGCGACACCGTGGACAACCCCTACACCGGCAAGCCCGGCTCCGACGAGTGCGTCAAGGGCTGGCGCGGGCTCACCCCGCTGACCATGAACCCGCTGTGGAGCTCCAGCAACGATCCCGAGTGGGCCAAGATGGACCCGCCCGGCGTCAAGGACACGGTCCAGTGGACGCACTGGGACGACCTGCGCGAGGTCTACGGCGTCGCCCCCGACGGCTACGCCCGCTCCACCTGGGACAACGTCGGCGTCCAGTACGGCTTGGGTTCGCTGGTGAAGGGCCTGATCACGCCCGCGGAGTTCCTCGACGTCAACGCGCGTGCCGGCTCCTGGAAGGAGTCGAAGGACATGGTGCAGGAGGGCTGCCCGTTCACCCCCTCCCTCTGCCAGGATCCGGCCCAGTTCGACCCGTGGAGCGCCCGCAACCAGCAGACGGGGGACCCGGCTCCGCGGCGTACCGGCGACCCGATCGCGATCAAGAACGTGGAGCGCAGCGGGCTGGTGTTCAAGGGCGACATCGCCATCCCGGTCATCGACTGGCGCCACTACCTCGAAGACCAGCTCGACATGCACGACGCGCACCAGTCGTTCGTCTCACGGCAGCGGATGCTGAACTACGACGGCAACGCCGGCAACCAGGTCATCTGGTTCACCGACGCCCGCCCCGACGGGCCAGCGTTCGACCAGACGCCCGAGGCGCTGCGGGTGATGGACCAGTGGATGGCCAACCTCCGCGCCCGCCCGTGGCGCGGGGTGGCGGGCAACAAGCCCGCCGCGGCCGTGGACCGCTGCTTCAGCACCACCGGGGCGCAGATCGCCGCCGGCCCGCACGTGTGGGACGGCATCCTGGACCACCACGCCGCCGGCGCCTGCACCGCGCGCTTCCCGCTGTACTCCACCTCGCGCGTCGTGGCGGGCGGTCCGCTGGAGGGCGGCGTCTACAAGTGCCGCCTGCAGCCGGTGTCCAGGGCCATCGCACGCGGCCTGTACGGCTCGTGGCGCCCCTCCCCCGAGGAGCGGTCCCGCCTTGAGGCGATCTTCCCCTCGGGGGTCTGTGACTACTAGCGGCTACTGCTCGAGCGTGACCTCGACGGCGAACTCGGGACCGTCATCGAGGACGAACTCCTCGACGTTGCCCGCGCCGCACAGGTCGTCCTGCGCCAGCCGTACCAGGGCGATCTCGGGGCCGGACACGGTGAGGCGGGAGACCTCGGCGCGCATCGACAGCTTGACCGCGGACTTGGCCTTGCGGATCCGCGCGAGCACGTCGGAGGCCACGGTGAGCACCGCCGGGTCACCCGCGCCCGCCGGCACCGACGGCCAGGCCGCGCGGTGGACCGAGCCGGGACGCCACCAGGACCAGACCTCCTCCGTGACGAACGGCAGGAACGGCGCGAAGAGCCGCAGCAGCACGTCGAGCGCCTGGCGCAGCGCCGCGTGCGCCGAGGCGGCCGCCGGGCCGCTCTCGTAGGCCCTGGCCTTGACCAGCTCCAGGTAGTCGTCGCAGAACGCCCAGAAGAAGCGCTCGGCGGCCTCCATCGCCCGGGTGTAGTCGTAGCCCTCGAACGCCTGGGTGGCCTCCTCGACCACGGCCGAGAGCTGGGCCAGCATCGCCAGGTCGAGCGGCTCGGTGACCGCCGCCTCGGTGTCCGGGAAGCCGAGCACGAACTTCGAGGCGTTGAGGATCTTGATGGCGAGCCGCCGGCCGACCTTGATCTGCCCGGTGTCGAAGGCCGTGTCGGTGCCGGGCCGCCCGCTGGCCGCCCAGTAGCGGATCGCGTCGGAGCCGTACTCCTCCAGCAGCCCGAGCGGCGTCGTGACGTTGCCCTTGGACTTGGACATCTTCTTGCGGTCGGGGTCGAGGATCCAGCCCGCGATGACCACGTCGCGCCACGGCAGCGTGCCGAACTCCTGGTGCGCCCTGACCACGGTGGAGAACAGCCAGGTGCGGATGATCTCGTGCGCCTGCGGCCGCAGGTCCATCGGGAAGACCCGGCCGAACAGGTCGGGATCCCGCTCCCAGCCGCCGGCGATCTCCGGCGTGAGGGACGAGGTCGCCCAGGTGTCCATGATGTCGGGATCGCCCATGAAGCCGCCCGGCACGCCCCGCTGGTCCTCGGTGTAGCCGTCGGGCACCTGCGAGGAGGGGTCCATCGGCAGCAGGTCCTCCGGCGGGACCAGCGGACGGGAGTAGTCGGGCTCGCCCGACTCGTCCAGCGGATACCAGACGGGGATCGGCACGCCGAAGAAGCGCTGCCGGGAGATCAGCCAGTCGCCGGCCAGCCCGCGCACCCAGTTGTCGTAGCGCACCTTCATGTGCGGCGGGTGCCAGCGCAGCTCGGCGCCCCGGTCCAGCAGCCGCTCGCGCAGCTCCGGGTCGCGCCCGCCGTTGCGGATGTACCACTGACGGGTGGTGACGATCTCCAGCGGGCGGTCGCCCTTCTCGTAGAACTTCACCATCCGCCGCGTGGGGCGCGGGTCGCCGTCCAGGTCGCCCGACTCGCGCAGCAGCTCCACGACGCGTTCGCGCGCGCTGTGCACGGTCTTGCCGGCCAGTTCCTTGTACGGCTCCTGCTCGACGCCCTCGGGCGGCTCGGGCAGCAGGCGGCCGTCCTTGCCGATGATCGGCCTGGTCTCCAGCGCCAGCTCCCGCCACCAGGTGACGTCGGTGATGTCGCCGAACGTGCAGACCATCGCGATGCCGGAGCCCTTGTCCGGCTCGGCCAGGTGGTGGGCCAGCACCGGCACCTCGGCGCCGAACAGCGGCGTCAGCACCGAGGTGCCGAACAGCGGCTGGTAGCGCTCGTCGTCGGGGTGCGCCACCAGGGCCACGCAGGCGGGCAGCAGCTCGGGCCTGGTCGTCTCGATCCAGACCGGCCCCTTCTCGCCGTAGAAGGAGACCCGGTGGAAGGCTCCCGGCCACTCACGGTCTTCGAGCTCGGCCTGGGCGACGGCGGTGCGGAAGGAGACGTCCCACAGCGTGGGCGCCTCGGCCATATAGGCCTCGCCGCGCGAAAGGGTGCGCAGGAAGGCCCGCTGCGAGGCGGCCCGCGCCCCAGCGTCGATGGTCGCGTACGTCATCGACCAGTCGACGGACAGCCCCAGCCGCCGCCACAGCTCCTCGAACGCCTTCTCGTCCTCGGCGGTCAGCCGCTCGCACAGCTCGATGAAGTTGCCGCGCGAGACGGAGACCTGCCGCTTGGGGTCGGGCTTGGCCGGAGGTGTGAAGTCGGGGTCATAGGGCACCGATGGGTCACAGCGGACGCCGAAGTGGTTCTGCACCCGGCGCTCGGTGGGCAGGCCGTTGTCGTCCCACCCCATGGGATAGAAGACCTCGCGCCCGCGCATCCGCTGGAAACGGGCGATGGTGTCAGTGTGCGTGTAGGAGAAGACGTGACCGACGTGGAGGGAGCCGGAGACGGTGGGAGGCGGCGTGTCGATCGAGTAGATCTGCTCGCGCGTCTTGGACCTGTCGAACCGGTAGGTACCGTCCTCTTCCCAGCGCGCTACCCATACCTGCTCCAAGCCGTCGAGAGTGGGTTTTTCCGGCATGGCGGCATGGCGTAGTCGCTGCTGATTCATGCCTCCATATGGTACGGCTTCACCGGCCTGGGAGGCGTTGCAGACTAGTGTTCGTTACAAAGCGGAAGGAGACGTTCGGATGGCAGACGACAAGCCCGACCTCGCCTGGCGGGTCATCGGCGGTCTGGTCGGTTTGGTCACCGCCTGGGCGGCGCGCAAGATCCTCGGGTTCGTCTGGGTGAAGGCCACCGGCAAGGAGCCGCCGATCGACACCGACTCACCCGAGGTCAGCATGGGCGAGGCGATCGGTTACGCCGTGGTGATGGGCGTCGGGATGTCCGTGGCGCAGATCGTGGTCAACCGGACCGCCAAGAAGCGTTATGAGGCGTGGAAGACGGTGAAGCAGGTGACTCCAGGGCATTGAGAAACTCTCCGGCCCAGCGGTCCACGTCGTAGGTGGCGACCCGGCGGCGCATCGTCCGCATCCGCCGGGACAGCTCGTGCGGCGTGGCCCGCATCGCCGTCATCATCTGCCGCTTGACGTCCTCGACGTCATAGGGATTGACCAGGTACGACTGCCGCAGCTCGTCGGCCGCCCCGGCGAACTCACTGAGCACGAGCGCGCCCCGCAGGTCGTGGTGGCAGGCGACGTACTCCTTGGCCACCAGGTTCATCCCGTCACGCAGCGGCGTGACCACCATGACGTCGGCGGCCAGGTAGAGCGCGGCGAGCTCCTCCCGCCCGTACGACTGGTGGAAATACTGGATCGGCTGCAGGCCGAGCATCGCGTGCTCGCCGTTGATCCGGCCGACCTGCAGTTCGATGTCGTCGCGCAACCGGCGGTACTCCTCCACCCGTTCGCGCGAAGGCGTGGCGATCTGCACGAACACCGCCTCGTTGGGCTTCAGCCGCCCCTCCTTGAGCAGCTCGCCGAACGCCTCCAGCCGTAGCCCGATGCCCTTGGTGTAGTCGAGCCGGTCCACGCCGAGCAGCACGTGCTCCGGGTCGCCGAGCTCGGCCCTGATCTCCTTGGCGCGGGTCATGATGTGCTCCTCGCGCACCATGCTGTCGAGCTCGCCGAAGTCCACCGAGATGGGGAACGCCTGCGTGGTCACGATCCGGTCGTCGAGGAAGATCTCGTTCCCCTTGTACGGCAGGCCGAGCAGCCTGCGGCACAGCCGCCGGAAGTTCGAGGCGCCGCCGGGCAGCTGGAAGCCCACCAGGTCGGCCCCGAGCAGCCCCTCGACGAGTTCCTTGCGCCAGGGCAGCCGCCAGAACAGCTCGACCGGCGGGAACGGGATGTGCAGGAAGAAGCCGATGCGCAGGTCCGGCCGGAGCCTGCGCAGCATGGCGGGGACGAGCTGGAGCTGGTAGTCCTGCACCCAGACGACCGCCCCCTCCTCGGCCACCTCGGCCGCGGCCTCGGCGAAGCGCTGGTTGACGGCGCGGTAGGCGTCCCACATGCCGCGCTCGAACACCGGCGGCGCCACCACGTCGTGATAGAGCGGCCAGAGTGTGGCGTTGGAGAAGCCCTCGTAGTAGAGCTCCACCTCACTGGCCGAGAGCGGCACCGGGATCAGGCTCATGCCGTCCTGGTCGAACGGCTCCAGGCGCTCGTCGGCGGCGCCGTGCCAGCCCAGCCAGGCGCCGTGCCGGCGCTGCATGACAGGAGCGATGGCGGTCACGAGCCCGCCTGGGCTCCTGCGCCATGAGGCCGTCCCGTCCGGCTCGACCGTTCGATCCACCGGCAACCGGTTCGCGACGATCATAAACGAGTTACGGCCACTCACCCAGGTCCTCCTAGACTCCATCCTTCGCGAGCCGCAGGACGCGGCTCACGGCGGCGCCCACCCGCTCGGGCTTCGCTTGGGAGAGAATCGCCGCGACATGGGCGTCCGGCCTGACGATCCAGACCTCGCCCCGCTCCACACCCAGCGTCTCCGCCAGGTCTCCGGAGCGGTCCAATGCCGCGAACTCCCGCACGGCGAGCGGCGCCGTAGTGACCTTGCCCAGGACCTGCGCAAACAAACGTGAATCGCACATATCGCCCAATAGGACAAGGATTCCGGCCCGGCAGAATTCGCGCAGCCGGCCGCCGCCCGGAAGCGGAACATCGGGCAGGACCACCCCGGGAGCGGGCGCCGGACTCGCCCCCTTGGGGGGCCGGCCCCCGAACGGACGCCTCGGGTCGGGCGTGGTGAGCGGTGAGTCGACGTACCAGTACGGCTCGGCGAACCGGCCGGAGTCGATCTCCTCGGGCACGCCGCTCTCCAGCGCCGCCCGCCGGCGCGCCCGCTCCCCCTCGGTCCTCGGCGCCAGGAAGCGCATGGTGGCGCCGGTCACCTCCAGGTTCTCCAGCGCGGCCGCGTGCCGCTCGATGTGGTACGTCTCCAGCAGCTCCTCCGGGGCCCAGCCGTGAGCGACGAAGGCCAGCTTCCAGGCGGCGTTCTCGGCGTCGGGCACGCCGGAGTTGAGGCCCCGGGCGCCGAAGGGGGCCACCAGATGGGCGCAGTCACCGGCCAGCAGCACCCGGCCCGCCCGCATGCGGGAGGCGATGCGGGAGTGGAAGCGGTACGTGGTCCGCCAGAGCAGGTCATAGTCCCGCTCACCAATGATTTGCCTGATTTTTCGCGAAATATCGGCTTCTGTTGGGGTGTAGTCCGGCGGGACCTGCCAGTCGATGCGGAACGTCGATCCGGGGCAGGGGTGGATGAGGACCTGCCTGCCGGGGTTCCACTCGGGGTCGAAGTAGAAGCGCCTCTCGTGCTCCCAGCCGGGCAGGTCGGCCCTGATGTCGCAGATGAGGAACTGGTCGTCGAAGGTCTCCCCGTCGAAGGTGACGCCCAGCGCCCGGCGTACCGGCTGGGCCTTGGCGCCCGCGCAGGCCAGCACGTAGGGGGCGCGCAGCACCCGCTCCCCGCAGCGGACCGTGACGCCGCCCTCGGCGTCCTGGGTCAGGCCGGTGACCTCGTGGTCCCAGCGCACCTCGATGAGCGGCTGGGCGGCGATGGCGTCGTCCAGGATCCGCTCGGTGCGCGACTGCGAGATGTTGACGCACGGCGGCAGCGGGCCCTGGCCGCCGAACGTCCACGAGAACAGCTCGCGGTCCCGGTAGTAGGTGCGGGCGGTGGTCCAGGCCAGGCCCTCCTCGGCGATCCGGCCCGCGCCGACGGCCGACCAGATGTCGAGCACGTCCCGCTGCTGGCAGATGGACCTGGAACCCGTGGCGGCGCGCGCGGGACTCCGGTCGAGGACGAGCACGGGCAGCCCCCAGCGGGCCAGCAGCAGCGCCGCCGTCTGCCCGACGGGCCCGGCCCCTATGACGATGACCGCGGCGGTCGCGTCCCCGCCCCCGACGCTCGTCCCGCTCTCAGCGCCGGGACCGATCCCAGAGCCGGTGCCGGTCATGACTGGAGCTGCTCCCAGACCGCGCGGTCGCGTTCGGCCGTCCAGATGACCGGTCGTTCGACGCCGTCGAGCTCGTCCCACAGCCGCGAGACGTTGAACGGCAGGCAGTGCTCGAAGATGGGCCAGGCGCCGTAACGGGGTTCGAGCGCCCGGTGGGTGTTCGCGAACGCCTCCTTCAGCGTGCCACCGCCCTCGTGGGCCCGGCCGACCTCGCGCAGCATCACGGCCAGGAAGTCGCGGGTCTGCGCGATGGCCGCCTCCACCCCCCGCGCGCCGCGGGCCACGGCTCCCCTGCCGCCCACCAGCGTCTCCGCGCCGAACGCGGCGACCCGGTCGAGCGTCGTGGTGGACCAGTCGCGGTGGAAGGCGTCGCCGGTGTAGAGGGCGGCCTGCGACTCGACCAGGTCGCCGGCGAACATGATGCGCCGCTCCGGCAGCCAGGCCACCAGGTCGCCCTCGGTGTGCCCGCGCCCGCAGTAGGCCAGCACCAGGTCGCCGCGCCCGCCGCCGAGCGCGATGGTGAACCGGTCGCTGAACGTCGCCGTGGGCCACGTCAGGCCGGGGATGGAGCCGGGCTCCTTGAACAGCCGGGGCATCCGGGCGTACTCGCTGGCCCAGTCCTCGGCGCCGCGTTCGGCGATCAGCTCTCTGGTCTTGTCGTGCGTGACGATCACGTCGGCCCCGAACGCCGAGGCGCCCAGCACCCGTACCGCGTGATAGTGCGACAGCACGAGGTATCTGATCGGCTTGTCCGTGTGCTCGCGCAGCCGCGCGAGCCACTCGCGGGCGGCGACCGGGGTGGCCAGCGCCTCGAAGCAGACCAGGAAGTCCTCGCCCTCGATCGCGCCGACGTTCGGGTCGCCCTCGGCGGTGAGCGCGTAGACGCCCTCGGCCAGCACTTCCAGCGACTGCCGCTTCTCGCCGAGATCGGCGGACGAGGCGAACGGCTTGACCATGGTTTCCTCCCGTTCAGGCGTACCTCGGGGGGTTCCGTCCGTCTCTTGACAGGGATCGGGCCGGACGGTGAAGTGTTTACCGAACATTCGGTCAGTTGACAAGGGAGACTTGCGTTGGAGAGCGCGCGCCGCATGATGGACGCCGACACCGCCTCCGCGGCCCTGGGCATCGAGCTGACGGAGCTGGGGGCCGGCCGGGCGGTGTGCCGCATGAAGGTCACCGAGCGGATGATCAACGGGCACGCGCTGTGCCACGGCGGCTACGTCTTCCTGCTGGCCGACACCGCGTTCGCCTGCGCGTGCAACAGCCACGGCCCGGTGACGGTCGCGGCCGGCGCGGAGATCACCTTCGTGGCGCCGGCCCACGCGGACGACGTGCTGGTGGCCGAGGCCGCCGAACGCACCCGCTACGGGCGGAGCGGCATCTACGACATCACGGTGAAGAAGGATGACGGCGAGGTGGTCGCGGAGTTCCGTGGCCGCAGCAGGGAGATGCGATGAGACTCGGCGCCGCCCCTCGGCCCGGAGAGCTCGACCCGATCGAGCGGGTATCGCGCGACGAGCTCATGGCGCTCCAGCTGGAGCGCCTCCAATGGACACTCCACCACGCATACCAAAATGTACCGAAATATCGGCAGAAGTTTGATGAGCACGGCGTCCACCCCGCCGACTGCGAGGAGCTCGGCGACCTGGCGAAGTTCCCCTTCACCACGAAGCAGGACCTGCGCGACTGCTACCCGTTCGGCATGTTCGCCGTGCCACGGGAGCGGGTGGCGCGGGTGCACGCCTCCAGCGGCACCACCGGGCAGCCCACGGTGGTCGGCTACACGAAGAACGATCTCGACATCTGGGCCGAGGTCATGGCCCGCTCGATCCGCGCCTCTGGCGGGCGGCCCGGCGACATCGTGCACATCTCCTACGGCTACGGCCTGTTCACCGGCGGCCTGGGCGCCCACTACGGCGCCGAGCGGCTGGGCTGCACGGTGATACCGGTCTCCGGCGGCATGACGCCCCGCCAGGTGCGGCTCATCGCCGACTTCCGGCCGGACGTCATCATGGTCACGCCGTCGTACATGCTGGCGCTGCTCGACGAGTTCGACCGCCAGGGCCTCGACGCCCGCGCGTCCTCGCTGCGGATCGGCGTCTTCGGCGCCGAGCCGTGGACCGAGGAGATGCGCGCGGAGATCGAGGACCGCTTCGACCTCGACGCCGTCGACATCTACGGCCTGTCGGAGGTGATGGGCCCCGGCGTGGCCAACGAGTGCGTCGAGTCCAAGGACGGCCTGCACGTCTGGGAGGACCACTTCTACCCCGAGACCGTCGACCCGTTCACCGGGGCCCCGGCCGAGACGGGCGAACTGGTCTTCACCAGCCTCACCAAGGAGGCGCTGCCGATCATCCGCTACCGGACCCGCGACCTGACCCGGCTGCTGCCCGGCACCGCGCGGCCGGCGTTCCGGCGGATGGAGAAGGTGACGGGCCGGACCGACGACATGATCATCCTGCGCGGGGTGAACGTCTTCCCGACCCAGATCGAGGAGATCGTGCTGCGCGTGCCGGGACTGTCACCGCACTTCCAGGTGCACCTCACCAGGCCGGGGCGGCTCGACGTAATGACGGTGAAGGTCGAGGCGCGGCGGGGCCTTGAGGCGGGCACAGAGGCCCGCGCAGCGGCCGGGGAGGCGGTGCGCCGGGCCGTCAAGGACACGATCGGCGTGCAGGTCGAGGTCGAGGTGGTGGACCCGGAGACGCTGGAGCGCTCGGTGGGCAAACTCCGGCGAGTCATGGATGAGCGGGATACTTAGCCATATGGCGACCAGTACGACCCGCCGGGGAAAACGCGGACACGATCCCGAGTCCGTGCTCGCCATCGCCGTGGACGTGTTCAACGAGCGCGGCTACGACGGCACCAGCATGGAGGACCTGGCCAGGGCGCTCGGCGTCACCAAGTCGGCGATCTACTACCACGTGCCCGGCAAGGAGCAGCTGCTGGCGCGGGCGCTGGACCGGGCGCTCGGCGGCCTGTTCGCGATGATCGCCGACGAGCGCGCCACCTCGGGCCCGGCGATCGCCCGCCTGGAATGGGTGGTACGGCAGAGCGTCCGCATCCTCGTCGACCACCTGCCGTACGTGACGCTGCTGCTGCGCGTGCGGGGCAACAGCGCGACCGAGCAGGCGGCGCTGGAGCGGCGGCGGGAGATCGACAGGTTCGTCAGCCACCTGGTCAAGGAGGCGGCGGCGGCCGGCGGCATCCGGCCCGACGTGGACCCGTCGCTGGTGACGCGGCTGCTGTTCGGCACCGTGAACTCGATCACCGAGTGGTACCGGCCGCCGCGCGGCGGATCGGCGGACGACCTGGCCGACGCGCTGCTCAAGATGACGTTCGACGGGTTGCGGGTCTAACCCTGGTCCAGCTCCCGCGACCGGCCGCCGGGCGGCAGCTTGCCGCGTAGGTCCTCGCGGATGGCCTGGCCCAGCTTCTTGGTCGCGATCCGGTTGAGCGCGCCGCCGGCGACGGCGCCGGTGAGGAACGGGCCCAGCGTGGTCAGGTGACGCCCGAGGGTGCGCAGGAGGCGGTTGCGCACGGCGGTCTTGGTGGCCGCGCCGAGGGCGAGTGAGACGGAGGCGGGGCTGAGGGGGTCGACACCGCGCTGCTTGGCCCAGGCCGCGGCGAAGGCGGCCGCGCGCTGGGTGCCGGTGCCCTCGACGCGCACGCCGTAGACCTCGTGCAGTTCGGCCAGCAGCTTGACCTCGATGGCGGCCACCACGATCGTCTCGGCGACGAGCTGCGCGGGGGCGGAGAGGAGAAGGGGTGGTGCCGCGAACTCGGCCGCGGCGAGCGCTCCGCCGATGGCGCCTACCGTCATGGTCGCCTTTTGGGCGGTGCGCACCAGGTCGTCGGCGAGTTGCTCGCCGGTCAGTCCGTGATGATGCTCGGAAAGCGTGTGCAGATCTCTGATGGGGATGCGGGGCGCGATGTTCATGAACACATCCGCCAGCCAGCGTCCGCGCCCGACCCCGGTCTCACGCGCCTTGTTCGCGCCAGAGGCCAGAGTGCGGGCTAGACGGCCGAGCAGCCGACGCCGCTCGGCCGGCTCCAGCTCACCGGGGTCGGCGAGCCTGCCTACGAGCTCGCCGACCTCTTGATCGGGGTCGGCGATCTCGTTTCCTGGTTGCCGGTCCTTCTCAGGTGCGGCCACGCGGAGCCTCCTTCGTCAGGCGGCGCACTCCCGGCACACCTGCTGGCCGTTCTTCTCAGACGCCAGCTGGCTGCGGTGATGCACCAGGAAGCAACGCGAGCAGGTGAACTCGTCAGCCTGGCGCGGGATCACGCGCAGGCTCAGCTCTTCGTTCGACAGGTCTGCACCGGGTAGTTCGAGCGACTCGGCCAGATCCGTCTCATCGATGTCGATGCTGCCCGACGACTTGTCGGTACGCCGCGCCTGGAGCTCCTGGAGGCTGTCTTCCCCCAGGTCGTCGTCCGTCTTGCGCGGGCTGTCGTAATCGGTAGCCATTGTGCTTGCTCCATCCCCCTCATCTATAAGTCTTCGCGCTCATCGCGCGTCTTCTAACGTCCAGGAGCCTCATCTTGTGCCCGTTCCGCCGGGGGAATTTTTGCATCGGTACCCAGCAGGAAGGAAGCACGAACCTCCCAACACGTCAGGGCCTGCTGCCATCGCCAATGGTTAGCCAAATATGGCCAAACCCACAGCCTTGGCGGCATGCACCACCGTGTTCGACGGCACATCCAACCACATGTGCGGCGAGAACGAGACGCCCGCCGTGGTGCAACACGCCGGATCAGCGGCTCGGCAGCCGAATGGTCACCACAAGTCCTCCGCCCTCCCGAGGCACGGCGGTCACATTTCCACCGTGAGCCTGCACAACAGCACGAACGATGGACAGCCCCAGCCCTGATCCCTTGGCCGAATCCACGCGGTCCGCGTGGAGCCTCCTGAAGGGCTCGAACAGGGTGTTCACCTCGTACGCCGGGACGTGCTGCCCCGTGTTGGCCACCTGAACAACCAGTGCCCCGTCCACCATTCCCGTTCGGATCCATACTTTTCCGTTTTCTGGAATGTTGTACTTGATGGCGTTCTCGAGCAGGTTGCTCACCGAGCGCTCCAAGAGCACCGGATCGCCTATGGTAGGCGCGCTGACCAGTTCGGTGGTGATGGTTACAGAGTTATCTTCGGCGAATGGAGTCACCTGCTCGACGGCCGTCTGGGCGACCTCCTGGACGTCCAGCGGCTTGCGTACCGCCAGCTCGCGTTCGCTCCTGGCGAGCAGCAGCAGACCCTCGATGAGCTTCTCGTTGCGCGCGTTGACTTCGAGCAGGGTACGCCCCAGCGCTTTGAGATCTTGCGACGCCTCGGGATCCGACAGCGCGATCTCCAGGACCGTCCTGTTGATGGTCAACGGGGTCCGCAACTCGTGCGAGGCATTGGCGACGAACCTGCGCTGGGTGTCGAAAGCGAGATTGAGCCGGGTGAGCATGGCGTCGAAGGTGTCGGCCAGCTCCTTCAGCTCGTCGTCCGGGCCCTCCAGGTCGATGCGCTGATGGGCCAGAGTGCTCTCGGAGAGCTTCTTGGCCGTGGCCGTCATCTGGCTAACCGGCCGCATCGCCCGGTCGGCGACGAAGTAGCCGAGGATCACCGCGAGGATGCCGACGCCCGCCAGCGCCATCAAGGAGCTCTGCAGCAGCGCGTCGCGGGCGCTGGCGACGGTCTGGTCCTTCGCGGCGTACCACCGCGCGTGCACGATGGCCGCGTCGATGGCGTCGATGTTGTCGGTGTTGAGCTCCGGCCACACGACGTTGATCGCGGTGCCGACGATGACGTACATGGAGACGAGGAGCACCGCCGCGGCCACGAAGAACAGCGAGCCGTAGGTGATGGTGAGCCGCCATCGAATGCTCAGCCTGCCCGGCAGCGCCTTGACCCGCTCCATCGTGGTGCGTTGCGGCCGGGTGTACGACGGTGGCGGCGGGCCGTCCCAGACGGGCGGCCCGCTCGGCGGCGGGACCGGCGGCATCAGCTTGCTCCGCGACACCGCCCGCTCCGAATGGGGGCTGATCATCGGGTGCGTCGGCATAGCCTCGCGCTCCGGCCGTTCTGTCACAATTTGTATCCCACTCCGGGCACCGTCTCGATCACCTGCGGATCGCCAAGCTTCTTGCGCAGCGTCATCATCGTCACCCGCACCACGTTGGTGAACGGGTCGATGTTCTCGTCCCACGCCTTGTCCAGCAGGTCCTCCTGGCTGACGACGGCGCCCTCCGCCCGCATCAGCTCTTCCAGGACCGCGAACTCCTTCTTCGTGAGGACGATCTCCTTGCCCTCACGCTCGACCAGCCGCTTGCCCGGGTCCAGCCGGACCCCGCCCCGCTCCAGAACGGGCGGCAGCGCGGGCGCGGACCGGCGGCCGAGCGCGCGCACCCGGGCGACCAGCTCGACGAAGACGAACGGCTTGGCCAGGTAGTCGTCGGCCCCCAGGCCGAGCCCCTCCACCTTGTCGTCGACGTCACCGGACGCGGTCAGCATCAGGATGCGCGAGGCCGTACGCTGCTCCACCAGACGGCGGCAGACCTCGTCCCCGTGCACCACCGGCAGATCGCGGTCCAGGACGATCACGTCGTAGTCGATGTAGGAGGTGCGCTCCAGCGCGCCACCACCGTCATAGGCCACGTCCACCGCCATGGCCTCGCGCCGCAGACCGGTCGCGATCGCGTCGGCGAGCACTCGCTCGTCCTCTACAACCAGCACTCGCACGACTGGCACCTCTCTCCGGATCCGCTGCCTCATTCTGCCCACACCTGCGATAAGCGCACGGTAAGGCATGTGCGGCGGCTGTGCTGCAAGGCACAGCCAAATTCATGTTTTGGTATGCGACAGGCCGGGGTATGCCTGGTGGACACCCATCGCCGTGTGCCTCGTTGGGTGCCACGCGCGCTGGGCGCTTCGCCCCGCAACCCCTGAAGAGAGTAGGTGAGATGGGCGAGTTCACGACCACGATCGAAAGCCGCCTCGACCAGGCTTACAAGGGCCTCCGGGAGGCCCGGTGCGCCGGGGACGACTTCCTCGCCGACACCCTCACCGCCGAGATCGAGGACCTGCGCCGCCTGGCGGATGACAACGGCGTCTCGTTGCCTCATTGATCGGTGCCTGGTGTGACAGAACGGCCGGAGCCCTGGAGAGGGGCTCCGGCCGTTTCGCGCCGTCACGTCACGGCGTCAGGCGTCGCGTTGCGGATCCAGCGGTACGAGCAGGTCGTGCAGCTCCTCGAACAGCCCCCGCGCCGCGCAGAGCACGAAGTCGTTGCTGTACGGCCTGCCGTTCAGCCCGCCGATCCTGGCCCCCGCCTCGGTCGCGACCAGTCCGGCCGCGGCGAAGTCCCAGTAGTTGGTGCCCCGCTCGTAGTAGGCGTCCACCCGGCCCGAGGCCACCGAGCAGAGATCGACGGCGCACGAGCCGCCCCGCCTGATGTCGCGTACCCGCGGCAGCACCGACGCCAGCACCTGGGCCTGTACGGCCCGGCGTTCGCGCAGGTAACCGAAGCCGGTCGCGACCAGCGCCTGTGACAGCGGCACGCCGGTGTTGCAGCGCAGCCGCTCGCCGGCGAGCCAGGCGCCGCCACCGAGCGAGGCGGTGAACACCTCGCCGCGCGGCACCACGTTCACCACGCCCGCGACGATCTCGCCGCCCACCTCGACGGCGATCGACACCGCCCACTCGGGCAGGCCGTACAGGAAGTTGACCGTGCCGTCGACGGGGTCGACGATCCAGCGCACGCCGGAGCCGCCGGCCGCCTCGCCGCCCTCCTCGCCCAGGATGCTGTCGTCCGGCCTGGCCTCCAGCACGCGGGCGCGGATGAGCCGCTCCGAGGCCGTGTCCAGGGCGGTGACCACGTCGGTGGGGCTGGACTTGGTCTCGACGACCTCCGACATCGTGGGCCGCTTGGCGAGCAGCATGTCGCCCGCCTCGCGCGCGATGTCCTCGGCCAGTTCGAGCAGAGCCCGTCGATCCTTCATCACGCCACCGAGTCCGGGCGCTTCCACTCCTGGCCGAGCACGTGCTGGGCGAGGAAGGCCAGCACGGTCTCGTACCAGGCGACGGCGTTGCCGGGTTTGAGTATCCAGTGGTTCTCGTCGGGGAAGTACAGGAACTTCGACTCGACGTTGCTGCGCTGCAGGTCCCACCACAGACGCAGGGCCTCGCCGATCGGCACCCGGTAGTCCTTGTCGCCGTGGATGACGAGCATCGGGGTGGTGATGTCGCCGAGCCCGTGGTGCGGGGAGAGCTTGGCGTAGCGCTCGGAGCCGGGCGCGCCGAACTCGCGCTGCCAGTACATGGCCGCGTCGGTGGTGCCGGCGAACTGGTCGAGGTTCCACAGGGCGGCGTGGGTGACGAGGGCCTTGTAGCGGTCGCTGTGGCCGGCGATCCAGTTGGCCATGTAGCCGCCGTACGAGCCGCCCATCGCGCCGATCCGCTCGCCGTCGATGTCGTCCCTGGCCACGGCCACGTCCACGATCGCGTCGAGGTCGGCGAGCGTGCGCGGGCCCCAGTCGCCCCAGCCTCGCTCGATCATCTCCTGACCATAGCCGGTGGACAGGCACGGATCCGGGAGCAGGACGGCGTAGCCGTGCTGGGCCATGATCCAGGCCTGCCAGCGCCACTGCCAGTCGTTCCACGAGGCGACGGGGCCACCGTGGATCCAGAGCAGGAACGGCGCCGGGCTGGCGGCCGAGGCGCCCTCGGGCAGCACGAGCCAGCCGCGGATCGTGGCGCCGTCGTCGGCCGTCGCGGAGATCTCGGTCAGCGTGCCGGGCACCTCGGGGCGCGGGGCGGGCGAGGGCAGGTCGGTGATCTCGCCGGTGGCGGTGTCGATCCTGGCCGGGCCGGGGGCGCGGTCGACGCCGCTGTGCAGCGCGTAGACGAACCGGCCGTCGGCCGAGGGGTTGAGCCCGAGATAGGCGGCGTCGTCCTGGGTCAGCCGGGCGACCTCCCCGTCCAGCGGCACGCGGAAGATCGGGCGGCGGCCCTGGTGGTCGGCCACGAGGTAGACGGCCGACGAGTCGGGCGCCCACTCGACGTCCATCGGGAACAGGTCGGGCGCGTAACCGCGGGCCTCGCCGGTGGCCAGGGCGCCGATCCACAGCTCGTTGCGGACGGAGACGTCGATGCCGCCGACGCGCTCGCGGACGCAGGCGACGCGGGTGCCGTCGGGCGAGATCGCGAGCGGGCCGCCGAAGTCGTGGCCCTCGTCGGTGAAGAGCGTGCGCCGCTCGCCGGTGGCCACGTCGATGGCGACCAGGTCGACCCGCTGCTCGCCGCCCGGGAGGAAGGTACGCCAGGTCGCGACCACGGTGGCGCCGTCAGGTGTGAGCGCGAAGGTGACGTCGCGCAGCGCCTCGCCCGGGTCGGGAGTGAGGTCGCGCACGTCCTCCAGCCGGTCGCCGCCGAGCTTCGCGGCGAACAGCCGGGTACGTCCCGGGCCGAGGTCGTGGTCCCAGTAGCGGATCGGGTAGCTCTCGTGCAGGATCGCGCTGATGCCGGCGTCCTTGCGCGCCTTGCGGCGCTCCTCCTCTGCCGCCTCCTCTCCGGTGAGCACGTCGGAGGCGAACACCACCACGTCGCCGGCCGTACGGAAGGCGCCGATGCCGCCGGGCCGGGCGGCCACCTGCCGGGCCTCGCCGCCGGAGCGGGGCAGCAGCCACAGCGCGGCCACCTCGTCGGTGGCGTCCTTGACGGTCGGGTCGGGACGGGCCGAGGTGAACAGCACATCGCCCGCGCCGGTGAACTCCGCCGCGCTCTCACCCTTGGCCGAGCGGGTCAGCCGGTACGGCTCGCCGTCGACTGGGATCGCCCAGAGCGCGGTGCCGTACGACTTGCCGTCGGGGTTGAGGGACTGGACCGCGGAGACCAACCGGGAACCGTCGGGCGAGAGCTTCAGCGAGAGAACCCGGGGGATGGCAACGTAATCACGAATATCGTCGAATGCGCTCACTCCATCGAACCTACCTGCTTGTTGCCCCCCTCCGTGAGCCAAGCGACGGCACTTCCTTCCTCGCGGGCGAGGGCGGTCCCTAGCGGGAATAGGGTTGGTACGTGGGGACTTACGACGCTCTGCTGGTGCTGTCGTTCGGGGGGCCCGAGGGTCCTGACGACGTGCTGCCGTTTCTGGAGAATGTGGTGCGCGGCCGAGGGGTGCCGCGTGAGCGGCTGCTGCAGGTGGCCGAGCACTACCAGGGGTTCGGCGGGGTCAGCCCGATCAACGGCCAGAACCGCGAGCTCATCGAGGCGCTGCGACCCGTGGTCGGTGTGCCCGTCTACTGGGGCAACCGCAACTGGCACCCGTTCGGCGAGGAGACCGTCCTGCGGATGAAGGACGACGGGGTCCGCAAGGCGGCGGTGTTCGCCACCTCGGCCTTCGCCGGATACTCCAGCTGCCGCCAGTACTACGAGGACATCGCCAGGATCTCCGTCAAGGGCGGCCCCGAGCTGGTCAAGATGCGGCACTTCGGGGAGCATCCGGGGTTCGTGGCCGCGATGGCCGACCACGTCCGGCAGGCGCTCGACCGGCTCGGCCGCGACGACGCCCGGCTGGTGTTCACCGCGCACAGCGTGCCGGTCTCGATGGCGCGCACCGCGGGCCCGTACGGCGGCCTCTACGAGGCGCAGTTGCGCAGGAGCGCCGAGCTGGTCAACGCGGCGCTGGGCCGCACCCAGCCCTGGGACCTGGTGTGGCAGTCGCGCAGCGGGCCGCCCGAGGTGCCGTGGCTGGAGCCGGACGTCTGTGATCACCTGCGCAAGACCGACGCCCGGTCGGTCGTGCTGGTGCCGATCGGGTTCGTCTCCGACCACATGGAGGTCGTCTACGACCTCGACACCGAGGCCAGGCAGGTCGCCACCGAGCTGGGCCTGCCCATGGAGCGGGCCGCGACGGCGGGCGTCCACCCGGCCTTCGTCCGCATGGTCCGCGAGCTGATGGACGAGCCCGAGCCGCAGCCCTGCGCGCTCACCTGCTGCCCGCCGCCCCGGCGGCGTCAGGTGTAGGCGCGGGCGTACGCCTCGGCGATGCCCATCACCTTGTTCACGTAGTCCCAGGAGTGGTTGTAGAACCAGATCGACTTGCGGAGCTTCTGGCCGCCCTGACCGGCGCCGTTGGCGCAGAGGTACTTGGCCGCCGCGGGCACCGCGTCGTACGGGCTCCAGATGTCGGCCTTGCCGTCGCCGTCGCCGTCCACCCCGTAGTGCTTCCAGGTGGCGGGCATGAACTGCATCGGGCCGAGCGCGCCCGCGCTCGACGGGCCGTTGTTGCGGCCGTGCCCGCTCTCCACCTGGCCGATCGCCGCCAGCACCGTCCAGGACAGGCCGGGGCAGTGGGTGGCTGAGGCTTTGTAGAGGTCGAGGTAGCTGCTCGGCCGCCCGACGTTGACCTGCTGCTGCGGAGTGGCCGTGGCCGTCTGCTTCGGTTTCGCCTTGGGACGCGCGCCCAGCGTCACGACCTGGGCGCCCTTGCCGAGCAGCTTGCGTACGCCCGGCTCGCTGATGGCGGACTTGCCGTGCAGCAGCACCGCGACGCCCGGCGCCAGGCCGAGCGCCTTGCCCATGTCGGCGCCCACCAGGCCGTCGATCCCCGTCAGGCCGAGCGTGGCCGAGGCCGCGACGCGCAGCCGGGGGCCGCCGTCCACCTGGTACTCGGCGCCCAGGATCATGCCGAGCCTGCGGACCGTGGCGGTGTCGGCGACCAGTTCGCCCCTGGACAGCGCGCTCCACACGGCGGGCTGGTCGGCGACGGCCTTGGGCGTCCAGGAGCGGAAGTCGGCCGGGTCGACGGCGAGCAGGTTCAGGCCGGTGCCGGACACCTTGACGGAGCCCGCGTCGACGACGGCCACCTTCTGCACGTGCTTGAGCTTCGCCAGGGCGAAGCGGGTGGGCTTGGGCACCTCGGCGCGGGCGATCGCGAGCACGCGGGGCGGGGTCGGGGTGACGCTGGGGCCGCCCTCGCCGAAGTCCTTCACCGGCTCGGCGGTGGGCACGATCTTGTCCAGACCGGCGGTCTGCTGCTGCGGCTTCTGGGCTGGTTTCTGCGCCTTCCGTACCGGCTGCTTGTCGGCCGTACTGGCGAAAAGGTCGTCCCGCGTGGACAGCGCCACCCCCACGGCCACGACCGAAACGGCCATGACCGAGGCGATCACGATCAGGACGGCACGGAAGGAGGGAAGACCGGACACCCGGCACACGTTAGCCGAGTTGCCGGAAAAATCACTTGCTGTCCGGTCAGCGCGTGCGTAAAGGTTGGGACGCACTTGGGGAGGGGAACAGACGTGGTCGGGCCTTACCGGGGGTTGTTCAACGGGCCCGGCGTCAAGGGATTCGTGCTGGCCGGCTTCATCGGCCGGATGCCGATGTCCATGCTCGGCATCGGCATCGTCCTGCTGATCTCCGGCCTCACCGAGTCCTACGCGACCGCGGGCGCCGTCGCGGCCACCACCAACGTCTCCTTCGCGGTGGCCGCCCCTTTGACCGCGCGGCTGGTCGACCGGTTCGGGCAGGCCCGGGTGATCGTGCCCTTCTCGATCGTGAACGGGCTCTCGCTGGCCGCGCTCATGCTGTCCGCGGGCTTCGGGCTGCCCGAATGGACCTTGTACGCCGCCGGGCTGGCGGTCGGCGCGACCTCCCTGTCCCTGGGCGGGATGGTGCGGGCGCGCTGGTCGACCCTGCACGCCGGCTCGGCCAAGCTGCACACGGCGTTCGCGTTCGAGTCCGTCGCCGACGAAATGATCTTCGTTGCCGGGCCCGCGCTGGTCACCGTGCTGGCCACGGCGGTCAACCCGTACATGGGACTGCTCGTGGCGCTGATCTGCATGCTCGGCGGATCCCTCGCGCTCGCGGCGCAGCGGCGCACCCAGCCGGCGGTGCGGCCGGGTGACGGCGGCGGTGGGGCGGCCATCCTGATCCCGGGGATCGCCCTGCTGTCCTGCGTCTACCTGGCACTGGGAGCGGTGTTCGGGTCGATCGACCTGATCACGGTGGCCTTCGCCGAGGAGCACGGGGTCAAGGGTGCCTCCGGGTTCCTGCTGGCCGCCATCGCGGGCGGGTCGATGGTGTCGGGGCTCTGGTTCGGCTCGCGGCACTGGCGGCTCTCGCTACGCCGCCGGTTCGTGCGGGCGCTCGGGCTGCTCGTGGTGGGACTGCTGCCGATCATGTTCATCGGTGACGCGCGGATCATGGCCTTCGGCCTGTTCCTCGCCGGGCTGTCGATCTCGCCGACGCTCATCACCGGCTTCTCGCTCACCGAGCGGCTCGTGCCGTCCGCGGTGCTCACCGAGGGGCTGGCATGGATCTCCACCTCGATCGGATTCGGGGTGGCGATCGGGGCCTGGGCCGGTGGGCGGCTCACGGAGGCGTTCGGGGCGTCCAACGCGTACGGCTTCACGCTCGCCGCCGCGGCGGTCGCGGTCGTCGTGGGCATCGGAGGTTCGGGTTTGCTGAGACTTCCCGAGGCGCCTTCACCTGCCGGGAACTGATCCGCTACCGTCGGGACAACCCTCGCAACACCCTTCACACACGAAAGCTTTCGCATGTCCCGACAAATCGTTTCACTTCTTGCTATCGCGGCTGTTGCCGTCACTTTGACACCAACGGCGGCATCCGCCGCCCCCACCCCGAAAGCGCCCGTCCAGGCCGCTGCCGTCGCCCAGGCCAAGGCGAAGGCAGTCGACTGCGCGCAGCTCAAGTGCATCGCCCTGACCTTCGACGACGGGCCGGGCAAGTACGCGGGAACGCTCCTCGACACGCTGAAGAAGTACAACGCCAAGGCGACGTTCTTCCTCGAAGGCCAGTACGTGAAGAGCCGCCCCGCCTTCGTCAAGCGCATGGCCAAGGAGGGCCACGAGCTCGGCAATCACAGCTACTCGCACCCGAACTTCACCACCATCGAGCCGGACGCCGTCAAGAACGAGATCCAGAAGACCCAGGACGCCGTCAAGAAGGCCGCGGGCGTCGAGCCCAAACTGCTGCGCCCGCCGTACGGCATGCTGGACGTGCAGACCTCGGAGGTCGCGGCCGAGTTCGGCATGCCGATGATCCTTTGGACCGCCGGCTCGCGCGACTGGGCGACCAAGAACTCCGCGGAGATCAAGAAGCAGACGCTGGCCGTGGCCAAGCGCGACGGCATCATCCTCATGCACGACTGGGTGAAGCAGACCGTCGACGTGATGCCGTCGCTCGTCAAGCTGCTGCAGAGCCGCGGCTACACGCTGGTGAAGGTCTCCGACGTCATCAAGTCGCAGAACCTGCAGCCCGGGGACGCCTTCCCGGTTCCCGAAGGCTGGGAGAACTGAGTATCGTTCACGTTTAACGGAACGAAGCTCTAGCGCAAGGGCGGCCATGGCCTTCACGAACTGGGCCCGCAACCAGACGGCCGCGCCCGCCGAGGTGCGTACGCCGGCGTCGACCGAGGACGTCGTACGCGCCGTCGGGGACGCCGCCGCCGGCGGCCGGCGCCTGCGCATGATCGGCACGGGCCACTCCTTCACCGGGGTGGCCCTCACCGACGGCATCATGCTCCGCCCTTCCGCGCTGACCGGCCTCACGTCCGTCACCGGCGACCGCGTCACCGTGCTCGCCGGCACGCCGGTGCGGGTGCTGAACTCGCTGCTCGCCGCGCGCGGGCTGGCGCTGGCCAACATGGGCGACATCACCGAGCAGACGGTCGCGGGCGCCATCCAGACCGGCACGCACGGCACGGGACGCGACAGCGGCGGCCTGGCCGATCAGGTCGTGGCGCTGGAGCTGGTGCTCGCGGACGGCTCGGTGGTGACGGCCGGCCCCGGCGAGGACCTGTTCGACGCGGCCCGGGTGGGGCTGGGCGCGCTCGGGGTGCTGACCTCGGTGACGTTCCGGGTGGAGCCCGCCTTCCTGCTGCGCAACCGGCGGCGCAGGATGACGCTCAGCGCCATCCTCGACTCGCTCGACTCCCTGACCTCGGAGAACGAGCATCTCGACTTCTTCTGGCTGCCGCACACCGACGCCTGCCTGGTCAAGACCAACAACCGCGATCCCGGCCCGGCCCGGCCGCCCGGCGCGGTCAAGTACTGGCTGGACAACGTGTTCCTGGAGAACACGCTGTTCGGCGCCGCCTGCGCCGTGGGGGCGCGATTTCCTGGGCTGATCCCGCGGATCAACGGGGTCAGCGCCGCCGCGCTCGGCGAGTCGGAGGCCGTGGACGCGTCGTACAAGATCTTCACCTCCCGGCGGGACGTGCGCTTCCTGGAGATGGAGTACGCGGTGCCGCGCGAGCACCTCGGCCAGGCGCTGCGGGAGACCCGGGCGCTGGTGGAGCGGATGGGGTGGCGGATCACGTTCCCGGTGGAGGTGCGGGTCACGCCGCCCGGCACCGCCTGGCTGTCCACGGCGTACGGCCGCCAGTCGGCGTACATCGCCTGTCACATGTACCGGCCCACGCCCAACCCCGCGTACTTCGCCGGGGTGGAGGAGATCATGACGCGGCTGGACGGGCGGCCGCACTGGGGCAAGCTGCACACCCGGGACGCGGCCTACCTCGAGAAGGTGTACCCGAGGTTCGCGGACTTCGTGGCGCTGCGGGATCGGCTGGATCCCGGGCGGCTGTTCGGCAACGCCTACCTGGAGACGGTGCTGGGATAGGGGCCCACCATCACGGCGTCTCCTTGTCCTGCTGCACCGGTGGCGACTGCGGCACCTCGGTCGGCACGGACGTCTCCTCGGTCAGGTCGCCGGGGTCCTGGGCCGTCGTGGTCGCGGACGGGGCGGACGGCTCCACCGTGTTCTTGCTCGTCTGCTTGCCCGTGGCGGTGGGCGCCGGCGTCGGGCTCTGGGACGTGCGGGTCGGCGAGGCCGTCGGCGTGGGCGATCCGGTCGGCGTGTCGCTGGGTGTCGCCGGGGTGCCGGAGAACGTCGTCCGAGGCTGGAGCGCGGGCTCCTCGGAACGCTTCTTCTCCTTGGCGGGCGCCTCGTCGCGTTTGGTCCCCGGCTTGGCGCCGGTGAGCTGGTCGTGCACGGTCGTCTGAGCGATCGTCTGGTAGGCCAGGATGCCGCCCATGCTCACCCCGAACACCAGCGCCGCGGCCACGCCCGTCTTCGCCCACGGCACGCGCCTCGGCGCCGGCACCTCGATCGGCGCCATGACCAGCGTGGACTCGCCCCGGCTCTCCTCGCCTTCCCGCACCGTTGTCAGTACGGCCGTCGCCAGCTCGCCCTGGCCCTCGTCCCGCTCCAGTGGCGGCCGCTCAGGGCCGTACTCGCGCCAGGCGATCACCGTGTGCTGCTTGACCTTGTCGCCCGTGCGCTTCAGGTAGTGCGTGTAGACGGCGGTGGCGACCGTACTGGCCACGCTCATCAGTGCCGCGCCTATCACCGTTCCCCCCACACCGAGGTATGAGGCCGCGACCGCGGCCGTGACGGCCGCCAGGGCACTACCCGCGATCTGCGGCACGCTCAGCTCGAACTTCCGCTGCTCGCCGCTCATCCCCTCGGATCAGTCCTTTCTCGCCTGTGCTCGCCTGTGTTCGGTAAAGAGCTTTCTCGTGAATAGACGCGAGCGCGTGTCCTGTTGTTCCTGTGACGTGTGCGACAGACACCCTCGTCGCTCGTGCCCCGACGAATCGGCCTGCCCTCCCTGTACCTCGCCGCGGCCGTGGCGACGGCCGTGACCACCGCGATTCCCCTCGCCATGGCGCCCGCTTCCGGTCTCGCCTTCCGGCCGCCGGTCATCGAGCCTACGCGCCCGTACATCGTCACCGCCCGTAACCGGGCCGCGGCCCGTGACCTGGTCGGCGCGATGCGATGGCGGGTGCGCCGCTTCTACACCGCGGCCATCCCCGGCTTCGCCACCTGGGTGAACGCGACCGAACTGGCGGAGCTCCGCGCGGATCCGCGGGTCCTGGCGATCGAACCCGACCGCGAGATCCACCCTATGCCGATCACGGGGGCCGCCCGCCCGATCCACGCCAGGCCGATCACCGGGCCTTCCCGGGCCCGCGGGAGAGGTGTCACGGTCTATATCGTGGACAGCGGCGTCAGTGGGCAGCCGATGGGTGGCCCGCGCAGGGCGGGCGGGTTCGGAGATCGGGCCTGGCGGGCCTTCGACGCCACCGGTCGTACCGGCGACGACTGCGGCGGCCACGGCACGCGGGTGGCGCGCGTCATAGCCGGCCGGTCACACGGCGTGGCGCCGCGGGCCCGCATCGCCTCCGTACGGGTGCTCGGCTGCGGCGGCTCCGGCAGCCTGTCGGACGTCCTGGCCGGTCTCGACTGGGTACGCCGACACGCCCATGGCTCCGCCGTCGCCAATCTCTCGATCGACGGCGCCCGCTCCCCGGCCCTGCGAACCGCCATGGCCCGCCTGGCACGGTCCGGCGTGTTCGTCGTCGCGTCCGCGGACACGGGCGGGTGCCGGCTGGCCCCCACCGGCGAGACGTACTCCACCAGATCCCCCTACCTGGCCGGAGCCGCCGCCCGCTACCTGGAGCTCCATCCGGGTGCCAACCCATCCGTTCTGGCGTCTTGGCTGAAGTGCACGGCGGCGCGGGACACTATTCGCCAGAATCCGTCGAGGGCAATGCGCACCGGCAGACCCTGAACATGATGGAATCTACAAATGTGACCGGCGTCACAACGCCACTGGGCTATCCCATGAAGGCGATGTTCGGACATGCCGGGTACGGTGCTGGCAGGCAACCGGCACACGCGAGAGACTCAAGGGTCCGGGGGAAGAATGAGCAGCACGCTGACGAAGGGACTCGCATGCAGGAGCTCCGACTCGTCGCGGTAAGTGAGGACGGTACCTATCTCGTGCTGGCGACAGCAGGGCGAGGTACTCGGTTCACGCTTCCCGTGGACGACCGGCTCCGTGCTGCCGTCCGCGGCAACTTCTCCCGTCTCGGCCAGTACGAGATCGAAGTGGAGAGTCCGTTGCGCCCCAAGGAGATCCAGGCCCGCATTCGCGCCGGAGAAACGGCCGAGGAGATCGCCGCGACAGCGGGCATCCCGGTCGAACGCGTCCGCTGGTTCGAGGGCCCCGTGCTCCAGGAGCGCGAGTACGTGGCCCAACAGGCGCAGCGCGTGTCCGTACGCATGCCCGGAGAATCTTCGGCCGGCCCGACGCTCGGCGAGCTCGTCGCCGAACGGCTGACCCGGCGCGGCGTGCCCACCGACGAGATCGACTGGGACTCCGCCAAGCGCGACGACGGCCTTTGGCGCGTCAAGCTCGGTTACGTTTGGAACGGTCACACCAGGCACGCGGAGTGGCTCTTCGACCCGCGCAGGCGGCACGTCACGCCGCACGACGACGAGTCGATGCGGCTCTCGGCCGCCGACTTCGACCCCAGCCCCGTGGTGGAGGACACCACGGTCACGCCGTTCACGCCGCGCGTGGCCAAGCTGCAGCCGGTGCCACCGCTCGCGTCGGACCCGCTGCCGTTCCCCGCGATGGTCCGGCACGAGCCCGAGTCGCAGGAGCCGGCGGTCGGCTACCAGCCGAGGGGCACGGAGCCGTCCTACAGCCGTACCCCGTCCCGCGAGGCCCCCTTCACCCCCGCCCGCGAGGCCCCTTTCGACCGTGCCCCGGCCGACCCTTCGGGCCGTACGGCGGAGCCCGGCCACCGCTCAGACCCTCCCTCTCGGGATTATCGCTCGCAGCCGCCCGCTGGGGAGCCCGGCTACCGCACCGAGCCCGCCGCCCGGGAAACCGGCCACCGCGCCGAGCCGTCCGCTCAGGAGACGGGCTACCGTACCCAGTCGCCCGCGCAGGAGACCGGCTACCGTACCGAGCCATCGACGCAGGACCCCGGCTATCGCGCCGAGCCGCCCGCGCACAACACCGGCTACCGTGCCGAGCCGCCCGCACAGGACGCCGGCCGCCCCGGCGAGCCTTCGCCCTGGCTCCCGGGCTACGACACTCCCCGCACTCCCGACCGCCCGGCGGGCCGGGACGGCGAGGCCATCTACGCCCCGGCGACCCGTGACGTCGCGCCTTCGGGTAACCGTCCCACCGAGGACGCTTTCACGCTGCCCCCGGCCACGACCCCTGGTACGCGTGCTGGGGCCTACGGCGCACCCGCCGTAGAGACGCCAATTGCCGGCACGCCCGCCGTGCAGGGCTCGACCACCGGCGCAGCCGGCGTGCAGGGCGAGGTCTTCAACGCGCCTGTCGTTGAAGACCCGGCCACCAGCGCCCGCGCCGTACAGGGCCCGGTCGCCAACGCGCCCGCTGTTGAGGCCCCGGCCACCAGCGCCCGCGCCGTGGACGGGCCTGCCGCCGGCGCGCCCGCCGTGGACAGCTCGGTCGCTAACGCACCCGCCGTAGACGGCCCGGCCACTGGCGCCCCCGCCGTCGGAAACCCGGCTTCGAGCGCTCCTGCGGCGGCTGACCGCGCTACAGAGCCGGCGAACTACGCGCCGCCTGCCCCTGCTACCTCAGCCCCCGCGTCTGACGCCGCTGCCACAACGGCCCCGGCCATAGCCGAACCCGCCACGGCGACCGCCCGTGTCTCGGACACCCCTGCCACGGACACCGCCGCTACGAAGGCTGCCATCTCGGACGCCCCAGTCACGGACGCTGCTGTCGCAGACTCGGCGCCCGCATCCGCCGCGCAGGCCTCTGCGCAGTCGGCGCCCACCACCGATGCGTCCTCGGCTGCGGATTCACCGTCTGCCGTGCCCACGGTGGCACGCACCGACACCCCGGCAGCGGAGAACGCACGCCTTTCCGAGACTCCGGAGCCCAGCACTGTCCCGGAGCCGGCCACACCACCCCCAGCCGAGTCGCGGCCCGCCACGGAGGTCGCGGCCAAATCGCAGCCCGCCACGGGAGTCACGGCCGAGTCGCAGCCCGCCCTGGGTGTCACGGCCGAGTCGCAGGCGACCATCGCCGTCCCCGAGACGCCAACCAGCAGCGCACTCACCGAGTCGAAGGTCGTCGGGGCGGTCGCTGAGCCTCAGTCCGACGAGGCCGTCATCGCGTCGCAGTCCAGCGACACCGCTATCGAGTCGCAGTCCGGTGGCCCCGCCACGGTGACCACGCCGCAAACGTCCCCGGCCACGGAGGGCAAGACCGAAGCCCCGGTGCAGGAAGCCGCTGGGCAGGAAGCCGCCACGGCGGTCGAGACCCCAGCAAAGCCGGACGCCGTCACGACACCGCCTGCCCCCGAGGCGGTGGCTGCCACGGACACCAGCGCCCCCGCAACGGCAACCGACGCCTCCAAGCAGCCCTCCAAGGCCGCGCCCGAGGCAACGTCGCAGTCGGCAGTCGCGCCCACCGCAGCCGCGCCCAAACCACAGCCAAAGCCTCAGCCCACGAAGCCTGAGCCCAAGGCCGACTCCGCGACACCCGCACCCACCCCAACACCGGCCACCAAGGCTGAGCCCGCAGCGGCGGAACCCAAGTCCGCGCCCAAGGCTGAGCCCGCAGCGGCCGAACTCAAGCCCGAGCCCGCAGTGGCCAAATCCAAGGCTGAGCCTGCGGCGGCCAAGGCTGAGCCGGCCGCGCCTGAGCCCGCCGTGCCGGCCGCGAGGACGAGCAAGGACGGCACCGCGAAGCCCGAGCAGCCGGCGGCCAAGGAGGAGCCCCCGGTCCCGGTGCCCTCTCCCCCGCCTGCCCCCGCGGCCCGTCAGCCGCGCAAGGGCTCCAGGGGGCGTCGCGCCTCGGTACCGACCTGGGACGAGATCATGTTCGGCGCCCGCCGCCAGGACTAACCGACCAGCCACCGACCGCACCGGCGCCCGGCCCCGGCCTCGCCCCGTCGTACCAGTGCCTGAACGCGCCGTTCCTGTACCGACGCCGGAACGCGCCGTCCCGCACTGACGGCTGGAAACGCCATCACACCTGCCCGAGCGCCACCCAGGCGCCGTCGTGACCGACCCTGCCGACCCACCACGCCGGTTACCCGGCCCCGGCCCCTTGCCGACGCTGGGACCCGCCGTCGCCGAACCGACACCGGTCGCCCGGCGGCTCGTCGGTGGTCTCAAAACCAGGCAGGACCTCCACGGCCCGGTGAGCGGCAAGCCCCCCGGGAGCGGCGGTGCGCAACGCGCGCCCGCCTACTCCCCCTTCTCGATGAACGGAGCCAGCCATTCCGGCGTCACCTCGGCCGGGAAGCCGATCGCCTGGGACTGGGAGACGTCGATCGCCGAGTAGCCGCCCTTGCCTGCTCCCACCCCGGCCGTGAGCGTGTACACGCCGGCCCGCCGCTGGAACCAGGTCTGCCTCAGGTGCCAGCCCACCACCGCGCGGCGTTCGACCACGGCTTGTGATCGGCGGAGGGAGCCGGAGCGGACCGCCAGGCGTACGCCGTCGTATCCGTGTCCCAGAGACCTGTACCGGTCGAGGCCCAGGGGGATCCCCGCGCCCGCCAGGAGGAGGGCGACCACGGCCGCGATCCACCAGGCCGACTGGGCGGTCAGCAGAGCCGTCAGCGCGGTGACGGCGGCCGGCAGGAGCCATGGGGCGATGGCGCGGAAGAGGCGGCGGTTGCGGGCGATGGGTGGGTGGGGGCGGAGTTCGGCCTGGTAGGAGCCGATGGCGTCGCCGGTGACCTTGAAGGCGACCGCGCGCGGGACGTCCGGCAGGAGTTGACCGCGCGTCTGTGTGTCGCCGAGTCCTGTCACGATGGCCCAGACGCGGGCGACGCCCGCCCAGCGCTCGGCGAGTCCCTCGACGATCTCGTAGCCGCGTACACGCCGGGCCTCCAGCGACACGCTGCGCCGGTTGATCAGCCCGCGCTCCGCCACCAGGTAGCGGTCGCGGCTGGTGAGCCGGAAGTTCCAGTTGAACACCGCGTACATCACGCCGCCCACCACCGGCATCGCCACCACGAGCAGCAGCACCACGGCGAGCAGCAGGTAGGGGTGCTCCCACAGCCACTCCCCGACGGTCAGCGCGGCGTCCCGGCCGAAGCCGAGGTCGTCCCCCCACTGGAACGCCAACCCCACGGCGCCGCCCGCCAGCGCGAACGGGGTCAGGAGGTACGCGCCGGACAGCGGGCCGTACAGCAGCCAGGTCCACGGAACGCTGATGATCTCCCGATCGGCCTCCGCCGTGTGCCCAGGTGCGGTGGCGCGCGGTGGGCCGGCCGAATCCGTGACGGCGACGGAGTGGGAGGCGCCGTCAGACGCGGGGGCCGGGCCGGTGGCGGTGGGGTGCTCGGCGGCGCGGGCCGCGCGGGTGCGGCGGAGCAGGACCGACTTCAGGCGTTCGGCCTCCTCCAGGGTGACGCCGTCGAGCTTGCCCTCCTCGGCGTCGCCGCTCGCCCCCGTGTCGATCTTCAGTACGGCCAGGCCGAGCAGCCGGTGCATGGGCGGGGTGGAGACGTCCACGCCGCGTACCCGTTCCAGGGGGATGGTACGGACCGACCGGCTGATCAGGGAACGCTTGATCTCCAGCCGGTCGCCCACGATCTCGTAGCTGAACACCGCCCACCGGACGACGGCGAAGGCGAACGTGACGCCGACCCCGACCGCCGCCCAGAGGTACGACCTGCCGGAGAACCCGCCGACGAACAGCAGCCCGACCAGCGGGAGGAGCAGCGACGGGATCATCCGCACCGGTTGGATGAGCAGCACCTTGGGACTCAGCCGCAACGGCGCCCGCACGGGCACCGGGGGTGCCGAGGGTGGTGGAGGCGGGCCCTCGGGACCAGGTGGTGCGGTGGGGTGGGGGGGAGGTTCGGTCATGTGGCATCGTCCCTGAGCTCTTCCGCCCGGCGCGCCAGCTCCTCCGCCAGCCCCGCCGCCACCTCGTAGTCCAGCCCCTTGATCGTCGACGACCCCGCGTGGGACGCCGTACGGATCTCCAGCGTCGCCAGCCCGAGCAGCCGTTCGACCCATCCCTGCGCCTTGTCGACCGTCTGGATCCGGCTGATCGGCACGAAGACCCACTCCCGGGTCAGGAACCCCGACCGGGTGTAGACCACATCGCCCGACAACTCCCACCGATGTACCGCATAGCGCACGAACGGCTCAGCGATCAGGAACGGGGTGGTCAGCACCCCCACCCCCACGGGCAGCAGCCACGGATCGTCCGCGAACCAGCCGGGCACCCACGCCCACCCGCTCCCCCCGACCCAGCGCGCGACCAGGATCGAGCAGCCCACCAGCAGCACGAACCCGAACAACGCCTCGGCCAGCCAGAGCCGGACGGCCTTGGGCGACACACGGTGTTCCGGATCACGCAACGGGCCAGAAGTCGTCACAGGGCCAGCTTATGACTCCCGCCCGCGTCAGTGATCTCCCAGAGGCGGCGGATGTCATCGGAGAAGTGTCGGTGCCGTAGGCCACAGTGGGAGCGCTGCCGCATGTCCAGCCTCGACGAGGTGTTCCCGCCCTGACCGGGCACCGCGCACAGGCCGTCTCAGGTAAAGGCCGGGTCCGCGGCTGACGACCTGGCGCCCCGATTTCGCCGGGGTGGCGGAGGCGGAACCCCCGCACACGGTGCCCACACTCGCGATCCCCGCACCTCTCGAACCGCCGGGCGAACCGCCCCGGCCTCCCCGGCCTCGAGAACCAGCAGGCCGCGGCAGGATTCTCCGGCGCCGTCCGCGACCACCCCGCCCCGGCGAACCGCCTGCGGGCCGAGAACAGCGGCGCTCAGGATGTGGCGAAGTTCACTCCCCCATGCCCGCTTTGTGGCGGCTTTGCCGTCCTTTACCGACCGCCGACCCTCGCGAAACGGTCGGCGCACGGCCGATAGCCGCGTAGCATCATGCGGCATGGGGCTGTGTAACACGGCAAGACGCGTGAGACGCATCGCTGTCTCTGTGACAGTGGTGACCGTCATGCTCGCGTCGTCCGGTTGCAACTTCCTCGTCGGAAGGTCCCAGGCCAAGGAGATCGCTGAGATCAACGTCTCGAGTCCGGAGTTGCGCGAGGGCGAACCATTGCCGAGCGAGTTCTCCTGCGATGGCGCCCAGGGCAGCCCGCCGCTGCGCTGGTCCAGCGAACCCCTGTCCGACGCCAAGTCGATCGCCATCGTGGTCGACTCTCACTCACCATCAGAATCCGCCGTCCAGTGGGTGCTCTACAACATCCCCGCGACGACGACCGAGCTGGGGCCGAACGCCGCCGCGAGCCCGCCGGAAGGCGCGAGCCAGGCGAAGGTGACCAGCGGCAAGGCGGGCTATCAGCCGCCATGTGTGAAGAACGCCAGTTACCGGTTCAGCGTCTACTCGCTGAGCGGCAAGGTCGATCTCCCGGAGGGCTCCCCCCTCTCCGATGTCTTGAAGAAGATCGCGGACTTGACCATCGCCCGCGGCCGGCTCACGGTGGTGAACATCCAGTGAGAAACCAATCACTAAACGTAGTAATAGTTACCAATTCTTCACGTAGGGTGTGACAACGCTCATAGTGGTCCGACACAATCAGATCCAATTGCTAGGTGCTGGTGATCAAAGGGGGAAGGTCGCGTCGATGGCCGCGCGATCTCACCGGTGCCGCAGGGAGGCCATGGCTTTGAGGGTGGTGCAATGATCGCGGTCGTAGTCAGCTTGGTCGCTGTCGTGCTCCTCGTGCTCGTCGTCGTGGCACTGGGCATGCGTTCTATGAACCGTCGGGAGAGCTCTCTCCCTCCTGAGCGGCTGAAGCAGATGGCCGAGAAGGATGAGAGGACACAGACGCGCTCCACGGACGAGTTCTCCAAGAGCGAACCGCGCATGAACAACTTCAGCCCTGACTTCAGTCCTATCGGCGAGGCCAAGGCGAAGCCGGTACGCACGGGTCAGCGCGGCAAGCGTGGCGTGGACGAGTGGGGCAACCCGCACACCGACGTCGAGGACGAGGAGTTCTGGGCCAACATCCGCAGCGACGCGGAAGAAGGCGGCTTCGGCGCCGGCGGCACGGTCGCGGCGCGCAAGGGCGCCTCTCGCCCCGTCGAGCGTCCTTCCGAACGGCCCGCCGGGCGACCCGCCGAGCGCGAGAAGCAGCCGACGGCGGCCCAGCGCGAGCAGCGGCCCGGCGCCAAGCGTGAGCAGCGGCCCGCCAAGCGCGAGCCCGTCACCGCCGACCCCAACGCGGCGACCGTCCAGGCACCGCTGCCCAACCGCCCCAACCGTTCGCGTTCCCAGCGGCCCACCCCCGCGGCCGCCGCCGCCTCGTCCGGCCTGGCCGATCTCGTGGAGTCGGCGCAGCGTCCGGCCCCGACGGCCGCCGAGATGGCCGACCAGCGCACGGTGACGTTCTCGGCCCCGACCCCGCCCGACGTGATGAGCATCCTCGGCGTGGGCGCCCAGCAGGTGCCGCCGCCGAACCGGCCTCAGCCCGGATCCGGCACCGGCTCCTTCCCGGCCGTCGGCAGCGCCACGTCGCTGAGCACCAACAGCCCGGCGACCTCCAGCGGCGCGTTCCCCGCCGTCGGCAGCGGTTCGTTCCCCGCCACGCCGGCCTCCTCCAACAGCGGAGCTTTCCCCGCGACTCCGGCCGCCAACAGCGGTTCGTTCCCCGCCACGCCGGTCTCGCCCATCAACGGCGCGCCGACGAGCGCCCCGTTCACGATCTACGGCGCCAACACCGACCCGCTCGAGACCACCTGGACCAACCCGCCGATCGTGCCGACGGCGTCAGGCTCGTGGCCCGCGCTTCAGCAGCACGACATCCTCGACGACCCCGCGCCCGGCGCCCCGTCGAGCGACTCCTGGCCGGCGTTCGAGCCGCAGCAGCCCGCCGCCGCCCCCCGCGCCTCCTATCCGGCGTCCTACGAGGTCCGCGCGGGCTGGGCCGTGGCCGACGACTCCGACCCGCTGACCGGCCCCTCCCCCGCGACCGGCACCCCCACGGCGCCCGCGCGTTCGGTCTCGGCCTACGACGACGTGCTGTCGGCCCCGCCCGTGCAGCCGGCGCCCTTCGCGTACGAGACGGGTGACATCACCAGCCTCCCGCCCGGTCAGATCGCGCAGACCTTCGCGTACGAGACCGGCGACATCACCAGCATTCCGCCCGGCCAGCTCCCGGCGGGCTGGAATGATCCGCCGGCGGGCAGCGGCGCCTGGCCCAACTACGGCGGCGCGCCCGACGCAGGCGCCCGGCAGGGCGCCCCCGGTGGCGGCAGCCAAGGCGGGCGTCGTCGCGCCACCACCCCCGAGCAGGAATTCCCCGACTACTACCGCTGACCAGCGGCTGAGTGAGGCGGCCACTCATTAATCTGTAAAGCCGCCAAGGACCCCTCAAGGCCCCGGCGCGCGGGGCAATAGGGTTTGCCGTATGATCGGCGACACTCTGCGTCGCGTGCTGAGCACGCTCAGGTACGACGTGCCTGCCTCACTCGTGGTGTTCCTCATCGCGGTGCCCCTCTCGCTGGGCATCTCGATGGCCTCGGGCGCCCCCCTCGCCGCCGGGCTGATCGCCGCCATGGTGGGCGGCATCGTGGCGGGCGCGCTCGGCGGCTCCGCCGTACAGGTGAGCGGGCCCGCGGCGGGCCTGTCCCTGGTGGTCGCGGATCTCGTGCAGACGTACGGCTGGCGGGCCACCTGCATGATCACGCTGATGGCCGGGCTGGTGCAGCTGGTGCTCGGGGTGTTCCGGGCGGCCAGGGCGGCGCTGGCGGTCTCACCGGCCGTCATCCACGGCATGCTGGCGGGCGTCGGCGTGGCCATCGCGCTCTCCCAGCTGCACATCGTGCTGGGCGGCCAGCCGCAGCGCTCGGCGCTGGCCAACATCGTGGAGCTGCCCGCGCAGCTCGCCGAGATGCAGGGCCACACGGTCGTGGTGGGCCTGCTCACGATCGCGATGCTGGCGCTGTGGACGCGCCTGCCCAAGCGGGTCAAGGCGGTGCCGGCGCCGCTGGCCGCGCTGCTGGTGGCCGCTGTGACCGCGTGGGCGTTCAACTGGGATGTCACCCGCATCGACCTGTCCGACAGCGTCACCTCATGGACCGTCCCCGTCCTGCCGTCCGGCGACTGGCACCGGATCGTGGCGTCCGTGCTGCTCGTCGCGCTGCTGGCCGGGGTCGAGTCGCTACTGTGTTCGGTCGCGGTCGACGGCATGCACAACGGCCCCCGTGCCGACCTCGACCAGGAGCTGAGCGGGCAGGGCGTGGCCAACATGGTCTCCGGAGCGCTCGGCGGGCTGCCGGTGGCGGGCGTGATCGTCCGCAGCACCGCGAACGTGCAGGCGGGCGGGCGCACCCGGCTCTCGGCGTTCCTGCACGGGGTGTGGGTGCTCGTGTTCGCCCTCGGCTTCGGCTGGATGATCAAGCTGATCCCGATGGAGGCGCTGGCGGCGCTGCTCGTCTTCATCGGCGTGCAGATGGTCAACCTGGGCCACGTCAGGAAGGTGCACGGCCACGGCGAGGTGCCGGTCTACCTGGTGACGATGGGGGGCGTGCTGGTCCTCGGGCTCGCCGAGGGTGTGCTGGCCGGTCTCGCGCTGGCCGCGCTGCTCGCGCTGCGGCGGCTGACCTGGGTCACCGTCAAGACGCGGCCGGAGCAGGACGGGCGCTTCCACGCGACGATCTCCGGCTCGCTCACCTTCCTGGGCGTGCCCCGGCTCACCCATGAGCTGCGCGCCATCCCGCCCGGCGCGGCCGTGGACCTCGACCTGAACATCGACTTCATGGACAATGCCGCCTTCGAGGCGATCCACTCCTGGCGGCTGAACCACGAGCGGCTGGGCGGCAGCGTCGACATCGACGAGATACACGACGAGTGGTACGCCATGGCGGCCAGCGGAACCCGCCGGTCCCGGTCCAAGACTCCGCCGAGGGCGCCGGACCGGTGGTGGCTGCCGTGGTCGCACCGCCACAGCCGCCCCGCCCGGCACGGCATGCCCGTTCCGGGCGGCCCCCGTCCGGCCAGCGTGGAGTGCCAGCTGACGGCGGGTGCGCGGGAGTATCACCGGCGTACGGCTCCGCTGGTGCGGCCCATCTTCACCGAGCTGGCCCGCAAGCAGCAGCCCACGCACCTGTTCATCACCTGCGCCGACTCGCGGGTCATCCCCAGCCTGATCACCGCGAGCGGCCCCGGCGACCTGTTCACCGTGCGCAACATCGGCAACCTGGTGCCGCGCAGGGGCGCCGAGCCGCATGACGACTCCGTCGTGGCCGCCATCGAGTACGCGACGCAGGTGCTGGGCGTGCACACGATCACGGTGTGCGGGCACTCCGGCTGCGGGGCGATGTCCGGGCTGCTCAGCGGCGGGGTGAAGGCGGGCAGCCTGCCGGGGCTGCGGCGCTGGCTGCGGCACGGCTACCACAGCCTGGCCACGTTCATCGAGACGGCGGACGAACCGCTCGACGCCGGGGCGCTGGACCGGCTGTGCAAGGTCAACGTGCAGCAGCAACTGGAGAACCTGCGGACCTATCGCAAGGTCGACGAACAGGTACGAGCCGGGCAACTGGAACTGGTGGGACTGTACTTCGACATCAGCTCCGCGAGGGTGCACATGCTGCCGCCTCCACCGGCTTCACTCTCGGTGAAGATCTGACCGGCCCCATCCGCGGGCCGTTCTGAGTAATCATGCGCAGACCCGGAGGTGGCGCCGGGTTAGCGTCAGGGGTGTCGCGCACGGTCGACCTTGGTCCCCCACCTGGCCTGGCGCGACGGCCGGTCCGCACTCCCAGGGGCCGGAGGGGCGAAGGGCATCGGCACCCTTCGCCCCTCACCCTTGGGCGAAGCGCAGGCGGCGGGCGGTCGCCAGCGCCGCTTCCGTCTGGATCGTGACGATCCTGCCGATCGGATCGACGGACGGGACGAGTTCTTCCTCCGCAGCCGCGCAGAGGCGCCGCAGGCGCTCCTCCAGCGTGGCCCGGACGGCCGTCAGGGCGGCCTGGTGGTTGCCCGCCGCCGTCTCGGCCTCCAGCAGCCGCAGGAACATGGCGCAGGCCCGCAGCGGCAGGCGGCGCACGGTGTCGTGGATGCCGCTCGCCTCGGCCCGCGTGACGGTCCTGGCGGCGTCCTCCCGGTCCACGGCGCCTTCCAGCGAGGCGATCAGCAGGTGGGAGACGGCGAGCGTGTCGTCGACCGCCGCGTGGAACGGGCTGTGCGCGACGCACTGGGACCGGATGTCCGTACGCGCCCGGGCCAGCGGTTCGAGCTCCTCGCGCAGCCGTACCGCGGCCGCTTTGACCAGGTGCCCGAAGGAGAGCCCGGCGTCCGAGGGGTCGTCGCACCCCGGAGTGGTCCACAGGGGCACCTCGGCGATGAGCGTGAACGTGCCGTAGCGGTCGGCGTAGTGCCAGCTCGACGCCCCGTACGTACGAGGGGTGCGCGCGTCACCGCCGGTCTCGACGAAGTCGATGTGCTCGGCCGGTGGCAGCAGCGTGACGCCGGGCCCCGCGACCTGGTAGCCGACGGTGTCGATGGGCCCCAGGTCCAGCGGGACGCCCTGGCCCGCGGCGATCGCGGCCAGTTCGGCGGGCAGGCCGGGCACGTCGCGGCTGATCTGGAAGTACGCGCCGCCGAAGTCGGCGTTGTGCAGCGACAGCATGAACGCCGGCCGCAGCTCGTCGATGACCCGCATCAGGGCCAGCGTCTCCGGCAGCGGCCGGTCGAACCGCTTGCGCCCGGAGGGGATGGGGAAGGTCCATTCGGGCTGGTCGCTCATGGACGGGCGGTAGAAGTGCCGGTGATAGTGGCTGATCGTGTACGGCCCGCCGTACCAGCCCTCGTTCAGCCGGGCGCCGTCAGGATCCACGCACGCGATGAAGTGCCAGGTGAACCCCTGCCGCTCGGCCGCGTTCTCGCACAGCGCCGAGGCGAGGCGGAGCACGGTCAGGAAGCCGACGGGCTCGTTGGCGTGCGGACCGCCGAACACCAGGGCGTTCTGGCGGCCGTCTCCGATCGAGACCAGTTCCAGCGGCTCGCCCTTGCGGGAGGCGCCGATGAGGCGTCTCCTGCAGATCGCGGGGAACCGCTCGCACAGCTCCCGCAATAACGCGGCCATGTCGTCAATGGTCGGGATCTCGCGCATGGGGGAAGCCTCTCAAGCGCGCGCCGCCACGTCACGTGCCTGGTGCAGGACGTTACGCACTCTCGGCCGGAGCACCGCAGACCTGGCAGGTGTCGAGCCGGGTGACGGACTGCTCCGCCGTCATCATCGTCAGGAGGTCGAAGTGGACCACCCGGCCGGCCAGGGCCGCCGGGACCACTCCGGTGAGGAACCGGATCGCCTCGGCGGCGAGGAACCCGGCCACGATCGAGCAGAGCGGGCCGAACGCCGGGATGATCCGCCCCTGATTCTGTACGGCGGGCAGCTCCCGCCCGCCATTGCGGACCCGCAGCTCCTCGTCCAGGCAGGCCAGGCAGGCCGAGCTCCCCGGCACGACCAACGGCCCCGCGATGCCCAGGTGCTGGGTGAACCCGCCCGGCAGGAACGGCACCCCGGCGGCCAGGCAACCGGCGTTCGTCCAGCGGCGGATCTGCGGCTGCGGGCTGTCGGCGGTGGCGATGACCAGGTCCGCGCCGGCGACCACGTCCGCGACGTCCCCGGCGCCGGTCAGCGTGCGGTGGTGCGTCTCCACCTTGAGCGCCGGGCTGTGCTCCACGAGCCTGCGGGCGGCCGTCTCCACCTTCGGGTCACCGACGTCCTCCGCCTTGTACAGATATTGGCGGTGAAGGTTGGACTCGTCCACGTCGTCCTGGTCGACGAGCCGCAGCCGCCCCACCCCGGCCGTCGCCAGCTGCAGGGCGACGAAGCCGCCTATCCCGCCGACGCCGAGAACGGCCACGGTACGCCCGGCGAGGTCCCCGATCATCTCGGCGGCCCGTGACGCGGGCTGGAACATGGAGAAGAACAGCGCCTGCCGCGACGAAGGCCCGTGGCGCGTCAGCAGCTCGACCTCCTGCTCCTCGACCAGGATCCGGGCCGTGAGCAGGGCGGTGATGGCCTGGTCCACCTCGGCCGCCGTGACGCCGCCGATCCCGGCCGTGAGGCTGACCAGCTCCTCGCGGGGCAGCGCGGTGGCGGCGCACCGGCGTACGAGCTCGCGCAGGGCGGGGGCGGCGGACTGGAGCACCTTTCCCGTTCCCGGCAGGTCGCCCAGCCGGACGAGTTCCCGGTGGTCGTCAATGAACAGCGGAAACGCCGGGTTGACCAGAACGCGAGACAATATCCGCTCCAAGCGGGGACACGGACACGGGATTGGCGACAGGCGGGTCACCAATCCCGCGATGAGTTTCAGCTGTTGCTGTTACCGCAGGTGAGCTCTACTTCCTCTACCTGCGTGATCGTGATCTCCATATAGGTTCCCCCTCCCGATGATGTGGGGACATATGTGGCTATTGAGAAGAATGCCCCCGAGCGAGGAAGTTAGTTTCCCGGAACGCGAGTGTCCAGCGGTTTGGAAATTAAGGAGCTGGTTCGATGGCCGGCGCAGCTCCGAAACGGGGTTTACGGAGTATCCGGTTTTGTGCGATAAGCGCGGAGAAATGCTTTCACCCCATCGATCACCACCCTCTCGATCTCACCCTCTCCGAGCGGAGCCGCGCCGAACAGTGATCGGTTGCTCAGCACACCGGCGACCAGCACCTCAAGGTGTTCCGCGGCGACCACGGGGTCCGGCACGTCGAGCAGGCCCTGCTCGCCCAGCCGTGCCAGGCGCGCGGCCAGCTCCCGCTGAGCCGGTCCGACGGGACGCCAGGCGTCCAGCAGCTCGGGGAAGTGCACCGCTTCAGCGATCATCAACCTCGTGATCGCCGAACGTTCGGGGCAACGAACCACGGCGTGTGCGAACTCGCGGCCGAAGGCCAGCAGGGCCGCCTCCAGGTCATGCACCTGGCCCAGGGTGCGGTCGAGCAGGTCGCCGAACTCCGCGTTCCGCGTGGCGCCGGCCTCCTGGATCACCGACAGGAAGAGCTGCTCTTTGTCCTGGTAATAGTCATAGATGGTGCGTTTGGACACACCGGCCTTGGTCGCGATGGTGTCAACGCTGGTCCGGGCGAATCCTTCTTGCAGGAAGGCCTCAAGCGCCGCCCTCATGATGGCGGCACGCCTGACGGGCGACCCCTGTCGCACCGTCGTCCTCCCTGTCGTGTAGCGCCCCCTCCGCAATGCGAGTCTCCTATCGTGGAGTGCGGCTCTGGCTTTTTTCGCGCTCTCTATATGAGGCGTTCCATGCCGTTCCACGCCGGGAGACGAGCCTCTCAGCAGTCAGTCAGCGCCTTTCTCGCGTAGGAGCGGACGTCGGCGTCGGAGTCCGCCAGCGCGGTCCGCAAGGCGTCCGCCACCTCCGTGGCGGCGGCCCACGGCGTGAGCGCGAGCACGGCGGCCTTGCGCACGTCGAGGTTGGGGTCCGCCAGCGCTCCGACGAGCGGCCGCCGCGCCGTGGCCGGGTCCGCCGCGGCGAGACAGCGCACCGCCCCCACCCGCACCTGCCACTCCTGATCGTCCAGCCCCCGGATGGCCTCGGCCGCAAGCGGTGTCCCCACCTCGCCCGACGACTCCAGAGCGGCGGCCCTGACCAGCGGGTCGGCGTCGCCCGCGAGAGCGGCCAGCGCGGCCGACGGCTTGCCGATGAGGCCCAGTCCCTTGGCCGCCCAGACGCGTACCTCTCTGGAGGGGTCCGTCGCGGCGGTGGCCACCGCGTCGGCCTCGTCGAGGGAGACCAGGGCGCGGATCGCCGCGATCCGCACCCGGTGGTCCGGATCGGCCAGCGCCGCCTGGAACGTCCCGGCGTCGCCGAGCCGCATCGCGCGCAGCACGTCCAGGCCGGTGGCCCGGACCATGGCGTCCCCGCCGGACAGGCACCCGGTCACGGCCGCGCCGAGTTCGGGCGTGGCCGGCAGCACCTCGACCAGCTCCTTGAGGCCGGTGGCCGCCGCCCGGCGCACGGTGCCGTGCTCGTCGGCGAGGGCGCCGGCCAGGGCCAGGCCCGTCCCTTCCGGCACCGTCTCGGTGAGCGTGGCGATGGCGGCCCGGCGTACCTTCGGGTCGGCGTCGGCGAGGTAGGGGGCGAGCCGCGCCACCGACGGCTGCTCCTCGGCGAGGCGGTGCAGCTCCAGGATGCGCGGCGAGCGGCCGACCGCGGCGCGGGCCTCCCGGCGCACCTCGTGGCGGCGCACCGCGGTCGCGGTCCGGGCGGCCAGCACGACCGGCTCGGCGGCGACCGGCGAGAACTCCTCGACCGGCACCAGGTACGGCTCCACGGGGCGCTTGACGAACTCCATCGCCCCCCCGCGCCGGCGGAGATTGAGGTGGAACAGCCACCCCTCGTCGTCGCGTCCTGGCTGGTCGGCGCGTTCGTGGTAGAGGCCCCACCGGCTCTCGGTACGGGTGAGCGAGGCACGGGCCGCCATCTCGGCGCAGTCGCGGATGAAGTCGACCTCGGCGCAGCGCATGAGCTCGTGCGGGGTGCGCGCGCCCATCGAGGCGATCTCGTCGCGCATCCGCTCGAAGGACTCCAGCGCGATCTCGAGCTTGGCGCCGGTCTTGGGCGGGGCGACGTAGTCGTTGACGAAGCGGCGCAGCTTGTACTCCACCTGCTGCTGCGGCGGCCCGTCCGGGTTGCGCAGGGGCCGGTAGACCAGTTCGTGCGCGGCGGCGATCTGATCCTCCGGCAGGGGCCCGCCGCGTCGGTGGTGCTCGGCCGCGTGGGCGCCGGCCAGGTCGCCGAAGACGAAGGCGCCGATCATGTAGTTGTGCGGCACGCAGGCCAGGTCGCCGGCCGCGTACAGGCCGGGCACCGTGGTCGCGCCGTGCTCGTCCACCCACACGCCCGACGCCGAGTGCCCGCCGCACAGGCCGATCTCCGAGATGTGCATCTCCACGTCGTGGCTGCGGTAGTCGTGCCCGCGCCCGGCGTGGAACGTGCCACGGGTGGGGCGTTCGGTGGTGTGCAGGATGTTCTCGATCTCCGTGACCGTCTCGTCGGGCAGGTGGGAGAGCTTGAGGTAGATCGGCCCCCGGGCGGAGGCGATCTCGGCGGACACCTCGGACATCATCTGGCCCGACCAGTAGTCGGAGTCGACGAACCGCTCCCCCTTGTTGTTGACCTGGTAGCCGCCGAACGGGTTGGCCACGTAGGCGCAGGCCGGCCCGTTGTAGTCCTTGATCAACGGGTTGATCTGGAAGCACTCGATGCCGCTGAGCTCGGCTCCGGCGTGGTAGGCCATGGCGTAGCCGTCGCCCGCGTTGGTCGGGTTCTCGTACGTGCCGTACAGGTAGCCGCTGGCGGGCAGGCCGAGCCGGCCGCAGGCGCCGGTCGCGAGGATCACGGCTCCGGCGCTCACCGTGACGAAACGCCCGGAACGCGTGTCGAACCCGGCCACGCCGACCGCCCGGCCCTCCGAGGTGAGGACCCTGACCGGCATGACGCGGTTCTCGACGCGGAGCCTCTCCCGGATGTCGCGTCGCCGCAGCACTCGGTAGAGGACCTTCTTGACGTCCTTGCCCTCCGGCATGGGGAGCACGTAGCTGCCCGAGCGGTGGACCCTGCGGACCGCGTACTCGCCGTGCTCGTCCTTCTCGAACTTCACCCCGTAGCTTTCCAGGCGGCGGACCATGTCGTGGCCCCTGGTCGCGGTCTGGTAGATCGTCTTCTGGTTGACGATGCCGTCGTTGGCCCGGGTGATCTCGGCGACGTAGTCCTCGGGGGTGGCCTTGCCGGGGATGACGGCGTTGTTGACGCCGTCCATGCCCATGGCGAGCGCGCCGCTGTGCCGTACGTGGGCCTTCTCCAGCAGCAGCACCCGGGCGCCCTGCTCCGCGGCGGTGATCGCGGCCATCGTGCCCGCGGTGCCTCCGCCGACGACGAGCACCTCGCACTCCAGGCGCAGGCCGTCCTCGATCGAGGGGATGTCCATTCACAGCTCCTTGAGGATCTGGGCGCGCAGCCCGGCTCTGTCGGCGCCGGGGTCGCGGGGCCCCGGCACCTCGGTCACCGCGCGAACGCCGCCGCGGCCGAGCACCACCACCCGATCGGCGAGCAGGAGCGCCTCGTCCACGTCGTGGGTGACGAAGATGACCGTCGCCCTGGTGTCTTCGAGCACGTCGAGCAGGAGCGCCTGCATCTCGGCGCGGGTCTGGGCGTCGAGCGCGCCGAACGGCTCGTCCATCAGCACCGCGCGGGGCGCTCCCGCGAGGGCGCGGGCGAGCTGCACGCGCTGCCGCATGCCGCCCGACAGCTCGCGCGGCAGCCGGTCCTCGTGCCCGGCCAGGCCGACGCGGGCGATCCACTCCCGCGCGGCGGCCCGGCGCTCACGCCTGGGCAGCCTGCGGATGCGCAGCGGCAGCTCCACGTTGGCCAGGACCGTCCGCCACGGCAGCAGCGCGTCGTCCTGGAAGATCATCGCGCGGTCCTGCGAGGTGGCCGCGATCTCCGCTCCGTCCGCGACGATCCTTCCTCCGTACGGCCGCAGCAGCCCGGCCAGCGCGCGCAGCAGCGTGGACTTGCCCGAGCCCGACGCGCCGACGACGACCAGCACCTCGCCGGGGCGGACCGCCAGATCGAGCTCGCTCAGGACCGGATCCCGGGCGTACCCCAGCGACAGGGACTCCAACGTGAGGCCGAGGGTCACGACCTGCTCCCTTCCGCCCGGGGCAGCCAGCGGGTCAACCGGCGCCCGACCAGCTCGACGGCGGCCGAGGTGAGCCAGCCGAGCAGGCCGATGGTGATCATGCCGACGATGACGGCCGGGTAGTCGACGATCGTGTACGACATCCAGGTCCGGTAGCCGACCCCGAACTCGCCGGAGATCATCTCCGCCGAGATGACGCAGATCCAGGCCACGCCCATGCCGACGGAGAGCCCGCCGAACACGCCGGGCAGGATGCCCGGCAGCACCACGTTCCAGAGCACGTGGCGCCGGCCGCCGCCGAGCGTCCTGACCGCGTCCTCCCAGAGCGTGGGCAGCGCCCGTACGGCGTGCCGCGTGCTCACCATGACCGGGAAGAAGGCGGCGGTGAACGTGATGAACACGATGCCCTGCTCATCGGTGGGAAACAGCAGGATCGCCACCGGCACCAGCGCGATCGCGGGAATGGGGCGGACGGCTTCGAGCAGCGGCAGCAGCGCGTCCCCCGTCGTGCGGGACCTGGCGACCAGCAGGCCCACGGTGATCCCGGCGACCGCGGCCAGGCCGAATCCGGTCAGGATCCTGATCAGGCTCTGCAGGAGGTCGAGGTAGTACACGGGGGTGGCGAGCTGCCCGGCGAACCGCGCGGCGACCTCATCGAGCGTGGGCAGCCGGTCGAACCTGAGCCACAGCCGCGCGTCGGTGACCGTGAGGAGCTGCCACAGGGCGGCTACGGTCAGGAGCGAGCCCGCCCTGACCGCCCACCGGCGTCCCTTCCCCGCACCGCTCCGAGCCCGGCTCCGCACGGGAGGCGGGACCGCGGGCGCGGCAGCCGTCCAGGACGTCGTGCCGGCTTCTGTCTCCGTGGTCATCGGGCGTCACCTCCCGCTCCCTTCAACGCGGCTTCATAGGCGACGGGCTCGGTCTTCGGGTGCTCCTTGCGGTAGGCGTCGGCCCCTTCCTCGGTGGTGAAGGGCAGGAACCTGGCGTTCGCGGCGGCGGCCGGATCCCGAAGCCAGACGGACTTGTCGGCGAACCACCTGGTCCCGGTGGCGGTGTCCGGCACGTAGGCCGCCCGTACCGGCTGTTTCGCGGCGGCCACCTGCCGGAGCAGGCAGGTCGGCGTGGCGGCGGCCAGCGTCTCGCTCTCCCCGCTCAGCCACAGCTCCGAGGCGGTCTTGGGATCGTCGACGGCCACTCCGCAGACGGTGTCCTTCCCCGTGATCGGGGCGGGGTTCACGGTCGAGGCCCGGTCCGCGTCGTACGCCGGCCCGTACGCCTTGCGGAGGTAGGCGTCGTTGACGAAGGAGGCGACGTTCACCCCGGAGAAGTCGGCGCTGATCCGCTTGAGGTAGGCCACGTCATGCTCGTGTGCCGCCTGAAGGGACTGCTTCAGCGTGACGTCGAAGGTGGCGATGCCGCCGCGGCCGTTGTACAGGTAGACGACCTCGGGCGGCAGGCCCGTGGCGCGGGCCACCGACTCCGCGGCTTGCAGAGGGTGCTCGTGCAGATAGCGGGTGGCGTCGATCTGCGCCTTGAGGAAGGCGTCCACGATCTCCGGGTGGTCCTTGGCGTAGGCCTGACGTACCACCACGCCATGGAAGGTCGGCACGTCCAGGGCCGAGCCGTCGTAGACCAGCCGGCCCTTGTTCTGGAAGGCCAGCAGCCCCGGCCAGGCCACGAACTGGGCGTACGCCTGCACGCCACCCGACTCGAGCTGGGCCGCGCCGACGGCGGGCTGGTGATTGACCGTCTCGACGTCGGTGATCCCCGCTTTCTCCAGCGCCTGGACCAGCGTGCCGTGCCCGGCCGAGCCGACGCTGGCCGAGATCTTGGCGCCCTTGAGATCGGCCAGGGTCCGCGCCTTCGACGCGGGCGGGACGACGACCATGTTCAGCCCGCCGCGCGCGTTGTAGCCGGTGATGGAGATCAACTCGGTACGGGCCGCCGGGATCGACTGCGTGCGGGAGGCGTTGATCAGCAGCGGGTAGTCGCCCATCGAGCCGATGTCGATCTTTCCGGCGACCATCTTGGCGGTGATGGGGGCACCGGTGTCGTAGTCCTGCCACTCGACGGCGTACTTGCCGCCGAGCCGCTTCTCGAGGTAGCCGAGCGAGCGCAGCAGGGTTCCGGCCGTCACGGTGTTGATGGTCTTGGACTGGTAGCCGACGACGAGCTTCGTCTTCCCCTCGCCGCCCGTGTCGCCGCTCGTGGCGCCGGAGACCGAGCAGGCGGTGGCGGCCAGCAGAAGGACCGCCGTCAGGATCTTGCGCACCGCGATCTCCTTCATCTCAGCAGGTAGGGCATGTTGATGGTGACCGCGTCCACGGGGCACCTGGCCGCGCAGGGGCCGCAGTACCAGCACTCGTCGACGTGCATGTACGCCTTGCCGGTCTCGTCGCTGATCGCCAGGGAGTCGAGCGGGCACGCCTCGACGCACAGCGTGCAGCCGTCGATGCACAGGGATTCGTCGATCGTCACGGGGACCTCGACACGCTGGGTGATCAGGGCCATACCTACTCCTTGTCCTCGGGTCGGCCGGGCTCAGTGCGGCGCAGATGGCCGCGCATCGTCAGCCGGTCGCCTCTGAAACGGATGAACTCCAGGTCCACCGGCCTGCTGTCGGCCAGGTGGGTGAGCCGCTCGACCATCAGCAGCGCGGCTCCGCGCGGCGTACCGAGCGCGGCGGCGGTGTGCGGGTCGGCGTTGACGGCTTCGAGGGTGAGTTCGGCCATGCCGAGTGGCTGCCCGGAGATCTGTTCGAGCAGCACGAAGATGTCGTTGTTCGCCAGGTCCGCGTCGAACAGCGGCTCGCCGACGTCACGTACGAGATAGGTGAGGTCGAGCGAGAGGGGCAGGCCGTTCAGGCTGCGGAGCCGTTCCAGGTAGACGACCTGCTCACCGGGCGCGAGCCCGAGCCGGTGGCTGACCGGAGCGGGCGGCTCCATGAGGGTCATCGTGCGGACCTGGTTGGTCACCCGCCCGTGTTCGTGCAGGGTCTCGGCCAGACCGAGCAGGCGATGCAGCCCATGCGGGTACTTCTCGGCCACCACGGTGGTGCCCACGCCCGGGCTCCGCTCGACCAAGCCCTCCTCGCGCAGCAGGTCGAGCGCCTCCCGGACGGTGTTGCGCGAGGTGTCGAACTCACGGGCGAGCACCGCCTCCAGCGGCAGCTGCCCATGAGGGAAGCTGCCGTGGATGATCTGTCTTCTCAAGAGGTCGGCCACCTGCCGGGCACGATCCGCCCGGCACCGCCGATCGTCGAGCTCCACCCGCTTCATGCCGCTAAACCTACTCAACGAGTAGGAAAAATGGGATAACGAGGAGATTGCGCCACCCTACCCGGCCAGAATCACCGGCTTGAGCTGCGAGAACCTTCAGAAGGCGGCAAGATCTGCCACCTATGTCGCAGGCTCGATGGCCAGAGCGTGCCGGAAGACGTTGCGCGGGTCCCACCGGGCCTTCACCCGTTGGAGGCGTGGGTAGTTGTCCTTGTAGTAGAGCCGGTGCGCGGGCACGCCTGAGGTGTTCCACGCCGGGTCGGCCAGGTCGGCGTCCGGGTAGTTGATGTAGGAGCCGTCGTTGACCTCGCCGGGTACGGGCACGCCGCCTGTGTCGGCGTACACGTCGCGGTAGAAGTGGCGGACCCAGGCGAGGTTGGCCGCGTCGTCCTTTTCGTCACCCCAGATGGTCTGATAGACCGCCTTCATGACCACGTCTCGCTGGGCGATCGCAGTGGCCCCGGGCGCCACCGCACGGACCTGGCCGCCGTAGCCGACGAGCAGCATGCCGGAGTCCGGCCCCCCGGTTTCGTTCGTCAGGTTGCGGTAGACGGCCGCGAGCTGGCTCTCGGTGAACGAGCGTCGCAGATAGCCGGCCTTGATCTTGTACCGCCGGTTGAGCACGTCACCCGGCTCGCCGCTGCCCGGCCAGGTCATCCGGTGCAGCCACGGCATCGTCCGCCGGATGTCGAGCGCCGGCGTGAGGTCGACACCGGCGGTCACCGCCGACACGAAGCCGGTCACCATGCGGTCGGCGTCAGGGAGGTCCGCGTCGATCTGCGCGACCAGCGTGACGGTTCCGCCGGCGCGGTGCGACAGCAGGAGGATCCCGTACAGCCCGGTGTACGGAGAGCCGGGCGCGCTGTTGCGCTCGTGCCAGGTCCCGAAGTTACGCAGCAGCCCGGTGAGCGCCTGTTCGGTCATGTGCTCCCAGGACCAGAAGACCACGTGCTGCAGCATCCGCCGGGGCGAGGCCGGCAGCAGCTTGGACGGGTCGGTGCCGGTGGAGTCGGGCGAGCGTAACCAGTACCGCGTGACCACGCCGAAGTTGCCGCCGCCACCGCCGGTGTGCGCCCACCACAGGTCATGGTTCGGGTCGTCCGGCTCGCGGGTGGCGACCACCGCGCGGGCGGTGCCGTCGCGGTCGACCACCACGACCTCCACGCCGTACAGGTGATCCACCACCGAGCCGTACCGCCGGGACAGCGGCCCGTACCCGCCGCCCGCGAAGTGCCCACCGGCACCCACCTCCGGGCAGCCGCCCCCAGGGATCGTCACGCCCCAGCCCTTGAACAGCGTCCGGTACACCTGCCCCAGGGTGGCTCCGGGTTGCACGGCGAACGCCCGCCGGTCGGCGTCATAGCCGACCGCGTCCATCGGAGACAGGTCGAGCAGCACCCGCACCGCCGGATCGGCGGTGAAGTTCTCGAAGCAGTGCCCGCCACTGCGCACCGCGACCCGCCGACCGGACCGCACCGCCTCCGACACCGCGCGCACCACCTGATCGGTCGACCCGGCCACGCGGATCTCGTCCGGCCGGCCCGCGAACCGGAAGTTGTTGCCGCGCAACAGGTTGTCGTAGCGCAGGTCGCCCGGCCGTACCGTCACCGGCCCGAACCCCGTCGCCTCCGGCCCCGCCGCGGCGGCGGCCACCCCGGTACCCAGCGCTGTGACCGCCACGGCACCCGCACCGGCGAGCAGCCCACGACGACTCACCGCTGCGCCGCTCGTACTCCCATCGCTCATTTCTGGCATGGGTCTCGCCCCTTTTCGATTGGAGACCATCAGCCTCTCCATCCGGCCACAAGCCGCACATCACCCCATGTCATGAATCGACGGCTGAACTCTCCGCCCCTCCGAACGGCTGATCCGCCCCACCGACCGGCTGACCGATGGCCGGCCGGGAGGCGAGATACCGGCCGCCGGGCGGCAGGATAAGGTCAAGATCTTCGGAGGGAGGTTCGGTGGGGAGACTGAGCAGGCGCGGGCTGCTGACCGCCTCCGGCGCGGGTGTGGTGGCCGGGGCGGCGGCGACGGCGGGCGCCTTTCTGCTGGGCGAGGCGGAGCCGCCGGCGAGCGCGGCCCCGGCGCAGGTCGTGGACTTCCATGGGCCGCATCAGGCGGGCATCGCGACGCCCGTACAGGACCGCCTCCACTTCGCGGCCTTCGACGTGGCCGTGGGCACGTGCGAGGAGCTGATCGCGCTCCTGGTCTCCTGGACCAGGGCCGCCGAGTCGATGACGGCGGGCCGGGTCAGCGCCGCCGACGACTCCGGCGAGGCCCTCGACCTGCCCGCCTCCCGCCTGACGATGACCGTCGGATTCGGGCCCACGCTGTTCGAGCGGGCGGGGGAAGACCGCTTCGGCCTGGCCGCCTCGCGGCCTCCCGCGCTGGCCGACTTACCGCCCTTCCCCGGTGAGAAGCTCGACCCGGCACGCGGCGGCGGCGACATCGCCGTCCAGGCGTGCGCCGACGACCCGCAGGTCGCGGTGCACGCCATCCGCACGCTGGCCCGCATCGGGCTGGGCCGGGTGAGCATGCGGTGGTCGCAGCTCGGCTACGGCAAGACCTCCTCGACCACGCCCGCCCAGCTCACCCCGCGCAACCTCATGGGCTTCAAGGACGGCACCGACAACATCCCGCACGACGATCACACCGCGCTCGACCAGCACGTCTGGGTGGGCGCCGCCGACGGGCCCGCGTGGATGGCGGGCGGCAGCTACCTGGTCGCGCGGCGAATCCGCATGCACCTGGAGGCGTGGGACCAGGCCTCCAGGGAGGACCAGGAGGCCACGATCGGCCGTACCAAGACCGAGGGCGCCCCGCTCGGCGGCAAGGGCGAGCGCGACAAGTTCAGCCCGGCCGCGCTCCCCGCCGACTCCCACGTGCGCCTGGCCCATCCCTTGTCCAACGGCGGTGTACGGCTGCTGCGGCGCGGCTACTCCTTCGTGGACGGCAGCGACACCCAGGGACGCATCGACGCCGGCCTGTTCTTCCTGGCCTACCAGCGCGATCCGCGCCGCCAGTACGTGCCCGTGCAGCGCAGGCTGGCCACCGACGACCGGCTCTCGACCTACATCCGGCACGTGGGGTCGGGCCTGTGGGCGTGCCCACCCGGCGTGTCTCCCGGCGGGCACTGGGGCGACACCCTGCTGGGTGAGAAAGCCTAGAGATCGCCTGGGCGGATCCAGCCGCCGGGCACCAGCCGGGCGAGTTGCTCGCGCAGCAGGTCGCGCAGCGGCCCCTCGGGCTGCTCGCCGTAGAGCTGGAGCAGCCTGCCCGGCCGCTCCAGGATCTCCTCGGGGTCGTCCTGGCGGTCGGTGTAGTCGGTGATCAGCTCCGGCAGGCGGGCGGCGACGTGCTCGTCCAGTCCGAGCCGGACCGCCGAGCACAGCGCGTACTCCCAGGCCACCAGGTAACGCCAGAGCTTGTCCTCGCCCTCGAAGTAGGCGCGCTCCAGCCGGGAGAAGGCGCCTAGCACCGCACCGTGGTCACCGTCGCGGTAGGCCAGCACGATGAGGTGGAACAGCGCCCACTGATGCCCGCGCCGCAGCAGCTCCGCCCGCTCGAAGGCGGCCCGCGCCTCGGCGTGGGCGCCCAGCAGGTAGAGAGCGTAGCCCCGCACGTAGTGGGCGTCGGCCGAGCCGGGGGCCTCCTTCAGCAGCCGCTCGCTCTCCCGCAGCAGCCGCCCGAACGTCTCAGGAACCTCCGGCCCGTCCTCCGCCGCCTCGATCAACTCGGCGATCGAGGCGGGTCCGGCGTTGGGGGTGTCAGCGGGCACCGCTCACCATCCTCCGGAGTGGCCGGTGGATCTGCCGTTGGCCATCCAGCGCTTGGCGGTGGCGCGCAGCTCCCTCTCGATCTCCGGCAGCATACCCGGGTGCTCCCTGATGAAGCGTTCGAGGTCTCTGGCGGCGGCCTTGAAGCCTTCGCCGTGCCGCCCGCTCTCGAAGCCGCCGTCGCCCCGGTACCTGTCGCGGATCTCGCGCTTGACGGAGTTGGCCCACTCCGACGGGGACAGCCAGCCGCAGGGGTACTTGGGACGCGGGCTGTTGTGGACGAGGACGTCGGTCCCGCCCTGGACCACGTGGTAGGTGTTCGGGCCGTCCACGCTGAGGTTGTGGACGCGCTGGCTGTCGCGGTGCTCGGTCTCCACCGCCGACACCTGGACGAGGGTGCCCGCCGAAGTACGCAGCCACATGCCCGGCCGCAGCTCCGAGGCGGGCAGCCAGGTCTTCAGCGCGGGCACCCAGAACGGGTGGTTGTCGGTGGCGACCAGCACCCCGCCCGCGATGCCCACCTTGACCAGGTCCTTGGCGCCCTGGCTGGTCATGGTGGCCACGACCGGCTGCGAGCTCGTCTTCCCGGTGGCCGGGTCGGTCGCCAGGACCCGGTCGCCGACGGCGACCTCCTCGATGGCCTTGGCGCTGCCGTCGGCCATCCGTACCTTGGTGCCCGGCACGAAGCTGCTGGTCAGACGGCAGGTCTTGCCGAGGCTTTCCACCGCCTCATCGCCGTACTTGCCGAAGCGGGCGAACTTGGTGCCGCCGAAGGTGATCGAGCCCAGGGCGCCCTCCAGGCAGCCCTTGCCGAAGCCCCGGGCGTAGTCGCCGAAGGAGTGCTTGCGGCCGAGCAGCGCACCGGCGACGGTGTTGATCAGGCCGTTGCCGACGCAGGCGCCGACGGCCGCGACCACCTGCGGCGGGATCGTGCCGTCGGGGTCGGTGTAGTCGGCCGGGTCGCCCAGCGCGTACTCGTAGAGGTTGTAGCCGCCGCCGAAGCCGATGGTGTCCTCGGAGACGAACCGGCGCAGCGACGGGGAGTACAGCCGGGATCTGTTGTCCTGCAGCCCGCCGGGGATCGGCGCGCCGGAGACCCGGCCGGTCCAGCGCACGGTGTTGGAGTCGCCGGCCGTGGAGGACGTGGTGGAGCCGAACAGGTCGTAACCGTAGGTGGTGGTGATCTGGCCCGAGCCGTCGGTCAGGGCCAGCGTGGAACCGAGCGCGTCGGGGAGCAGCCCCTGGACCTGGCCGTCGCCGCTGATCCTGGCGAGGGCCTCGTCCTGGCCGAAGCCGTTGAGGAAGGAGACGTCCGCCCCGCCGGGCCCGCTCTGACCGATGAGGGCGTCGCCGTCGAAGCGGAAGCGGGTGGTGTCGGAGCCCGTGGTGCTGCCGACCCTGCGCCCCGCCGGGTCGTAGCCGAGGGTCGTGGTGACGCTGCCGTCCGACACCGTCACGAGCTCGCCGCGGGCGTTCCAGGCGTAGGTGAAGACGCCGTCGGAGGTCAGGTTGCCCGCCGGGTCGTAGCCCAGTGTCCGGCCGCCGTTGCCGGTCAGCCGGTTGGCGTCGTCGTAGGTGAGGCCGGTCGCGGGCGCGGGGAGCTGGGCGCGTACGAGGGTGCCGCGCATCCGGGTCCGGCGCCCGAGCCGGTCGTAGTCGTAGGCCACGTCACCGACGCCGGTGGTGCCCCGCTTGTAGCCGATCGAGGTCAGCAGGCCCGAGTCGTCGTAGCCGTAGGCGGCCGTGATCCCGCCGGGCAGTGACTTGGAGGTCATCCTCGCGTCGTCGTCATAGCCGTACACGGTGCTGACCGCGCCCCGGGTGACCGACTTGAGCAGGCCGTTGGGGAAGTAGTCGTAGCCGACCGCGGGCTGGCCCGAGGCGGTCATGGACTTCAGGCGCCCGGCCGCGTCGTAGGTGTAGCCGACGGTCCCCGCCGAGCTGGTCTCGGCGGTCAGGTGGTCGAGGTCGTCGTAGCCGTAGGTGATCTTCCCGGCGCCGGTGGTGCTGTCGGTCAGCTCGCGGATGCGGCCTCTGTCGTCGTACTGGGCGCTCTGCGTCGACTCGTAGTTCTGGCCGTTCTTGCCGAAGCCGGTGAAGGTCGCGCGGCCGAGCTCGTCGTAGCGGTACTCGGTGACCTTGCCGCGCCGGTCGGTGACCGTGGACAGGCGGTTCATGCCGTCGTAGGTGAAGGTGTCCTTCGCCCCGAGCGGGTCGGTGCGTTCGAGCAGCCTGTCGGCGTTGTCGTAGCCGTAGGAGGTGATCTTTCCGCGGGCGTCCTTGACCGAGGTGATGTTGCCGTTCTCGTCGTAGTCGAAGGTCGTCTCGTCGCCGCCCGCGTCGGTGACCGACCTGAGCATGTCGGCCGCGTCGTAGACCCGCCCGGTCGAGGTCCCGTCAGGGGCGATCGTCTCGATCACGCGGTTGGCCGCGTCCCGGACGAAGCGGGTCTTGCGTCCCGCCGGGTCGGTGACCGTGCTCAGAGCGCCGTCGACGTAGTCGTAGGTGGTGACGCGCCCCTGCGGGGTGGTCTGGGTGCGTGGATGGCCCTGGGCGTCGTAGCTGGTCTTCCAGGTGCGGCCCATCGCGTCGGTGATCTTCTCGGGGTTGCCGTGCGCGTCGTACTCGAAGCGGGTGACGGCTCCCGTGGGGTCGGTCAGCGTGTCCGGCCTGCCGTACGGAGTGCCCTGGTACGTGGCCCGGCCGGTCACGGTGGCCGACCCCGCCGCGCCCTTGAGCTCCAGCGGGTTGCCCGCGGGGTCGTAGGTGATCGTCGTGGTGCGGCCGAGGCCGTCGTCGATCGTTCTGGGCAGGTCGCTGTCCGGGTCGCGGGTGATCCGGATGGTGTGCTCGCGGCCGGTGCCCGCCGCCTGCGTGTCGGTGGCCAGGTAACCGAGGTCGTCGTAGGTGGTCTTGCGTACGGCGCCGTCCGGCTCGGTGACCTGGGCGGCGACGACTCGCGAGCCGTTGAGGGCGTAGGTGAAGGCGTAGGTGCCCTGGCCGAGGATCGTCTGGGTGGCGACCCTGCCGTTGGCGTCGTAGACGTTGGTCAGGTAGGTGTGGCCGCGGGAGTCGGTGATGGCGTTCATCCGGCCCGCGGTGTCGTAGCCGTAGGTGGTGGTCTGGCCGGTGGGGCCGGTCACGGTCTTGAGCCGGTCGCCCTCGTAGCCGTATGTGACCGAGCGGCCCGCGTTGTCCTCCACCTTCGTGACCTTGTCGGCGGCGTCGTGGGAGTAGCTGAGCCAGAACCCGTTCGGCGAGCGGACCTCCGTGATCGGCCCGAGGTAGCTGCCGAAGCTGTTCTTGTACTTGCGCAGGATCTTGACGGTGTTGCCCTGCGCGTCCCGGATCTCCTGCAACGGCGCCTCGTCACCGAAGACGTAGGTCATGCCGTTGCGCAGCTTGAGGTGCCAGCCGCCCTGGTTGCACCCGCCCACATAGTGGAAGGTGGACCCGGTGAACTCCGGCGAGGTGTCGCGTGCCTCGAAGACCGCGTCACAGAACCCGGTGCCCGGCGAGGTCCGCACATAGTGCACCTGGGACCCGTCGGGGAAGTTGAGGTCGGCCTCCTGGTACTGCTTCCGCGACGACAGGTACATGTTGTACAGGTCGTTGCTTCCGATGCCCATGGAGCGCTTGCGGGTGTCGCCCGGGTTGTAGCCGCGGTTGACGGTCAGCGGCATGACGTCGTCCACCATGAGGTCGGTCTGGCTCAGGGTGAACAGTCCGCTGCCGAGGTCGACGGGGTCGCCCGAGGAGTTCAGGAACTTCAGCAGCCACTTCCACAGCGGCTCCTCGTTGCCCGGCACGTTGATCATGGCGCCGTCGAAGTCGGAGATCGCCGTACCGGCGTCGGGGACGACCTGCCGGGCGGCCTGATCGACCTTGCCCGCGCCGAAGATCTCCCAGCCCTCGCCGCTCTTGTCGTAGTGCCAGAAGTTGACCCGCTGCCCCGCCGGGAGCTTCAGGTAGTTCGGGTAGGTGATCTGTGCGGTCCCGCCCACCAGACGACCGCCCGCGGGCTGGACCGTGTAGTAGACGGGCACGCGCACGCCGTCCGGCATGGGGATCGGCGTGCGGTCCACCGGGATCGGGGTGACGCCGACGCGCCGTACGGGCTTGCCGTCGGCGTCCTCGATCGTCACGCCCGCCGGGATGCGCACCTCCAGGCCGGGCACGCCCGGGTTGGAGAGCACGACCTCCTTGGTGGTCGGCGAGGGGATGTCGATCTCGTAGTCGGTGTCCAGGGCGGGCAGGTACGGCGTGTAGAACAGCTCGTTGTCGCCCGCCTTGAGCGGCACCTGCACGTCGAACACGCCGTACTTGAGCTTGCTCGTCGAGGCGCTACGGCCGTCGATGCGCAGGCGGCGCACGCCTTGGCGCAGGTCGGTGAGGTGGAAGGCGCCCTTGGCGTCCGTGCGGGCCTCGCGGCCGTCGGCGCGCAGGGTGACGCCGGGCAGCGGCAGCCCCGCGGTGGTCTTCACGACCCCGGTGAGGCTCGCCTCCTTGTGCTTCTTCGCGGTGAACGTCGCCATGGCCGCGCCGCGCTTCACCCCGTCGGGCAGCGCCTTCTGGGCCGTCTCGTCGGGTTTCGCGGCCTGCTTGCCGACGCGTGCGACGGCGGTGCCGACCGCGACGCGGATGGTGGCCGCCCCCGTCTCGGCGTCCTGGGGATTGATCTTCAGGGTGTAGGTGCCGGCGGCCGTCAGGGCGGTGACGCGTGAACTGTTCTTGGACAGGCACGAGTTCCACAGGCGAGCGCCGGTGGGCGGCCACAGCTCCGTGGTGAGGCAGCTCGTGTACGTCTTGTCCACCATGGTGATCTTGATGCTCTGCCCGGCGGTGGCGGTGAAGGTGACCGCCGAGTTCTGTCCGGCCTTGGTCGTGGTGACCACGACGTCCGCCCCGCCGACGGTCGCCGCCTTCTGCGCGTCGGCGGGCACGTCGACCAGGGTGACCGTGATCGTGCCGGTCCACGCGTCCTGCGGGTTGAAGGTCAGTTTGTACGCCCCCGCGGCCGGTAATTCCAGCGTGTCGATGTACTCGGCCGCCTGGTAGACGCAGGTGTCCTTGACCAGCTCCGTGCCGTCGGGCTTGAGCAGCCGCACGTCCAGGGCGCAGGCGGGCGCACCGGCCGGAATGGCCAGCTTGATGAAGAGGCGATGGGCTGCCGTACCGGTGAACATCACCGCCCCGCCCTGGCCCGGCTTGGCGATCGCCACCGCGGCCGGGGCGGCGTCCGGCGCGCTCGCCACGGCCACGTCGGCCGGGACGCCCGTCAAGGCGAACGTCAGCGTGCCCGTCCAGGCGTCCTTGGGGTTGATCGTGAACCGGTAGGCGCCGTCGGCGGGCAGGGTGAGCGTGTCGATGTACT
>NZ_JBEZDR010000001.1:813238-916282 GCF_040648415.1 Nonomuraea sp. NPDC049141
GTACTCGGCCGCCTGGTAGATGCACGTGTCCTTGGCCAGCTCGGTGCCATCCGGCTTGAGCAGCCGCACCTCCAGGCCACAGGCGGGCGTACCCGCCGGAATGGTCAGCTTGGCGAAGATCCGCTGCCCCGTCGCGCCGGTGAACGTCACTGCGGCGTCCTGGCCCGGCTTGTTGATCGCCACCGCGGCCGGGGCCGCGTCCGGCGAGGTCGCCACCACCACGTCAGCGGGCACGTTCAGCACCTGCAGCGTCGGAGTGCCCGTCCAGGCGTCCTTCGGGTTGATCGTGAACCGATAGGTGCCGTCGGTGGGCAGGGTGACCGTGTCGATGTACTCGGCCGCCTGGTAGATGCACGTGTCCTTGGCCAGCTCGGTGCCATCCGGCTTGAGCAGCCGCACCTCCAGGCCACAGGCGGGCGTACCCGCCGGGACGGCCAGCTTGGCGAAGATCCGCTGCCCCGCCGTACCGGTGAACGTCACCGCCCCGCCCTGGCCCGGCTTGTTGATCGCCACCGCGGCCGGGGCCGCGTCCGGCGAGGTCGCGACCACCACGTCAGCGGGCACGTTCAGCACCTGCAGCGTCGGAGTGCCCGTCCAGGCGTCCTTCGGGTTGACCTTGTAGGTGTAGGTGCCGTCCGCCGGCAGGGTGACCGTGTCCAAGTACTCGGCCGCCTGGTAGAGGCAGGTGCTCCGGAACATCTCGGTGCCGTCCGGCTTGAACAGCCGCACGTCCAGCGCACAACTGGGCGCGCCCGGCGGGACGGTCAGCTTGGTGAAGATCTGCTGCCCCGTCGTACCGGTGAAGGTCACCGTCCCGTTCTGGCCCGGCTTGACGATCGCCACGTCGGACGGGGCGGCGTCCGGCGAGGTCCGCACGGCCACGTCGGCGGGCACGCCGATCACCGCCGCCTTGTACGTGCCGGCGATCAGGCCCTTGGGATCGACGGCCACACGGTACGTACCGGCCACCGGCAGCGTGACCGTGTCGAGGAAGGAGTCGACGGCGTACACGCACGTGTCCTTCACCAACTCGGTGCCGTCGGGGGCGCGTACGCTGGCGGCCACGTCGCAGGCCTTCGTGCCGGTCGGCATGCCGAGCTTGGTGAAGACCCGCTGGCCGGCCGTTCCGGTGAAGGTGAAGGCGGCCTGCTGGCCGGGGAGGGTCGTGGTGAGGGACCCCTGCGCCCCGTCCAGGGCGAGCTGGGCCGTGGCGTCGGCGGTGGCGGAGGCCAGGACGTCCACCTTGCCGGTCTGGGCGTCCTGCGGGTCGAGCAGCACGGCGTAGGTCCCGGCCTTCGAGCCTTCCGGCAACTCCCATTCCCACGTGGTGCTCGTGCACACGCTCTCGCTGTGCAGCGAGGTCCCATCGGGGCCGTACACGGTGATGGGCAGGCAGCCGGAGAAGGTCTTTCCGGACATGTAGAGCATGGCGCGCTGGCCGGCCTCCACCTCGAACAGCGTCAACGCGATCTGCTCCGCCGCGCCGACCTGGACCGCGGTGAGGGTGTTCTGGGCCAGCCGCACCGCGCCACCCGTGCCGATGTTGGCGGCCAGGTAGGGCGCGGGCGGGACGACCACGTCACCGGCGGAGACCGCGCTGCCGCCGGGGTTGACCACCTTCACGTGCCCGAACGCGGGGCCCGGCGGCAGCTTGACCTTCAGGCCGCCCGTGGTGGCCTGCGTTACTTGGAGCTTCGCTCCGTTGAGCGAGGTGATGTTGCGGATCCTGTCCGCGTCGAACCCGCTGCCGGGCACGGTGACCTCGGCTCCCACGTCACCGACCGTGATGCCGGCCAGGGAGACCCCGGGCTTGGCCCGGGTTCCGGTGACCTTGAAGCCCTTCCAGGCGGCGGACTTACCGCCGATGGTCACGGTGACGTCGCCCGAGGCGGCGCCGCCGGGGACCGTCACGGTGATGGTGTGGTCGGTGACGGCGCTGGGGGCGGCGGTGGTGCCGCCGAAGGAGACCGTCACGGCGGACTTGTCCGTGCCGAACGCGGTGCCGTAGACCGTCACGGAGGTGCCCGGAGTGGCGTTGGGCGGGGAGATCTGGGCGACCGCCAGCGTACCGGCGGGCAGATCGCGGACCTCGGTGATGTTGCCCGCGGGATCATGGCTGATCTTCGAACCGTCCCCCGGCTGGGCGAACACACCGGTCACGCGACCGTTGGCGTCGTGCGCGTACGACACGTCGGCGGTCTGCGCGGGCGCCTGCTGCTTGGCAGCCGGTTCCTTCGCGGCCTGCACCTGCGTCGTGGCGGCGACCGGGACTGTGGTGGTTCGGGGTGGTGCGGGCGGCCCCAGAGAAGCGACCAAGGCAGCGACGACTAAACCCGCGATCACCCGCATGAGACACCCCGGTTCAAATTATGATCAACCCGGGCATACCATAATGATCATTACAAAGCGCCGTCAATGATCACAGACCAAGCTGTATGACACCCGAGCTCAGCCTCGCTCGGCATGGCACGGTTCGGGAAGCCGGAGGAGCGTCCACGCTCAGGCCCCCGGCTTCGACAGGGCCCGGATGTTCCACCCGCGGATCGTGGCGTGGTGCGGCGCCCAGGCCCTCCACACGTCGCGACCCCAGGCCCAGACCAGTCGCTCATGCTCGGCGACCTCACGGGCGGCGAGTACGTCGACAACGGTCATCAGGCCGTGCAGCGGCGGTGGCCGCAGCCAGTGGAAGTAGTCCGGACGGTCGGCCATCATCTGCTTGTGCAGAGCCGGGCCCTCGCGCGGGTCGGCGTCGTCCTCGACGAACAGGCACAGCGTCATCAAGCACAAGGCCAAACTCTGAACCTCCCGTCGGCTGTCGCCGCCGGGGTGCTGCGCGATGTAGGAGTCCACGACCAACTGGTGGACGTGGCGGTACTCGGCGACGCTGTACGAGCGCGCCAGCAACTCACCGTAGCGCCCCCAGCACTCGGCCGACGCCCCGCGCTCGTCAGGGAGCGGCCCACCGGTGGCCGGGGCCACCAGCCCGCACCCGGGACAGTTGGTCATCGGAAGACACTCCTGATCTTGACGTTTCCTACGTTAGGGCGTGACGTAACGTCAGGCTCAAGCATCATTCGGCCAGCCGGAACCAGACCAACCTGCCGGTTTCGTCATGGCAGGATCCCCCTTCCTCGGCGAGCGATTCCACCAGCCACAGGCCCCGGCCTCCGTCGTCGTCGAGCGTCGGGACGCGTACGACTCAGCAGGAGAAGCACGTCGTCGAGAAACGATGGCGGGCCACCGACGGACAGCACGGAACCCGCCCAGGCGCGGGCCTCGGGAACGGATATCTCCACCGCCGGGAATTCCTTGCGCCAGATGACATGTGGCGCGTTCGTGAATGCCACTCGGGGCGAGTCATGAAGAGGCCTTTTCACACGTTCACCTCCGCCGCGATGATGTCGGCGGCATTGGCGTGGTCGAATCTATCGTACTGTTCACGCGCCGTCATTTCTCTCCAGGCCATAGAAATTGATGGACTGCGCTCAGCATGACTTCTTGGCATCCAGTCCGCGGCCGGGTCACCAAGCCAAGACAACACGCATAATGACAACCACTGGTCAGGCGTGGTTTAAATGGTGTCGTCGGCCCAAGAGGCTTTCCGTTTTTCTCTGATTAGAGAGGAAATGTCATGAATGTTGTGCCGTCTCTCGATCCAGGGTCCCCTCGCGTGCGATTCGGCGCCGAGATGCGGCGGCTACGGGAGGCCGCGGAGCTGTCGCAGGCCGCCGTGGCGGCTCGGCTCGGGTGTACACAGACGCAGGTGAGCAGACTGGAGAAGGCGACCCGCACACCGTCGCGGTCCGACGCCGAGCGCCTGGACCTGCTCTTCGGTACGGCCGAGGGCGTTTCCTTCACTCGGCTCTATCAGAGCATAACCGCACAGTCCGGCAGCCCGATCTGGTTCCGGAACTGGGTTGAGGAGATCGAGCCTACTGGCCCAGCGACCTGCCGTCTTCGTCCAGGTCGTCGATCCGGAATGCGTTGCGGGCCTGGCAGGGGCCTTTATGATCGCCAAGCTCCCGAACAACCAGCCCGATGTCGTCAGTTCGGACTCGCCGACGCAGGCGCATATCACGACGGACCATGACATTGTCACCTCGATTTGGCAGCGCTATGAGGCGATACGGCTATGGGCTTATCCTGAGCGCGTATCCCTCAAGATGATCGAGGAAGCGAGACGCGCATGGACCTGAGCGCCGCCGTATGGCGGAAGTCATCGCGCTCTTCGGACAACGGCGGCCAGTGCGTCGAAGTCGCCATGAACCTTCCCGGAGTGGTCGCCGTCCGCGACAGCAAGGACCCGAACGGCCCCAAACTGCTCTTCTCCCCCACCGACTGGAAGACATTCGTCAACAGCCTCAAAGCCGGCGACTTCGACACTCCGCTCTGATACGGCAGCTGCAGATCTCGTGGCGTGACCCCATTTGACCTTGACACGGTGACAAGGCCTTCACTGTGGCCAAGGAGGTGGTCCCCATGACCATGATCTACAAGTCCGAGGCCGGTGGACGCGAGCTCCGCGACCACTACCGGCAACTGCTGGACGCCTGGCCGGTTCCCGCCGAGCACGTACGGGTGCCGACTCGCGAGGGCGAGACCTTCGTCCTCGCCTCCGGCCCGCAGGACGCGGCGCCACTGGTGTTGCTGCACGGCTCGGGCGCGAACACGTCGATGTGGCGAGGAGATATCGTCACCTGGTCTCAGCACTTCCGCACGTACGCCGTCGACCTCGTCGGCGAGCCGGGCCTGAGCGCGCCCTCGCGCCCCGCCCTGGGCTCCGACGCCGTATCCCTCTGGCTGGACGACGTACTGGACGGGCTCGGGATCACCAACGCCGCGTTCGTCGGCACGTCCCTCGGCGGCTGGACGGTCCTGGACTACGCCATCCGCCGTCCAGAACGAGTGACCCGCCTGGCCGTGATGTGCCCAGGCGGCGTGGGACGGCAGAAGGTCGGCTGGATCTTCAAGGCCCTGCTGACCCGCCCGTTCCGACGCGGCGGAGTGCGCGAGTCGGCGATGGCTGTCGCAGGACTGGACGGGGAGAAGGACCGGCAGGCGCTCGACGCCGTCGTCCTGACGTTCACGCACTTCAACCCGCGCAGGGAGAAGCTCCCGGTATTCCCCGACGACGCGTTGCGCGGCCTCACCATGCCCGTACTCGTCATCGTCGGTGGCCATGACGCCATGTTCGACTCCCACCAGACCGCGCGGCGCGTCCGTGAGTGCATCCCGCACTCGACCGTGATCCTGCTCCCCGACGTCGGTCACGCCATCTTCGGCCAGGCCGAGCCAATCGCCGAGTTCCTCCGGGCCTGAGGTAAAAGTTGACTCCTCACTCAGTACCGCTGATGACGAGGTGAGCGCGGGGAGGTGACCGTGGTTTTCCGAGGGTATCTGGCCACGCTGGCCCCGACCCGCAGCGGCTGACCACTAGATGACTTGCCGCGAACTGGTGAAACTCCCACCGGCGTGTGACGGCCACAGGCGGCCCGGTCTCCAGGAGACCGGGGCCGCCCGCACGCCAGGGCCTTACGGGACCCCGATCACCTGGAAGGTCGCGTCGTTGGCGAGGTTCCAGGAGGTCTGCTCAGAGATGTACAGGTGGTAGTCGGAATGGCGCAGCCATTGCGTGGGGAAGTTGAACGACCTGTAGGACACGCCGCCGGACACGCCCGACAGTCCGGGCTTGCGGTAGAACGAAGCGTCCCTGACAAAAAGGTCGTACGACGGATCAGTGGAGGCAGGCCGTGGGGCGAGCTTGATCCGGCCGTACTCGTGCCGCAGATACCAGCCGGGGAAATTGCGCGACTCGAACGAGATGAGGCCGCTCGTGTTACTGGTGCGATCGCTCGCCAGTCCCGGCACCTGCTCGAAGGCGAAGTCCCCATAGGGAGAGCCGGTAGGGCAGGGTGAGATCTCGCCGAGTAAGTAGGCATGCCGTATGCAGTACCCGGGGATGTTGAGCGGCTTGAAGATGTTGTAGTTCGCGGCGTTGGCGGCGGTGGGCACGAACAGGGTCACTCCGATGGCGCATGCCACGACCGCCAGGACGAACTTGCGCCATGAAATGTGGGGGAGAGAGAGCACCACGAAATCACCTTTTTTCTAGAATCGGCTGATTACTGGTGCCATCTTTGGGCGGCGGCGTCTCTCCGGGCATGAGTAGACCCCTGCTCAAGTGTTCGGCAGGCGGGGCCGATGACGACACCCAGCTCTAACTCACGACCAGGGACTCGTGCTCCGGGGATGACAGTGGTGCGGGCCGGGCCTGGCGGTACCAGTCGAGAATCTGCTCACCGGTCCAGAACTCGACGTCCTGGTGGGCACGGATGTGCTGCAGAACGTGCTCGAAGTACCTCAGGCGGTGCGGCGCTCCCATGATGTACGGGTGCACGACCAGCGCCATGACCCGGGCGGACTCCGCCGAGTCCTGGTACAGCTGGTCGAACTGGTCGACCGCCCGCTGGAAGTACTCACGAGCCGGGTGGTGCTGAATCAGCATCATCGCGACGTCGTTGCACTCCTGGGTGTAGGGAATGTTGACGATCGGCGACGTCCGGGTCGCCAGCTCGACCGGCTGGTCGTCCAGCACCCAGTCGCACACGTACTCGTATCCCTCTTCGACGAGGATGTCCGGGGTCTCCCAGGTCTCGGTCAGGCCGGGGCCCAGCCAGCCCCGCGGCCGGACACCGATCGCGGACTCGATCGCCCGGGTGGTGGCCCGGATGTCGGCCCGCTCGTCCTCGACCTTCTGCATGTTCTTCTGGGTGAACCCGTGGCCGATGAACTCCCATCCGCGTGCTCGCGCCGCCTGCGCGATCTGCGGGTAATCCGCGACGGCCTGGCCGTTGATCGCCAAGGAGGCTCGCACACCCTGGCGGTCCAGCGACCGGAGCATGCGCCAGAAGCCGACGCGGTTGCCGTACTCGTGCCAGGCCCAGTTCGGTACGTCAGGTGCCGGGATGCCGCCGGCCGGCGGAGTGAGGACGGTCCGGGGCATGGGATCGGTGTCGGACCAGGTTTCCACGTTGACGATGACCCAGACCACCATTCGCCCACCCTTGGGCAGGGCAAGCCTGGCGCGGCCCTCGATGGGGTCGTAGGTGAGCCGTTCACTGGGACGCATGGTCGTCTCCTTCACTGATGGTCACGGTCAGGGCGGGCAGGCCGGTGATCTCGACGCGAATCCGGTCGCCGGGGCGCACGGCGGCGACTCCGGCCGGCGTTCCGGTGTAGATCAGGTCACCGGGCATCAACCGATAGGAGCGAGACAGGTGGCTGATGATCTCCGGAACGTTCCAGATCATCAGCCCCAGGCTCGTGTGCTGCCGCTGCTGACCGTTGACGGTCAGCAGCAACTCCCCCGACAGGGTGGAAGCCGCCTGCTCGACGGGGAGGATGGTGCCGCACGGCGCCGAGTGGTCGAAGGACTTGCCGGCCTCCCAGGGCTGCGCCAGGTCGCGGCAGTCACGCTGCCGGTCGCGCCGGGTCAGGTCGATGCCGGCGGCGAGCCCGAAGACGAGCCCCCGCGCGTCCTGCGGGCTGACGTCGGACCCGGCGGCCCCGATGGCGACGACCAGTTCCCCTTCGAAGTGCAGGTCGCCGGTTTGCGGGGGGTAAGGGATGGCGGAGCCGTCGGGAACGACGGCGTCCGTCGGCTTCTGGAAGAAGAACGGGTTGTCGCGTTCGCTGCCCTCCCGCATCTCACGGATGTGGTCGAGATAGTTGCGGCCGACGCAGTAGACGCGGCGGACGGGGAAGGATTCCGGCCTTCCGGCAACGGGGAGAGCGGTCTGGGTGGGTTGCCACAGCATCATGTTTCAGTGATCCTCAGTCGTGGTCTTGCTGAACAGGTGCGGACGCAGAGCGAGAGCGAGTACGGCGCCGAGCACCGAGAAACCGACGATCTGCACCATGCCCGCCGTGGTCCAGCCGGTGGCCGAGACCAGGCGGCTGAACAGCAGCCCGGAGACCCCGGCGGCGACATAGATGCAGGTGACGAACAGCCCGGCCGCGCGGCTCACGTTCTCGCCACTGACGGACTTGACGAGGTAGCCGGCCGCGGCCACGTACATGCCACTGCTCGCGAAGAGCCCGAACAGGAACGAGAAGGTCGCCTGCCAGGCCGTCGAGCCGGAGCCGAGGAACAGCGCGCATCCGGACGCCGCGACCCCGAGGTTGAGGGCCGGCAGCACGACCCGCGGACTCCACCGGTCGACGAGATAGCCGCCGAGCGGTGAGGCGAACGCCGCCAGCCCGGACAGCCCGATGACGAAGCCGGCCCCGCCAGGGGTGAAGTGAAGCTGCTCACGGAGATAGCTGGCATACAGCCCGATGAACGCGAAATCGGCGAGCCCGAAGAGCGCGACGATGACGGCGAGCACGAGAGGGTTACGGGACAGGAGCGTGCCGGCGCCCCCGGCATGCAGGGGCGAGCCCGCCACCGAGTCGGCCTCGGTGAACCGCGGCGAGACCAGCACCGCGATGGCCAGCGCGAGTGCGATGCCGACGGCGCCGAACGCGAGCATCGGCGACCGCCAGGTGCCGTGGCTCTCGAGCAGGCTGCTGCCGAGTGACGGGCCGATGACCGACCCGGCGGCGAAGGCCACATTGACGCTGCCGATGGCGACGCCGCGGCGGGCCGGGAACGCGCTCGAAGCCACGGCGATGATCATCGCGAGTTGCAGCGCCTCGCCGACGCCGGACAGCACGCGCCACAGCAGCATGTCCGTGAACCCGATCGACGCGGTGGTCAGGACGGTCGCGAGCGAGAACAGCACGGTGCCGGCGACGATCGTCCGTTTGCGTCCGAGCACTCGCTGGACCCGTCCGGCGGGCAGGCCCGCCAAGCCCATGCCGATGGCGAACACGGTGGCCTGCAAACCGGCTGCTTCGAGGCTGAAGCCGTACTCGCCGCGCACGTCGACGAGCAGGATCGGGAAGACCATGCGGTCCATGGCGTTGACGGCGTAGGCGAGCAGCAGCAGGCCGAACATCGCGACCGCGGCTCTGGGGGCCAGGGTCTGCCTTGCCGAGGAGAGGATGGGGTGGGGGGTGGCGCTCATCATGGATTCCCTTGATCTGCGGGCTTTGGTGGGGTGTCGTGGGCGGGCCAGTCGCCGGCCGCCGCGGCTCTGCGCAGCAGGGCGTCGCGGCGGGTCGCGGCCATGAGGACGGGGTTCTCCGCGTCGTCGGCGGGTTCGAGCCGTCCGTGTCGCCTGAGAATCCGGCCGTCGGCGATGACGGTGTCGATGTTGTCGATCTGGCCCGTGTAGACCAGCGCCTCGACCGGATCGCCGGAAGGGACCAGGTTGATGTCGGTCGAGCGCAGGATCACGATGTCCGCGCGCTTGCCGGGGGTGAGCGAACCCACGCGGTCGTCCAGTCCGAGATCCTTGGCGCCGTCGATCGTCGCGAGCTGGAGCAACCTGCGCGGTGTGACCGTACTGGAGCCGGTACGGGCTGCTTCGACCGAAACGATCGTACGCAGGTGCCCGAGGATGTCCGCGCTGGTCGGCATGGCGAGCGTGTCCAGGGAGAGCGAGACCTGCACGCCGGCTTCGAGGAGCTCCGTGAGCAACGGGAACCCCATGGTCCTCATCTCGGTCATCGGGCTCAGCGACACCCGGGTCCGGGTACGGGCCAGCGCCTGGATGTCCTGCCCGCTGGCATGAACGGCGTGGACGATCTGCACGTCCGCCCCCAGCAGCCCGAGCTCTTCGAGGCGGACCAGGCCGCAGCTGCGGCAGCCTTCCTCCCGCAGGCACCGGTCGCAGTGCATGGTGATCGGCAGGCCGAGCGACCGTGCCGTCGCCCACTCGCGCTCGTACACCTCCGGCGGTGTCCGGTAGGGACCGCGCAGGGCTACGCCGAAGTCCAGCCGCCCGTCGAGACGGTCGCCTGGCCAGCGAGCCCGCAGTGCCGCCAGATCGTCCAGGTCGTTCGTCGTGGCGGACGCGGCCGAGTCAGGGGGTCCGTAGGAGAATCGCCCGCGCAGGCCGGAGTCCAGGTGCGCCCGTACGTTGGCATCGGCGTCCTGAGGCCCGCGGACGTTGTGGTCGAAGTTGTGCACCGTGGTGATGCCGCCGCTGATCGCCTCGGCCAGCCCGAAACGGGCGGCCCAGTAGAAGTCGTCCAGCTCGAAGTGCGGCGCGAGCGCGCGTTTGACCGTGAAGTAGTCCGTTCCCGGCCGGTCACCGACCGTGCCGCGCAGGAGCGAGTTCCACAGGTGCCAGTGTGTGTCCACGAAGCCGGGAAGGGTCACTGTGCCGGCCGCGTCGATGATCTGCACGTCGTCGGCCTCGCGGCCAGCGTCGTGCGGGCTGACGTCGATGATCTGACCGTCGCGGACGAGGAGGTCGGCGCAGGGAATGTCCCCGATGGCCGGGTCCATCGAAATCACGTGCGTGCCCACGATGAGCAGGTCGTGTCGTTGGCGCATTGGTTACCTTACGAAGAGTGCGATGGACAAAACGAGACCGAAGCCGACGATGAGCCAGCGAAGGTAGCGGGGCGGTACGCGCCGCGCGAGAACCACTCCGCTTCGGCCACCGGCGAGACCGGCGAGCGACATGACGGCCACCGGACCCCATTCCACCGGCCCGAACATGGTGAAACACACCGCGGAGACCACCCCGACCAGCAGTGACAGGGCGCCCTTGAGGGCGTTGAGCCGGTGCAGGTCCCCGGCCACGAAGGTGCCGAGGACGGCGAGCATCATCACGCCGAGCCCCGCGGCGAAGTAGCCGCCGTACATCGAGACCGCGAACTGACCGATCAGCAGCCCGCGTCCCGCGCCGCCGGCCTTCGCCTGGTCGAGACGCCGAGCCAGCACGCCTTGCAACGCCAGGGCGAAGACCGACACGAGGACCAGGACCGGGACGACGGATCTGAACTGCTCCGCCGGCGAGATGAGCAGGACCACCGACCCGCAGGCCGCGCCCGCGACGCTCACCAGGGTAAGCTGCCGGACCCTCGAACCGACCGCGGGCAGCTCGTCGCGGTAGCCGAGCAGTCCGCCCACGTAGCCGGGCAGGGCGGCCAGCGAGCTGGTGACGTTGGCCGCCACGGGCGGGTAGCCCAAGGCCAGCAGCGCGGGAAACGAGATCAACGAGCCGCCGCCGGCGACCCCGTTCACGGCACCGGCCAGGAAGCCCGCCGCGGCGAGGATGGTCAATCGCAGGGGCTCCAGCACGGCTCTCCTCAACCTCACGTCCATGTTTCGGATACTAAGTATCCACTGCATGCAATGCATGTCAAGGATACGTTCGATGGGATTGCATGCAGTGTATGCTGAGCGAATGGCGATCTCTTCGGACTCCCAGCCCGGCAGCGCCCACGCGGTGTACGTGGCACTGCGCCACCGGTTCTCAGCCGGCGATTACGCGCCCGGCCAGCGGCTGACCGAGACCGCTTTGGCCGCGGACCTGGGAGTCAGCCGGACACCGGTGCGCGAGGCCATCGGACGGTTGCTGGCCGAAGGGCTGGTCATCCCGGCCGCCCGAGGGGTTGCCGTCGCGGCGCTGAGTTCGGCGGAGGCGGAACAGTTGTTCGTGCTACGCGCCGATCTCGAGGCGCTGGCCGCGGAGCTGGCGGCCAAGCGGCAGGCAGAGGGTCAGCTCGCCCCCGCCGAGGTCAACGCGCTGGACCAAGCCGTGGACCAGGTCGAAGCCGCCGTGAAGGAGCGGGACGCCCGCGCTTCCGCGCACGCGAACCTGGCCCTGCACCGCGCCATCGGAGCAGCGGCCGGCAACGATTTCCTGGAAGATGCCCTGCACCGTGTGTGGGACCGCATCGCGGTCACGACCGTGGCGAATCTGGACGACCCACACTGGGCCGGTGCGATCACCGAGCAGCACCGTGCCATCGTCGCCGGGATCCGCGCCGGAGACCCGGAAACCGCCCGCCGCGCGGCCAAGACCCACATCGAGGCGGCCGGTCGCGCGTACCGTCCGGCCACGTGAGATCTGCTCGCAGGCGATGAACGGTTCTACGCTGGAGCCGTGTCTGACGATGACGGAACCCGGCCCGCCCGCGTCGAGGACGTGCACGAGCTGGCCCTGGCCATGCCGCACGTCACCGTCGAGTACGGGACCGGCGGCAACCCGGTCTACCAAGTGGGCCGGAAGTCGTTCATCTTCTTCCGCACCCCACGGCCGGACGCGGTGGACCCGGACACCGGGGAGCGCTATGCGGATGTGATCGTCTTCTGGGTCGAGTCCGAGGCGGACAAGCAGGCGCTGGTTCAGGACGAGGCGTCGCCGTTCTTCACCACCGCGCACTTCAACGGGCACTCGTCGGTGCTCCTGCGGGCCGCTCTGATCGGTGAGCTCACCCGGAACGAGCTGGCCGAGGTGGTCCAGGACGCGTGGCTGTCCCGCGCGTCAGCGCGCAGAGCGGCGGTCTGGCTCCGCGCGCATCCCCCGGCCTGATCACACTCACAGGACTCCCCCCGACAACTCGAACCACACAGCCTTGCCGGCAGCGGTCGGTGTGGTGCCCCAGCAGCAGGCGAACTGGTCGATCAGATTCAGCCACTGGCCTTGTTCATCACTCTGGCCGGTATGGCAGGTGCGAGGGAGGGACGGATCAGCGTCCTCGACCTCGCAGCGCAGCGTGCCGTCCATCGACCACAAGGTGAGCCGGATCGGTCCCGTCCCATGCTGGAACGCCTTGGTGATCAGTGCGCTGACGAGCAGTTCAGCGCTCTTGCTGTGACGGTGGAAATGCCAGTCGGTCAGCTGTACGCGGGTCAATCGTCGCGCCCTGCGAACACAGGAGCGGCCGGTCGGCAGCGGCCATGTGGCCATATCGAAGTCGGGCACAGGGAGCGGCTTCTCGACGTGGCCGACGAGTGCCTTGAGCCTGGCCCAGGCCGATGTGGCGGCGGTGAGGTTCCGCAGGTTCATGCCGCACCCCCTGGAGGCTGGGACGTGCTGGGTGGTTGATGGTGACACATGGTCTCGTTTCCTTGGAAACTCGTCGGAGTATTCGGTCTTCCTCCCGCCAGGGCACCGGGGATGGCGAACGCTGGTTCTCCGCCGACCCACGTTGCCTTGGTCTCGAGACTGTCGTTCAGCCACACCAGATCGGCATGCGCGCCGACCTCGATGCGTCCGAGGTCGGGGCGGGCGAGCAGATCGGCTGGGCGTGATGTCGTGGCCGCCACCGCGTCCAGCAGCGGCAGGCCCAGTTGAACCGCGTTCGCCAGCGCATGGTCCAAACGCAGCGTCGATCCGGCGAACGCCCCGTTGGCCAGCGTCGGCGGGCGGCCCTTCTCGGCGTGGATGGATCGACTGCCGAGCCGGTATCGGCCCGGTGCGATGCCCGCCGCCGCCACGGCGTCGGTGACGAGAACCAGACGCTCCCCCGCCATTCCGAAGGCCATTGCCGCGGCTTGGGAGCTGATGTGATGGCCGTCGAGGACCAAGCTGACAGATACGCGAGCGTCTACCAGGGCCTGGCCGATGACCCCGGGGTCGCGGTGATGGAATGGCCGTTGCGCGTTGTACAGATGCGTGACCATTCGTGCGCCCGCGTCGACGGCGGCGCGTGTCTCCGCTGCGTTGGCATCCGTGTGCCCGATGGAGACCAGGACGCCGGCCGAGGCGAGGGTTTCGATCGCCGCGAGCGCATGTAGCCGTTCCGGAGCAAGTGTGATCACTGCGAGGGTCCCGGGAGGCGCGGCGTCGAGGAGGGCGCGGATGTGTCCGGGTTCGGGGTCGCGGAAGAAGCCGGCGTCGTGAGCGCCTGGATGCGCCGGTGAGAGGAACGGTCCTTCGAGGTGCGCGCCGAGCAGGCGTGCTTGTGTGGTGTACGTCGGCGCGTTCATCGCCTTGCCGCACCGGCGGAGGGCCTCTGCCAAGGTCGGTACGGGCGCGGTCACGAACGCGGCCGCGAAAGCCGTCACCCCCGTCTCGGGTAGCCGGCGTGCGATCCGCTGCCAGCCGGCACCGTCGGCGTGCGAGAGATCCGTGCCGTGGTAGCCGTTGACCTGGAGATCGATCAGGCCTGGGATCAGGATCCCGTCGTTCAGCACGAAGTCCGCGCCCGCGGGCTCACTGGACTCCCGTACCTCGGTGAAACGGCCGTCCTCGATCGTCAGGGACACCGATGCCTGTTCGCGGCCTTCGGCGATCGCATGTCTGGCGAAAATCGTCCGCATGGGTTCCCCTTACTTGACCGCGCCCGCGGTCAGACCGCCGACAAGGTGTTTCTCGATCGCGGTGAACAGGATGACGACCGGCACGATCGCGATGATGGAGGCGGCGAAGAGCTGGTCCCAATGCTGCTCGTAGCCGGTCACGTACGAGCTGATCCCCACGGTGAGCGGCTTCTTGTCGTCGTCCTGCATGAGGGTCAGGGCCACCACGTACTCGTTCCACGCCGCGATGAAGGTGAAGGTGATCGCGGTGACCGCGCCTGGCTTGACCAGGGGCAGCATGATGCGCAGGAGCGTCGCGACGCGCCCGCAGCCGTCAAGCTCCGCCGCCTCCTCCATCTCGAGCGGGATCGAGGCGAAGAACCCGTGCAGGATCCAGATCGCGAACGCGAGGTTGAAGGCCGCGTTGGTCACGATGATCGCGAGATAGGTGTTGACGAGGTCGAGTTCGAAGAACTCGCGGTAGAGGCCGACGACGAGTGACGTGGGCGAGAACATCTGCGTGACGAGCACCAGGAACAGGAACGCCGGTCGGCCGGGGAAGCGATGACGGGCGGTGAAGTAGGCGGCCGGAACCGACACGAGCAGCACCACGATCGTGGAGGCGGCGGCGACGATGAGCGATGTCTTCAGCCAGTTCTGGAAACGGGCGTCGCCGGCGATCTCGCGGTAGGCGTCGAACGTCCAGTTCCTCGGAAAGAACGTCGCCGGCGACTGCAGCACCTCCGAACTCGGCCGTAGTGAGTCCAGCGCCATGACGACATATGGCGCCAGAAAGGACGCCGCGACGGCGAGTCCGGCGGCGGCGAGGACGTAGTGCCGGATCCGCTTCCTGCCGATCGGTGTCAGTCGGGTCATCAGGTGCCGGCCTCCTGCCACTTGACGGCGCGTAGGTAGGCGACGACGGCGACGAGGATCAGCAGCACGTTGAAGATGCCGCCGGCAGCGGCCTGGCCGACGTCGTGCTCGGCGCTCTTGAACGCGAGCTTGTACATGAAGGTGATGGTCGTGTCGTGGGTGAAGCCGGGGTTGCGCTCGTTGAGCGTCCAGATGATCGGGAAGGAGTTGAAGAGATAGATGATGTTGAGGACGACGGTGACGACGAGCGCGGGGCGCAGGAGTGGCAGGGTGACGGCGCGGTAGGTCGTCCACGCACCCGCACCGTCGATCCTGGCCGCCTCGAACACGTCGCCGGGAATGCCGTTGAGTCCGGCGAGCAGGACGTACGTGCTGAACGGGACCGAGGCGAACACGCCGACGGCGATCATCGAGGGCATCGTCCATCGATCGTCGCCGAGGAAGTCGATCGGCCGGCTCGTGAGGTGCAGGTCCATCAGCAGCCGGTTGAGGATGCCGTGGTAGTAGTCGTAGATCAGGGTGAACAGGCGTCCTGTGATCACCAGGGAGGCGGCCCATGGCACGATGACCGACCAGCGAACGACACGTCGGCCCGGGAACTCCTTGGCGAGGAACTGGGCGAGTGCCAGGCTGATGGCGACCGTCAGCGCGGTGACGCCGAAAACCCAGATCGCGGTGTTGGCCAGGACGGAGCCCAGAGCCGGCTGCTTGAGAACGCGGAGGTAGTTGTCGATGCCCGCGTCGCCCAGGCGCAGCCCGGTAATGGAGTAATGCGACAGCGACGCTCGTACCAGTTCGTAGACGGGATAGAGCACGACGCCGCCGATCAACAGCAGCCCCGCCCCGAGCCAGGGGAACGCGGCGAGCGCCGGAACGTGGCGGCGGCTCACCTCAGCCACCCGTCTCGGCGGTCTTCTGGAGCTCGCCCAGCACGGCGGCGGGGTTCCCGTCTGGCGCTACCGCGGCTCCGATCTGCTGTTGCACGGCAAGCTTGACCTTGTCCCACGTCGGATCGTCGGTGGGGGTCAGATGGATGTTGGGCAACGTGTCCAGATAGACCTTCAGGGCGGGGTCAGACGCGAAGATCTTCAGCCCGGATTCGGTCACGGGAAGGAAGCCTTCGGCCTTGATCCACGTGTTCACCTGGTCGGGCTGGTAGTACAACTCGTAGAACTTCTTGACCGCGTCCTGATTGCCGTTCTTCTTGAAGGCCATGAGGTAGTCGGTGACGCCGTAGGTCTGCGGAACGCCGCCGTCCCTCGTGGGCATGGGTGCGACCCCGTAGTCGACCTTTTCCTCCTTGTCCAAGCCGGTGGACAGCTGGGACAAGCCGACCACCATGCCGGCCTTGCCCGAGGAGAAGAGCGCGAACGCGCCGTCGGTCCGGTTGGTCTTGCCGGGGTTGTTCTGGGTGACCTTGTACTTCGTCGACAGGTCCTTGAGGAACTGCAGTGTCTCGATGTTCTTGCTGGAGTTGATCGACCATGTGCCGTCGCTCTTCCAGGCGCCGCCGTTGTTGAAGGCCCAGATGGAGAACTCCGCCTGCGCCTCTTCGGGGCCGAGCGGTTCGGCGTACCCGACCGTGCCGTCGCCGAGCGCCGCGATCTTCTGCGCGTCCGACACGAACTCGTCCCAGGTCTTCGGGGGTGCGGAGATTCCGGCGCGCCGGAACAGGCCCTTGTTGTAGAACATCGCCCTGGCCGACGACAGATCAGGGAAGCCGTACATCTTGCCGTTGTAGGTGCCGCTCTGGACGAAGGCGTCGATGAGGTCGGCCTTGGTCGCGGCCGGCAGCACCTCCTCGGAGTGGTAGAGCAGCCCGTCCTTGGCGTAGCTGGCGTAGGCGTTGAGGTTGAGGATGTCCGGCGGGTTGCCATTTTGGATCATGGTGCTGGTCTGCTGGTCGATGCTGTTCCAACTGACGATCTGCAGGTTGAGCTTGACGCCTGTCCGCGCCTCGTACTTCTTGGCGAACGCGTCCCAGAACGTCTTCGTGTGGTCCTTGCTGTACTCGGCGATGACGACCCTCAGCTCTTTCACGCCGTCACCGCCGCCGGACGCGGCATTGGTGGCTCCCCTGCCGCCGCACCCGGCGAGCAGCAATCCGGCCGCACCTGTGGCGAGCAGTGCGACGATGCTCTTCTTCTTCATCGGTTCCTCCTGGTCATATCGAGGCTGTGGACGGTGAGTGCGGCGGCGCCGACGATGCCGGCATCGTCGCCAAGCGCCGCGGGCATGATGTCCACCGCCGGTGAGACGGGCAGCGCGCTGTTGTGAAAGGCGTCGCGAAGGGGCGTCCAGTAGCGGGCACCGATCTGGGAGACGCCGCCGCCGACCACGACCCGCCGCGGGTCGAACGCCCCGGCCAGACCAGCGAGAGTCCTGCCCAGAACCTCGGCCCCCTGGGTGAGCGCGGTGACCGCGGCAGCGTCACCGCGACGTGCGCGCTCGGCCACCTCCCTCAGGTCGCGGGGCGTGCCGTCACCTGCCAGGCGGGCGTACGCGGCGGCGATCGCCGGTCCCGAGGCGGCGCTCTCGAGGTGTCCGGCGCGTCCGCAGCTGCAGACGCGGTGGCCGGCCTCGAAGATCGGGAAATGGCCGAGTTCGCCGGCGCGGTGGTGCGCGCCGGTCAGGAGCCGGTCCTGGAGTACGAGCGCGCCGCCCACACTCGTCCCGACGGTGACGTACATGACATCGGATACGCCGCGTCCGGCTCCATAGAGGTGTTCTCCCAGGGCAAAAGCGTTCGCGTCATTCCCGACGACCACGCGCGAGCCCATCGCCTTCGCGAGGTCGCCGGCAAGATCGGTGCCCTGCCAGCCGGGCAAGGTGTCGGTGGCGGCGGTGACGGTGCCGCTATGGGGATCGACGACACCGGGACTGCCGACGCCGACGGACAGCCATCGGTCGGCCGCACCGTTGCCGAGCTCACGGCACATGTCCGCGATCAGGCTGATGACGGCCGGTGGTCCGTGCACGCAGGGTGTGGGCAAGGACATCCGGCGATGGACCCGGCCTTCCTCGTCCACCAGCCCGGCGGCGACCTTGCTGCCGCCGACGTCGACGCCTATCACCCATGCGCCAGCCATTGCTTCCCCTCCTGACGGTCCGCCACGGGGTAGCCCATCGGCTTCCGTCTCGGCGTGACCGAAATGCACACTTACGTGCAACTGAGAATGACTCAGGCATGAATCGTGCGTCAAGAAGTATGATGCGTGCAGTTTCCCGTGCACGCTAGGAGGATCACATGCGATCTGCGGAACGCCGCCGCGCCCTGCTGGAGCAGGTGCGGCTGGAGGGGTACGTGGGAACCGGTGGGCTTGCGCACCAGTTCGAGGTCGACGGCTCGACGATCCGGCGCGACCTGGCCCATCTCGAGCGAGCCGGGCTCATCAAGCGCACCCGTGGCGGAGTGCTGCCGGCCGAGCCCGCCGCCGCCGTCGACGTCCCCTACGACGTGCGTCGGACCGCGAACCAGGCGGAGAAGGTCGCCATCGCCAACGCCGCGGCCGACCTGATCGAGAACGGCCAGTCGGTGATCCTGGACAGCGGATCGACGACATACCAACTCGCCCTCGCGCTGCGCCGCCAGAAGAAGGAGGTCCTCGTCGTCACCAACGATCTGATGATCGCCGTGTGCCTGGCCGGCGATCCGACCGTGCGCGTGCATGTCACGGGCGGATCCCCCATCGAGACCGCGTACACGCTGGTCGGCCCGTCCACGGTCGCGGAGCTCGAACGGCTGCACGCCGACTGGGCGTTCCTCGGCGCGGAGGCGGTGCACCATCAGGCCGGCATCACGAACATCAACATGGTCGAACTCCCCGTCAAGCAGGCCATGCTCCACGCCGCCCAGCAGGTCGCCGTCATCGCCGCCAGCCCCAGCTTCGGCAAGCGCGCCCTGATGACCGTCTGCGGCCTCGACGCGATCTCGCTGCTCATCACCGACGACGGGATCGCCGACGATGAGCGCGCGCTCTACGGATCTCAGCTGCGCACGGTCTCCCTCACCGACGGCTGACCTTTCTGGAACGCGCATCCTAAGATGCACATATCATGCCGCTTGACGCACGCTTCCGTGCATGTTGTGCTCTTGTGGCGACAGAGCCCATCACTGAACCCAGCCGGGCCGCTGTAGACCGCTGGGCCGTGTACCGGAGGAGACCACCCCACATCGTGTCCGAACACATTCGTCTGGCCGTCATCGGATGCGGACGCATCTCGCAAGCCGCACACCTACCGGCCATCGCCAAAGCCGAGAACGTCGAGCTCACAGCGGTGTGCGACGGCAGCGCCACGCTGGCCGACGCCATGGCGAGCCGCTACGGCGCCCGAGCCTTCCTCGACGTCGCCGACCTGCTCGCTGCGCCGGTCGATGCCGTGCTGATCGCCGTTCCCGACCGATTCCACGCCCAGGTGGCTGAGCAGGCACTGCGGGCAGGCAAGCACGTCATCATCGAGAAACCCCTCGCCACCACCGTCGCCGAGGCCGAGCACCTGCGCGACCTGGCCGACTCGGCTCGCCTGGAACTGCAGGTGGCGAGCATGAAGCGGTTCGACCCCGGCGTCCAGTACGCCGCCGAAGCGGTCGCGAGGATCGGCCCCCTGCGCAGCGTCGTCGGCTGGTACCGCGTGATGTCGAGACTTCGCGAGCCGATCGAGACCACCCTGTTCCCTCCGCTGATCGTCGATCCGGCCGTGCGGTCGCGAGAGCTGGAGTACAAGGCGATCCACCGCGCGGAACATCTTCTGGCCACTCACGGCATCCACACGTTCGACCTGCTGCGCTATCTGGCAGGCGACTACACCATCCACAGCGCGGTCCTGTCCCACGGGGAACGCGACTACAGCTGGCATGCCCTGGGCCGATACCGCGACGGGGCCGCGTTGAGCCTGGAGGTGACGGCGAGCGTCCACGCGGAATGGTCCGAAGGGTTCGACCTCTACGGCGACGCCGGCCACGTCCGGCTACGCTGCCCCTTCCCGTTCACGAGGCAACCGAGCTCGGTCAGGGTGTTCGACGAGCCCACCCAGGCCTACACCGAGCCGGTGTTCGGCGACAGCGACCCCTACGAGCGCCAAATCGAGGCCTTCGCCCGCGCGATCCTCCGCGGCACGCGCGCCGAGCCCACCGCCGCCGACGGCATCGAGGCACTCAGGATCGTCGACGCCATCCGCGACGCCGTCGACCGGCCGGTGACCCACACATGACGCTTCCCGAAGTCGGCATTTTCGCCCGCACCTTTCCCCGGACGACCGCCGGCAAGGTCGCCACCGCCGTCGCCGAGGCCGGCTTCCGCCTGGCCCAGTTCAACTTCTCGGCGATCGCCCTTCCGACGCTCGCACCTGATGTCTCCCTCGACGCCGTCACCGCCGTCGGCCGGGACTTCCGTGACGCCGGCGTCACCGTCTGGGGACTGTCGGCCACCTACAACATCATCCACCCCGATCGAGCCCGCCGGTCCCGGCAGACCCGCCAGGCGGCGCGGCTGATCGAAATGTCGCCGCTGCTCGGCGTCACCGCGGTCACCTTGTGCAGCGGGACACTCAACACAGGCGACATGTGGACCGGCCACCCGGACAATCGCTCCACCGCCGCCTGGGCCGACCTGCGCTCCACCCTCGATGCCCTGCTCGAGGCGGCATCGAATGCGGGAATCAAGCTCGGCATCGAGCCGGAGGCCGCCAACGTCGTCGACTCCGCGCAGCGCGCCCACCGGCTCATCAGCGAGCTGGGATCCGACGCCCGGCACATCGGCATCGTCCTCGACCCCGGCAACCTGGTCGCGCCGGAGACCATCCACCGGCAGGACGACATCGTCAACGAGGCCTTCGACCTGCTCGGCGAGCACATCATCGGCCTGCAGGCCAAGGACCTCACCGCCGCCGGGCCGGCACCCCTCGGTCGTGGAGATCTCGACTACACGATGATCTGCCGCCGCACCCTCGAACTCGGCCGAGCGGTGCCGCTCATCATCCAGGACGCCACCGAGGACGACGCCTCCCGATCCGGCCGGTACCTGCGCGACCGCCTGCACGCAGCGAGGAACACATGAGCGCGGCAGCCTCGTCAAACCGCTATGCCGAGGTGGCCCATGTGACGCTACGACGGCCTGACGCACCGGCTTCGGGAACCATGCTGCTGCTGCACGGGCTGGGCGGCGACACCACGCAGTTCGACCCGTTCCTGCCGCACCTGGCCAGGCTCCCCTGCGACCTGCTGATACCGGACATGCGCGCCCACGGTCTGACCCCGCTGATCGGAGACGCGAGCGACTTCACCTTCCAGCGGTTCAGCGCCGACATCACAGCTCTGCTGCGCACCCGCGCGATACAGCCGCCGCTCATCGGCGTCGGCATCTCCATGGGAGCGGGAGTCCTCGCCACGCTGGCCCTTCACTCTCCCGACGCCCTCGCCGGACTCGTCTTCATCCGGCCCGCCTGGGAGGACCAGGCCGACCCTCCCCACCTGCGGGCGTTCAGGACCATCGCGGGACTTCTCGCGACCCGGGACGGCGCAGCCGCCGCGGCCGAATTCGCGCGCTCTCCCGTCTACCGCGCCGTGCGAACGGAATCAGAAACCGCCGCGGACAGCCTGATGGATCAGTTCGAATCCCCCCACGCGGCCGAACGACGCCTTCGCCTCGAACACATGCCGCTGTCCACCCCGTTCGCCGACCTGGCCGATCTGCGCCGCATCCGCCCACCAGCCACCATCATCGGCACCCGGCACGACCCGCTGCACCCACTGACCATCGCCCGCCACTGGGCCCGCGCGTGCGGGACCGCCCTGCACGTCGTCCCACCCAAGTCCGCGCACGATGATCGCTATATCTCAGAGTCCGCCGCGATCATCACGGCCGTGGCCGGCCAGTCCCTCGACAACGCATCGTCGTGAAGCACCCAGTTCAACACGAAAGGCCAGACCTCATGCCTTCCCGGTTCCACGCCATCTTCGGATCAGACACCAAACCGCTCATCGCCATGGCTCACGTGCCGGCCCTGCCCGGGACCCCTCTGTACGACGATCGTGCGGGCATCGCGGGAATGATCCGCCACGTCCGCCGAGACGTGGAGATCCTCGTCGACGCGGGCTTCGACGCCATCCTCTTCTGCAACGAGAACGACCGTCCCTACGAACTCAACGCCGGGCCGGAGTCCGCGGCGGTGATGACCCGCATCGTCACCGAATGCCGCCCGCCCGGACTCCCCATCGGCGTCGACTTCCTCTGGGACCCGCGCATCGCACTCGCGGCCGCCGTCGCATGCGAGGCAGACTTCATCCGCGAGGTGACCACCGGCGTGTGGGAGTCCGACATGGGACTGTGGAATACGAACTGCGCCCACACCCTTCGCGAACGCCGCCGGCTCCACGCCGACAACCTCGCGATCTTCATGAACATCACACCCGAGTTCGCCTCCCCGATCGGCACCCGCCAGGCACCGGCAACGGCTCGCTCCGCCGTCGTATCCAGCCTCGCCGACACGATCCTCGTGTCCGGTCCCATGGCCGGCGCAGGCCCAGACCTCTCCACCGTACGGGCCGTGCGGGACGCCACACCGGCCGACGTGCCCGTCCTCCTCAACACCGGTGCCCGGCGGGACACGATCAGCCAGTTCCTGTCCATAGCGGACGGCTGCATCGTCGGCAGCGACCTCAAGATCGACGGCCACACCTGGAACGCCGTAGACCCGGCCCGCGCAGCCGACTTCGTAAAAGCGGCACGAGCACAAAGCGCCGCCTGACCAGCCCCGCCATCGCGCTCTGGGTGGTAATCGACAGGTCCGCCCCTCAGACCTCGGCAGCCGCCGCGGCCAGGAGCCGGGCGAGTTCGATCGGCTTGCTGGCCATCGGCCAGTGGCCCGAGTCGATGTCGACGAGCTCAAGGTGTTTGGCCTTGGCGAGCTCGGGCACGTCGCCGGCGTCGATCCACGCCTGAGCCTGGGCAGGGGTGAATTCGGGGCACACAAGTACGACCGGGACGTCGAACCGTCGTTCGTCCGTCAACCGCACCACGCCCTTGGTCACTCCCTCGGGGACCGGGATCGCAGCGGACGCGATGATTCGCTTGGCCTCCTCATCAAGGTCAGCGGAGTCCGGCCCCTCGAACGGACCCCAGCCGGGGAAGGGCATGACGCCATCCTTCACTTCGAAGAAGTCGGCGTAAGGCGCGCCGTCGGCGGCCGGGAAGCCGCCGACAAGGGCGACTTTCGCGACCTGCTCCGGTCGCGCGTCAGCGGCCAGCCAAGCCAGCGTGCAGGCGGCGGAATGCCCCACCACCATGGGCTTTTCGGCCGCCGAGTCCACGGCGGCCAGCACCGCTGCCACCTGGTCGTCGAGCGTGGCGGACGCGGATCCGTCACCCTGACCCGGGAGGGTGATCGGCACGGGACGGTGGCCGAGCGGCTCAAGCGCGGACACGACGTCGTCCCATGCGGATCCGTCGAGCCACAAGCCGCCAATGAGCAGGATGTCCATGATTAATTTCCTTTCTCCAGGGAGGTCAGGTCACGTTCGGCGTAGAGCCGGTGTTCCCATTCCTCGTTGAGGACGATGCGGAGACATTCCTTGACGGGGAAGCTCTCCATCCGGGGCCAGCCGGGCTCGGTGCGAGTGACCTCAGAGGCGAGTTGCTCGTCCGTGAGTGACGTCATGACGTGGCGGACCATCGCCTGGCGTTCGCGCCGAATCGTGAGCACCTCATCGAGCGAGGGTCGTGCCTCGCGATCCCACGGGATGCCGTCCCACCCGGGCGCCTCGTCCCACGGCAGGTCCAACGGGTGCCACGGCGCGACGTTGCCGAGGATCATCCGGCCCACCCAGGCGGCGCCGGCGAAGTTGAGGTGCCGCAGGGTCTGGATGAAGGACCACTCGTCATCCACGCTGCGGTGGAGCGTCGCTTCGGGAAACGTACTCGCCCGCGCGACGGTGTCCTCCCACAGCCGCTCCAGGATCGCCCACGCCTCACGGAACCCATCGGTGTCGTCGGGGCGCATTTTCCCCCGTTCGGGCATGCGGCGATTCAGCTCGGCCTCGACGAGCGGTGCGATGTCGACCCCGTTCACGACGACGTTCTTCAGCTCGCCGCTGATCTCGACGTCGACCAGCTCGACGCCGCGCAGGCGGCTCGCGTTGAACAGAGCGCCGCGTATCCGCGCGCCGGTGAGGTCGACTGCTTGCATGCGGACATCGTTGAGGTACACCCGGCTGAAGGCGGCGCCCCGGAGGCTCACGCGTTCGAAGCGTGCTCCTGCGAGGTCCTGCTCGCGGAACTCGGTCATGGAGCTCAGGCTAGGACCCATTCCGGACGTTCTACTTCCGGTTCATCACGTGACCGCCTAACCTGCTCGTGTGCCGACCGATCTCAGCCCCACCGCACGAGCTCTGCGTACCATCGAGATCCTCCAGACCCGCCCCGGCGTGACGGCCGACGAACTCGCCGCGAGCTTGGGAGTCACGGAGCGGGCTGCGCGCCGGTACGTCGGCATCCTCCGAGAGGCGGGCATCCCCGTCGAGTCAACCCGCGGGCCCTACGGCGGGTACCGGCTCGGGCGCGGGACGAGGTTGCCTCCGGTCGTCTTCACGGAGGCCGAGGCGCTTCATCTGGTCATGGCGGTGCTCGACGGCCAGCCGGCTGCCACCGACGTCGAGGACCTCGTCGGTTCGGCCCTGGGCAAGGTCATCCGGGCACTGCCCGAGAGCGTCGGCCGGCAGGCGGCCGCGCTGCGAGAGCATGCGTCGGCTGCGCCCGATCGGCACTCGGCCCGCCCAGATCCCGCCACCACCAGCGCACTCGTCTCCGCCATCGCGAGCCGACGCCGCGTGCTGATCACGTATCGAAGCCAGCCCGGCAATGAATGGGCGGCCGAGGTGGATCCTTGGGCGGTGGTCGCCCGCCACGGACGCTGGTACCTCCTGTGTCACTCCCATCGCGCGGACGCGATCCGCACCTACCGGGTCGACCGGGTCCGCGCGGTCCAGCAGACCGCGCACAAGTTCGAGCCGCCCGACGGCCTCGACCCGGTGGCAGCGCTGGAGGAGAACCTGGGCACGGGGTGGGAGTTCCCCACTCACGTCGTATTCGACGCCCCGCCGGCTGAGGTGGCCCCGTGGATCCGGCCTCCCATGGGACGGCTCGAATCATCAGGAGAAGGGTGCGTCCTCGTCGGCAGCACGAACAATCCGGCAATGTACGCACAGGAGTGGTTGGCGACCGTGCCGTTCGCCTTCCGCGTCGTCGGCGGCCCGGAACTCCGTGCCGCGGTCGCGACGCTCGCGGCCCGTTTCGCGGCCGCCCTGGCGGACCAGCCCCCGACAGCGCCATCGAAGAACTCGGCCGACCCAGGGCACGCCTGACGACGATCCCCCTGCCCTTGTAAGGCCATATGGCTACAAGGGCAGGGAGCACGGGCGCTATCCCATTACGGAGTGTAAGAAGCCGGCGATCGTGAGAGCTGTGGCGACACCAACCGCAGACGAGTCGGCAGATGAGCCGGTCATCGTCCCCCCGACCAGAGAAGCGAATAAAATGACCACCCATCTCTGAGGGAGCGGCTGCTTGCCCTTCTCATGCTCCATCGCTTCCGGCTCGTGACGCCTTCCGAGTAGTCTCTTCACAGCGGATTCCCTTCGCACGAATGTATCGAGGACCCGCGAGAGCGGCCTTTCTGCTACAGACAGAAGGGCCGCTCGCCTTGCGAGCACCCCGAGAATTACACAAGATCATTCAGCGCCGAAATGCGATTACTACCGTAAGCGCGCTTCTGTCCACCGGAGAGGGAGAGAGCACATCTCCGGGTGGGGAATATTTCTCCCCGGAGGCCCGCACCCCGCGTGCATATTGAAGAAGTTCTTGCGATCTCCGCACTCTCTGATGGATGCTGCACCGCGTGGAAGAAATCGCACACGAACTCGCCAAGATCCTCATCCCGAACATCGCCATCGACGCAGGCGAAGACTCAAAGGAGTACGAGGCGCGCCTGAAGGCGTTACGAGAGCAGCGACGCACGATCACAGCGGACCTGATGATGGCGGCACGCGCCTCCGCCTCAGAAGATCCTGTCCTGGCGAAGCTCAACGAGCTCGCCGCGCAAAAAAGGGATATACAGCAACAGATGCGGCTGATAATCGCATACGCCAGGGAGTTCGTTCGGCCAGAGCCCTACAGGTTGAGGGCATTAGCCGAGGCCGCCGATATGTCTATTTCTGGTGCCCGCACCGCGTACACGTCCGCGGATGTGACCGCCATATCCACGCTAATCGGCCGCAAAGACACAAAAGGGACCACATACCCTGCTCGATCGAAGCGGTCTCCCTCTTCGGTTCGCCGCCTACCGGAATTCAACGGCGAGCAGTGGTGGGCGCCTTGTGATTCGACCCCGCCGCCCAACGACGACGGGGTCATGCCCGCATCCTAGTTTCGAACCTTACTTCGATGCCGGTGGCCGGGCGCTGATACCTGTCACGTCGGGCCGGTGAGATGCCGTGACAGGTATTCCCACCATCGCACAGGCTTCCACCACGCCAAAGCCGCTCCCGTACTCATGCTCATCGAGCACGGGAGCGGCCCAGGCCACGCCTGTCCGAGTTACCTGAGTCCTTCAGGGAACCACAGAGAATTCAAGACGCTGTCACTCCGCGTAGGGCTGGTTCTTTCCCTGGGCGCTGTAGGCGAGACTCCAGATGTAGCCGTCCAGGTCCGCGAAGGAGCCGCCGTACCCGCCCCACGGCAGGGCGCCGGCGGGCTTGAGGATCGTGGCGCCAGCTTTCTCGGCCTCCGCGATGATCTCGTCGACCCGTGCCTCGCTGCGGACAACGTAGGTGAGGACCAATCCGCTGAAGCCGCTGCCTTCCGGGCTCGTGCCCACCTGATCGGCCAGGCCATCGCGGCCGTAGAAGCCGACGGGCGAGCCACCGTCCGCTTCGAAGAACACCGAGATGCCGTAGTCCTGCTGGACCTTCCAGCCGAGGCCCTCCGTGTAGAACCGCTTGGACTGCTCCAGGTCCCGGACGCCGAGCAGGATCGAGCTCACGTGCGCTTTCATGCCTTATCTCCTCCGTGTCACATTGGCGTGGGTTCGCCGGTCAATGGATATGACAGGCCGAGACGAAGGAACGTGACCGATGATCGAGCAGGACTGGCTGAACGAGCGGTTCACCGAGCACCAGGACCGCTTACAAGGGGTGGCCTACCGGATGCTCGGCTCACCCAGCGAGGCCGAGGATGCGGTGCAGGAGGCGTGGCTGCGGGTCAGCCGCGCCGACACCGGCCAGGTGGAGAATCCGGCCGGGTGGCTGACCACGGTCGTCGCCCGGGTCTGCCTGAACATGCTCGAGGCACGCCGTAGCCGGCGTGAGGACCCGGCCGGGGCGCTGCCGCCCGAGCCGGCCACGCCGCACGCGAGCACCCGCCCAGCTGGCCAGACCGACCCCGAGAACGAGGCGCTGCTGGCCGATTCGGTCGGTGTCGCGCTGATGGTGGTGCTGGACACGCTGACTCCCGCCGAACGGCTCGCGTTCGTCCTGCACGACGTCTTCGCTGTGTCGTTCGGCGAGATCGGCACCATCATCGACCGCTCCCCTACGGCCGCTCGACAACTCGCCAGCCGGGCCCGGCGGCGGGTGCAGGGAGCGGCGGGGGCATCCGACGCCGCGCGTTCCCCGAAGCGGGAGATCGTCGCCGCCTTCCTTGCCGCCTCCCGAAAGGGAGATTTCGCCGCCCTGCTCGAACTGCTCGATCCGGACGCCGTGGCCGTCGAGATCCGCGGTGGCCATGCCGTGGCGGCCTTCTTCGCCGGACGGGCTCAGGCCGCCCGGCTCGCTCTGGTCGATGGTGTTCCGGCGGCCGTCTGGTCGCACCGCGGCCGGCCGAAGGCCGTCTTCACGTTCACCATCAGCGACGGGAAGATCACCTACATCGCCATCGACACCGACCCGGACCGGCTCCGCGACCTCGACATCGTCTTTCTTCGCGCCGACGACAAGGAGCGGGGATGAGCCGACCTCCCCGACCGATCCGCAGCGTGAGCGGCATGAACCTCAAGCTCTCGTCTTGCGCTCTCGCCGTCCACGACGTGGACGAGGCGCTCGGCTTCTACCGTGACGTGCTCGGCTTCGAGGTACGCGATGACGGCGAATTCGAGAGGACGCGGTGGGTGCGCGTCGGCCCACCGTCGCAGCCGGACGTACAGATCTTCCTCGAATCGCCCGGCGCGGACCTGGGTGTCCCGCCGATCGAGGGCCTACTGGGCCGTCTTGTCTTCGTGACCGACAACTGCGACGCCACCTTCGAGCACATCGAGGCAGCGGGCGCCGAAGTGATGCAAGAGCCGATCGACCAGCCCAACGGCGTCCGCGACTGCGCCTTCCTCGATCCCTCCGGCAATATGCTGCGGTTCACCCAGCCGTGGTCCGCGGGCGAGGTGACGAGAGTCAAGGCCCTCAAACGCGCCCTCACCAGCTGCGCTTCCGCAAAGACCAAGCCATGCAAGTGGCTGGAAGGAAAGAACAAGAAGTGCTTGTGGTGCAAGTCGAAGCAGAGCGGATACACGCGTAGTTACTGCGAGCAGAAGAGCGCCCCAGGAAAGGCGCCCGAAGCTCCGAAGCAAGAGGGAATCCTCTGCAAGGGAGAGAAGGCAGGAGACCCGCCCCCCTAGATCAAGCTCTGGATAGAGGTACAGCCGAGAGTCTTCGGATCCCCGGGCATAGGCGTCGCGACGCGGACCGGTTCGGCCTCGATCGAACGCTGTGGTTCGCGACCGGCGCCATCGTGGCCGCGACCGCCCTGGTCCTCACCGTCCCCGACGTACGGAAGATGGAACGCGCGCCACACGACGACACGGCCGGACCCGGTGGGCCCCCGGGACGACCCGGATGACCGCCTGTCTTCGACAGAGCACCAGTCCGTTCGGGGCGCGGGTCGGAAGAGAGGGTCACGCACCCACGGCGGCCGGTAGCTGGCCCGCTTCGTCTCGCTCGGGGTGAGGTGGGACGCCTCCGCCGCATCTCACAACGAGAAAAGAACCCAAGCCCCTAGTCAGAGGGCTGTGTAAGACGAGCCGGCCTGTAGGCCGGGTTCTGTCCTTCGTCGAAACGAAGGGGCGACCATCCATCTAGGGCCGTCGTTGCCGGCGGCCTCAAGCGGTCTACCCGCGCGGCTCGGGCGGGCAGCCCTCGAACGTCGCGCGCGGGACGCTCCGGAGAGCGTCCCTTCTTGACCTTGCTCCGGGTGGGGTTTACCTAGCCGCCCACGTCGCCGTGGGCGCTGGTGGTCTCTTACACCACCGTTTCACCCTTACCTCCAGAAAGATCGGGAGGCGGTTTGCTTTCTGTGGCACTGTCCCGCGGGTCGCCCCGGGTCGGCGTTACCGACCACCCTGCCCTGTGGAGCCCGGACCTTCCTCGGCGGGCCCGCGAAGGGCCCGACGCGGCCGCCCGGCCGGCTCGTCTGATGTGAAGGTTATCAAACCTGCGGAGATCATCAGCCGGTCGACAGGTGCAGGAGGTCAGCGTAGGTGGGAGGTGTCGTTGAAGGACTTCACCACGGCCTGGCCGTCGGCGTAGTGCTCGACCAGCGACAGGCACGCCAGATCCAGGTGCATGCGGTACAACGTCACCGGAGGCGCCATCAGCGCGAACCGCAGCAGCGTCTTGATGGGCGTCACGTGCGACACGATGAGCACCGTCCGGCCCTCATACCGCTCGACCAGGCGCTCCTGCGCTCGCTGGATGCGCTGGGCCACGGCCTCGAAGCTCTCGCCGCCGGGCGGCGCGGTGTTGGGGTCGGCGAGCCAGGCGGCCAGTTCGGCGGGCCAGCCGCGCTGGACCTCCGTGAACGTGTGGCCTTCCCAGGCGCCGAAATCGGCCTCTCTGAGGTCGTCGTCCACTTCCACGCCGAGCCCCGTGCGCTGGGCGACCGCCTCCGCGGTCTGCCTGGCGCGCTTGAGGGGGGAGCTGACGATCACGTCCAGGCGGTACGGGTCGCGGGACAGGCGCTCGGCGGCCGCGGCCGCCTGCGCCAGGCCGTTGGCGGTGAGTTCGGCGTCGCCGAGGCCGGAGAAGCGGCGTTCGACGGACAGCGGGGTCTCGCCGTGGCGCAGCAGGAGCAGGGACGTCGCCACTCGGGTCGGCGGGCTCCACCCGGTCCCGCTGCTCGGCTGGCTCCGCTGCTGGGCGGTGGCCAGCGAAGCGGACGGGGCCGACAGATCGGTCGCGGTTCCCGAGCCGGTAGCGGTCCCCGACCCGGGAGCGGTTCCCGAGCCGGTCGCGGTTGCCGAGCCGTTCGAGGTGGATCGCGGGGAGGTACGGGGCTCAGCCTGTACGGCCGTGCCGCCCGCCCGCCACGCCAGCCCCTTGGCGGCGGCGTCCATCGCCTCGTTGGCCAGCCGGTCCGCGTGCCGGTTCTGTTCGCGCGGGATCCAGGTCCACTCCGTCACCCGCAGCCGCCTGGCCAGTTTGCCGGCCTCCAGGGCGAGCGGGCGCAGGCCCTCGTTCTTGATCTTCCAGCGGCCGGCCATCTGCTCGATGACCAGTTTGGAGTCCATGCGTACCGCCACCGGGGCCCCCTCGCCCCCCAGGTCGAGCACCGCCGTCAGCCCGGCGATCAACCCGCGGTACTCGGCCACGTTGTTGGTCGTGACGCCGATCGCCTCCGCCGCCTCCGCCAGCACCTGGCGGTCGGCGGCGTCCATGACCACGGCGCCGTAGCCGGCGGGCCCGGGGTTGCCGCGCGAGCCGCCGTCCGCTTCGACGATGTAGGAGGTCACAGGCCCGACTCGGGAGTACGTACGAGAATGCGGCGGCATTCGTCGCAACGCAGCACCTCGTCGTGCGGCGCGGCCTTGATGCGGTTCATCTCGGCGATCGACAGGGCCACCTTGCAGCCCTGGCACCGGCCGCCCCTGAGCATGGCGGCGCCGACAGAGTACTGATCCTTGAGCTTGGTGTAGAGCGTGAGCAGGTCGGCCGGGATGTCGCCGACGACGGCGGCGCGTTGGGCCTGGACCTCGCCCGCCTCCTTGTCGATGTCGGCGAGCAGGGCGTCGCGGCGGTCCTCGGCGGCGGCGCGGGTGGCGGCGATCTCGTCGCGCTGCGCGACCAGGTCGACGACCTTGGTGTCGGCCGCCTCGCGGCGTTCCATGATCTCCAGAACGACCTCTTCGAGGTCGCCCTGGCGCTTCTGCAGAGAGACGATCTCGGACTGGAGGCTCGCCAGGTCCCTCGGCGAGCTGACCGCGCCGGAGTCGAGCCGCTTCTGGTCGCGGTCGGCGCGGCTGCGGACGGCTTCGACGTCGTTCTCGGCCTTGGCCTGGTCGCGGGCCAGGTCGCCGGCCTGGGTCTCGGCCTCGATCACGTCGGTGACGAGCTTGGCGTATCGCTTCGACTGTTCGTCGATCTCCACCAGCTCAGGCAGGGTACGGCGGCGGTGCGCCAGCCGGTCGACCACGGAGTCCAGGTCAGCCAGGTCGAGCAGTCGCTTCTGGGCCTCAGGGGCTGCTTTCATGATCAATATCCTCTTGTCCAAGCATCGGTGACCGTGGCGGAGACGCGCGTCTCAACGGTAACGCCACTCGAACCCAGGATGGACGCGGCGCTGTCGAGCCATGGCCACTCGGTGGCCCAATGCGCGGCGTCGATCAGCGCCGGCCCGCCCTGCTCGACGAACTCGCTGGCCGGATGGTGTCTCAGGTCCGCGGTGAGGAACACGTCCACCCCCGCGGCGCGCGCCGTACCGAGGAGGGAGTCGCCCGCTCCCCCGCTGACGGCCACGCGCGCGACGCGGCGGGACAGCGCGCCCGCCACGCGGATGCCGTGCGCGGTCTCCGGCAGTCCGGCGACGGCCCGCTCGGCGAACTCCCCCAGCGTCATCTCCGACGGCAGGTCGCCGATGCGGCCGAGCCCGCGCCCCGGGTCGTCGGGGAACGGGCGCAGCGGCACCAGCTCGCCGGTCAGGCCGACGGCGCGGGCCAGGGCGTCGGAGACGCCGGGGTTCGCCACGTCGGCATTGGTGTGGGCCGTATAGAGGGCGATGTCGTTCTTTATCAGCTTATGAAGGAGGCGGCCCTTGGGTGTGGTCGCGGCGACGCTGGTGGTGCCGCGCAGATAGAGGGGATGGTGGGTGACGATCAGGTCGGCGCCCCACTCGACGGCCTCCTCGGCGACGGCCGCCACCGGGTCGACCGCGAACAGTACCCGCCGCACCTCCTGCTCCGGGTCTCCGCAGACCAGGCCCACCGCGTCCCAGGATTCGGCCCGGGCGGGCGGGTAGGCCGCCTCGAGCTCCACGATCACATCCGCCAGCATTGCTCCAGCCACCTGCGCAGACTACCGGCCGCGCGGCCCGGGTACGTGAGCGGCGAAGGGTGTTGTCCGAACGAGGTTCGGCGTACCGTAAGTGGATCCTGACACGCGGAGGACGCCATGGCACCCAGGGTCGCGATCATCGGAGCGGGTTTCGGCGGCTTGTGCATGGCGATCCAGCTCGAACGGGCCGGGATCCGCTCCTACACCGTCTTCGAGAAGGCGGCCGACCTGGGCGGCACCTGGCGCGACAACAGCTACCCGGGCGCGGGCTGCGACATCCCGTCGCACCTCTACTCCTACTCGTTCGAGAAGTACGCGAGCTGGACCCGCCGCTACCCGGAACAACCCGAAATTCTCGCCTATTTAACGCATTGCGCTGATAAATACGGTGTCAGGAGAAAAATCCGCTTCAGCAGCGAGGTCGAGCGGGCCGTCTTCGACGGCTCCCACTGGCAGGTCAGCACGGCCGGCGCCACCGAGACCTTCGACCTCGTCGTCATGAGCGTCGGCCAGCTCAACCGCCCTCGCCTACCCGACATTTCGGGAATGGAGGATTTCGCGGGCACGTCCTTCCACTCCGCCCGCTGGAACCACGACCACGATCTCACCGGCAGGCGGGTCGCGGTGATCGGCAACGGCTCGTCGGCCGCCCAGCTCATCCCGCGCGTCGCCGCCGAGGCCGAGCACCTGACGGTGTTCCAGCGCACCCCCAACTGGGTGATCCCCAAGCCCGACGCCACCTTCGGCCCCCTGACCAGGCTCGCCTTCCGCTTCGTCCCCGGCCTCCAGCGCGCCTACCGCGAGTGGATCTACCGGTACGCCGAAGGCACCCTCTACCCCGCCCTGGCCCAGGGCTGGAGCGTCGGCCTGCTCAAGAAGCGCGCTCTCGACCACCTGCGGAACCAGGTCCCCGACCCGGCGTTGCGCGCCAAGCTCACCCCCGGCTACCCGCCGGGCTGCAAGCGGGTCGTCATCGACAGCGCCTTCTATCCCGCCCTGACCAGGCCGAACGTGGACGTGGTGACGGACCCGATCGTCCGGATCACGCCGAAGGGCATCGAGACCACCGAGGGACCGTACGAGGTCGACACGATCGTCTACGCCACCGGGTTCAGGAGCACCGAGTTCCTCGCGCCGATGGAGGTCACGGGGCGGAGCGGCCAGTCGCTGCGGGAGCGGTGGAAGGGCGGGGCGGAGGCCTACCTGGGCATCTCGGTGCCGGACTTCCCGAACCTGTTCCTGCTGTACGGGCCGAACACCAACCTGGGCCACAACTCGATCATCTTCATGATCGAATGCCAGGTGAACCACATCATGTCCTGCCTGCCGTACCTGTCGGAGCAGGGGCCGATCGAAGTGCGGCCCGCGGCGATGGCGGCGTGGAGCAGGCAGCTCGACGCGGCGATGGCGCGAATGGTGTGGGGCAACGGATGCCGGAGCTGGTACAAGACGGCGGACGGCCGCGTCACGAACAACTGGCCCGGCCCCACGACGCTCTACCGCCGGTTGACTGCCCGGCCACCGCGCACCGCCTACCGTCCGGCCGGCTCCTCCTAGAGCCGCGATACGGTCCCAAGCATGACGTTCCCCCTACATGAGCGCGCTGTCGTGGCCGACACCCACAACGACTTGCTGATGGCGGTCTCCGCCCGGCCGCCCGCGCTGTGGGCCTCGTTCTTCCGTGAGCGGTGGCTGCCCCAACTCACCGCGGGCGGCGTGAACCTCCAGGTGCTGCCGGTCTTCATCGACGACCAGTACCGCCCCGAGGGCGCCCTGCGGCAGACCCTGCGCATGATCGAGTGCGCGCACGTGCTCGCGGAGGGCAACGCGGACCGGGTGCGGATCTGCCTCGACGGCGGCGACATCGACCGGGCTCTCGGCGACGGCGTGATCGCGCTGGTCATCGCGCTGGAGAGCATGCCGGGGCTCGACGCGAGCGTGGAGCTGATCTCGACCGTCCACCGGCTGGGCGTGCGGGTGGCCTCGATCGCGCACTGGGGGCGCACGCCGCTGGCCGACGGCAGCGGCGAGGACGCCACCGGCGGCGGCCTGACCTCGCACGGCGTCGCGGCCCTGCGGGAGATGGAACGGCTCGGCATCGTCTTCGACATCTCCCACCTGGGCGCGCCGGGCGTCGCGCACGTGCTGGAACTGGCCGCGAAGCCGGTCATGGCGACCCACTCCGCGGCCCGCGCGCTGCGCGACCATCACCGCAACCTCACCGACGACCAGTTGCGCGGCGTGGCGGCGACCGGCGGCGTGGTGTGCGTGAACTTCTTCGCGCCGTTCCTCACCGACCGCGCGGCCGACATCTCGCTCGACCGGCTGCTCGACCACATCGAGCACGTGGCGGACGTAGCCGGGATCGACCACGTCGGGCTCGGCCCCGACTTCATCCGCGAGGTCATGGACGAGCTGACGCCGCCCTGCTGCGAGAGCGACCTCATCGAGGGCCTCGACCCGAAGTCCGCGATCCCCGGTCTGGAGGGTCCGGCGGGGTTGCCCATGGTCACCGAGGGCCTGCTCAAGCGCGGCCTGCCGGAGGCGGACGTCACGAAGATCATCGGCGGCAACGTGCACCGGTTCCTCACGGAACGGCTGGTCCGACAGGTGGCGGGTAGGTAGACGCAATGACGAGTGCGGAAGCGGCCGCCGCCCGTGAGGCGGCCGAGAAGACCGGTGTGACGATCCGTGAGCTGCGTGACATCCACGAGTTCCAGGACGTCTACCGGCTGTACGACGACATCTGGCACCCCGACCCGCGCAACGCGCCCGTGCCGGTGGAGCTGATGATCGGCTTCGCGCACACGGGCGGTTACGTGGCCGGGGCGTACGAGGGCGACAGGCTGGTCGGGGCCTCGGTCGGCTTCCTGGCGGCGGACCGGACGCTGCACTCGCACGTGACGGGGGCGGCGATCGGGCGCGGCATCGGCTACGCGCTCAAGCTGCACCAGCGGGCCTGGTGCGTGGAGCGCGGGCTGGCCAGGATCACCTGGACGTTCGACCCGCTCGTACGCAGGAACGCCCGGTTCAACCTGACCAAACTGGGCGCCCGGCCGGAGCGCTACCTGGAGGACTTCTACGGCGTCATGGCCGACGCGATCAACGAGGGCGACGCGTCCGACCGGCTGCTCGCCGTCTGGCGGCTGACGGAGCCGCCGCCGGAGCCGTCCGCCGGGCCGTACACGCGGGGGGTGGAAGTGAGCGGGCCGCGGCCGGTGATCGGCCCTGCGGACGGGCCGGTGGTGCTGGTCGGGACGCCGTACGACATCGAGACGCTGCGCCGTGAGGACCCGGGGGCGGCCCGTGCGTGGCGGCTGGCGGTGCGGGAGGTGCTCGGCGGGCTGATGGGGTCGGGCGCGCGGGTCACGGGATTCACCGAGGACGGGGAATACGTGCTGGAGAAGGGTTGACCGGCTATTCCACCAACGTTACAGATCTATGTAATGTGATGCTTACGCGCGTCGACGCAAGGAGATCGACATGGCGGAGTTCACACCGACCGTTCCCACACGAGTCCTCCCGTCCGTCACCGTCCGCGATCTGCCGGACCCTCCCCGATCAACCTGGCGCATCATCGGCCCCGGCCTGGTCGGCGCGGGGGTCGGGCTGGCGTCCGGCGAGTTCATCCTCTGGCCGTACATCGCCTCCCAGGTCGGCCTGGTGTTCGTCTGGGGCGCCGCGATCGGCATCATCACCCAGTGGTTCCTCAACATGGAGATCGAGCGCTACACGCTGGCCACCGGCGAGACCGCGCTGACCGGTTTCAGCAGGATGTGGAAGCACTGGGGCCTCGTCTTCGTCCTGATGACGCTCGGCTCGAACCTGTGGCCCGGCTGGGTGACCACGTCGGCCACGATGATGACCTACCTGACCGGCACGGGCGAGGGCAGCGTGCGCTGGATCGCGATCGGCATGCTGCTGCTGATCGCGATCGGGCTCACGATGGCGCCCGTCATCTACATCCTGCTGGAACGGGTGATCTTCGTGAAGATCGCCCTGGTCCTGACGCTCGCGGTGGTCGCGATCCTGTTCGCCATCAACGCCGAGAGCTGGGTCGCGCTGGGCAAGGGCCTGACCGTCGACGCGCGGTTCCCGGTGCCGCCGCTGGAGTTCGCGCTGCTGATGGGCGCGATCGCCTACGCGGGCGCGGGTGGCGGCCAGAACCTGTGCCAGAGCAACTGGATCCGCGACAAGGGCTTCGGCATGGGCCTGTACGTCCCGCGTCTGGTCAGCCCGGTCACCGGCCACGAGGAGGCGGCCGCGTCGACCGGCTTCCAGTTCGCGCCGACCAAGGAGAACCTGGCCCGGTGGCGGCAGTGGTGGCGCTTCGCGAACGTCGAGCAGTTGTCGACGTTCGCGCTGGTGTCGTTCCTGACGATCGCGCTGATGTCGATGCTCGCCTACTCCACGGTGTTCGGTAAGCCGGGGCTGGCCAACAGCATCGGGTTCCTGAAGGTCGAGGGGGAGGCGCTGAACGCGGAGATCGGACCGTGGTTCGGCGTGATGTTCTGGGTGATCGGGGCGCTGTCGCTGTTCGCCTCGGCCATGGGCATCGTCGACTACACCTCCCGGCTCGCCTCCGACACGATCAAGACCGTCTACCTGCGGGACAGGGCCGTGTCCGTGAACCGCGTGTACTTCATCGTGGTGTGGGCGATGGTCCTGATCGGCATCACGATCCTGCTGCTCGGGTTCGACCAGCCGCTGATCCTGCTGGTGTTCTCGGCCAGCTTCGCGGCGGTGATGATGTTCGTCTACTCGATCCTGCTGATCGTGCTGAACCGCGGGTCGCTGCCGGCGGCCATCAAGGTCAGGTCGTATCGGCTGGGCGCGCTCGTCTGGTCCATCGCCTTCTTCGGCACGCTCACCGTGCTGACGGTGATCCAGCAGGCGCAGAAGCTGTTCGGTTGACCTCAACCGAGGTTGAGCTAGCAGACTCGGCGCCATGAACGTTGTCGAGGTGACAGGTTTCGGCGGTCCCGAGGTGCTGGCGGTCAAGCAGGCCCCGGATCCGGTGGCGGGTCCGGGGCAGGTGGTGATCGGCGTCTCGGTCGTGGATGTGATGTCCATCGACGCGCAGTTGCGGGCGGGATGGGGCAAGGAGTGGTTCCCGCTCCAGCCGCCGTTCGTGCCCGGCACGGGGGTGGCCGGGCGGGTGTTGTCCGTCGGCGAGGGAGTCGATCCGGCGTGGACGGGGAAGCGGGTGGCCGCGCTCCTCCCCTCCGGCGGGTACGCCGAGCGGGCGGTGGCCGAGGTGGACACGCTGGTCGCGGTGCCCGACGGGGTGGGCCGGCGCGCGGCGGGCGCGCTGATCCAGGTGGGTCCGGCGGCGCTCAGCCTGATCGACGCCGCCGAGCTCAAGCCGGGTGCCCGGGTGCTGGTCACGGGCGCGGGCGGGGCGCTGGGCCTGCCTCTGGTACGCCTGGCCGCCGCGGCGGGCGCCGAGGTCACGGCCGCGGCCCACGACCCGGCCAAGCGCGAGGCGGCGGTACGTTTCGGGGCGACCACGACGCTCGGTTATGACGAGCTCACAGGCGGCTTCGACGTCGTGTTCGACGGTGTAGGTGGCCAGGTCGGGAGCGCGGCGTTCCACCTGGTGGTGCGTGGCGGGACGTTCTTCGCGTACGGCGTACCGAGCGGCTCCACCGCCCAGGTGGATCCGGGCGAGGCCGAGGCGCGGGACGTCCGCCTGGTCGGCATGGAGCAGGTCCAGTTCACGCCCGAGCGCTTCAGGCGGCTGGCCGAGCGGGCGATGGCCGAGACGGCGGCGGGCCGGCTCACCACGGTGATCGGCCTGGCCGTGCCGCTGGAGCGGGCGGCCGAGGCGCACGCCGCGCTGGCGTCCAGGGAACTGGTCGGCAAGGCGGTGCTGCTGGTCACCGCCGAGTAGGTTCCGCTGGAGCGCACCGCCGACGCGCGGCGAGATCGTCCTCAATGCGGAACGAAACTTTCCGCGATAGCGGGCAGACTGGCAGGCATGTTGGACACCTCGGCCCGCCTGCTCAAGCTGCTCTCCATGCTCCAGGCGCACAAGGAGTGGTCAGGGCCCGAGCTGTCCGCCCGGCTCGGGGTCTCGACCAGGACGATCCGCAACGACATCGAGCGGCTGCGCAGCCTCGGCTACCCGGTGCACGCCACACCGGGCGTCGCGGGCGGCTACCGGCTCGGCGCGGGGGCCGCGCTGCCGCCGCTGCTGCTCGACGACGAGGAGGCCGTGGCGGTGGCCGTCGGGCTCGGCCGGGCGGCGGGCGGCGGCGTCCAGGGCATCGAGGAGACCTCCGTGCGCGCCCTGGCCAAGCTGGAGCAGGTGCTGCCGTCGCGGCTGCGCCGCCGGGTCAACGCCCTGAACACCTACACGGTCCAGATCCCCGGCGGCGGCCCGTCTGTGCCGCCCGAGGTGCTGACCACGATCGCCAACGCGGCCCGCGACCACGAACGGCTCCGCTTCGACTACACCGGCCACGACGGCTCCTCGGCCCTGCGCGAGGTCGAGCCGCACCGGCTCGTGCACCGGCGCGGCCGCTGGTATCTGGTCGGCTACGACATCGAGCGGCAGGACTGGCGGACGTTCCGGGTGGACCGCGTCGTTCCGCGCGTACCGGCCACCGGGCCGCGGTTCACGCCCCGCGAGCTGCCGGGCGACGGTGACGTGGCCGCGTACGTGGAGAAGGGCGTGAACACGGCGATGTGGCGCTACCACGCGACGGTGCTGCTGCACAGTCCGGCTGAGGCGATGCGCCGGCTGCCGCTGGGGCTGGAGATCGAGCCGGTCGACGAGGCCACCTGCCTGACCAGGCTGGGCGGCGACGACCTGCACGGGATGGCCGTGTGGATCGGGTTCATCGGCGTGGACTTCGAGGTGCTCGACCCGCCTGAGCTGGCCGAGCACGTCCTGCGGCTGTCGGAGCGCTACCGCCGCGCCGTACGCGGACCCCGCTGACCGGGGATGGTCAGCGGACGGTAGGAGAACGGTCAGCGGCCGGCGGCAGCCTGGCGAACATGAAGAACATGACGCAGATCGCCGGCGGCCGGGACGACTTCCAGCTCGTCCGGCACCTGACCCTCCACGGCAGCCAGGCCGAGATCGGCCGGGCGCTCACCGAAGAGGCCCGCCGGCTCGGCTGGGCGCCGAGGCCCCTCGACCCCGCCGTCAACCGGGCCCGCCGGACCTGGTTCGAGCGGCACTGGCCGCAGCATCACGCCCGCATGGACGGCGCCGCCGCGGCGCTCGGCCTCGACCCCGACCAGGACGACCTGGCCCTTGACGGGCTGAGCTACGCGCCCGCGGGCTCGGGCTGCTCGGCGCTGTGGTGCCCGCCGTCCGCGAGCACCGACGGCCACGGCCGGGTGGGCCGCAACTACGACTTCTTCACCGCGACGATCAGCGAAATCATGGGCCAGGCGCCGCGGCCGGGCGAGCTGCCGATGGCGGCCAGGCCGTACGTGATCACCACGGTGCCCGACACCGGCCTGGCCTCGACCGTCATCACGATGAACGAGCTCGACGGCTGCATGGACGGCGTCAACGAGGCCGGCCTGGTCGTCATGCTGCTCATCGCCGACATCGTCACCGCCGCGCCACCGCAGAACCCCCTGCCGCAGGTCGGGCTGAACAGCGTGCAGCTGCCCAGGTTCGTCGTCGACACCTGCGAGAACGTGGAGCAGGCCAAGCAGGCGCTGCTCGGCGCGAAGCAGTACGACCACGGCGCGCCGCTGCACTACCTCGTCGCCGACGCGCACGGCGGGGCGTTCGTGTGGGAGCGGGGCACGGACGGCAAGGAGCACATCATCGAGTTCGGCGACGCGCCGCTCTGCGTCACCAACCACCTGCTGCATCTCAACCCCGACCCGATGAACCTGCCCCCGGACACCGAGGCCAGCCTCCAGACGTTCGGGCGGCTGCGTTCGCTGTACGAGCGGAGCAAGGGCGCCACCATGTCGCCGGACGACCTGCGGAAGAGCCTGGCCGAGGTGGGGCCGGACAGGGACATGCCGTTCCGCACGATCTGGAGCACGGTGTTCGACACGGCCGACCGTACGCTGTCGACCCGCTTCTATCTGGGCGACGGGCCGGACGGGGCACGCTACTCCGACGAGCTGGTCTTCACCGCGCGTCCAGGAACTCCTGCCTGACCTTGGACCGGGACAGCTTCCCCGTCGGCGTGCGGGGCAGCGCGTCCCGGTACTCGATCACCTTCGGGTGCTTGAACCGGGCGATCCGTGGCTCGCAGTGCCGCAGCAGCTCGGCGGTGAGCTCGGCCTCGCCCGTGACGCCCGCGACGGGCTGGACGAGGGCGACCACGCTGTGCCCCCACTCCTCGTCGGGCACCCCGATGACGGCCACGTCCGCCACGGAGGGGTGCTCCAGCAGCGCGGCCTCGATCTCGGCCGGGTAGATGTTGACCCCGCCGGACACGATCAGGTCGGTGCGCCGGTCGCACAGGAACAGGAAGCCGTCCTTGTCCAGGTAGCCGATGTCGCCGGGGGTGTACCAGTCGCCGCGCATGCTGGCGGCCGTCTTCGCCGGGTCCTTGCGGTACTCGAACGTGCCCAGGCTGGACTTGACGTAGATCATGCCCGGCTCACCGGGCGGCAGCTCGTTCCCGGCCTCGTCGAGGATCTTGGCCTCGAACGTGGGCGCCGGCCGGCCCACCGTGCCGGGCCGCTCCAGCCAGTCGTGCGGCTTGACCGAGAAGGCGATCGTCGACTCGGTCGAGCCGTAGTACTCGTAGAGCACCGGCCCCCACCACTCCATGATCCCCCGCTTGACCGCCACCGGGCAGGCGGCGGCGGTGTGGACGACCTGGCGCAGGCTCGACACGTCGTAGCGCGCCCTGACCTCGGCGGGCAGCTGCAGCATCCGGTGGAACATGGTCGGCACCATCATCGCGTTCGTCACCTGGTGCCGCTCGACCAGCTCCAGGATGTTCTCCGGCTCGAAGCGCGGCGTGATCACCACGGTGTGGCCGAGGTGCAGCGCGAACTGCGTGTGGGCGCACGGCGCCGAGTGGTACATCGGCGAGGTGACCAGGTGCACGGCCTCGCCGGGCACCAGGTCCACGATCTCGCCGAGGAACCACACGTAGAGCGGGACGAGCGCCTCGGGCTCGGCTCCGGACAGCCGCCGCTGCACGCCCTTGGGGAAGCCGGTGGTGCCGGAGGTGTACCACATGACGGCCCCGGCCATCCGTCCGCCGGGCGCGTCCGCGGGCTGCCCCTCGGCCAGCCCGGCCGTGCCGATCTCGCTCCCGGGTACGTGGCCGTTCGCGGTGACCACGATCTTGGCGTCGCAGTCGTCCAGGATGTAGGCCACCTCAGCCTCGGTGAGATGCCAGTTGATCGGCACGTAGTAGAGGCCGATCTGCCCCGTCGCCATGATCATGATCACCGCGTCGAGGCCGTTCGGCAGCACGCCGGCCACCACGTCGCCGTCGACGAGCCCGCGGGCGCGCAGGCCGTGTGACACCTGGTTGACCCGGGCGAGCAGCTCGCCGTACGTGGTCCGGGAGCCGTCCACGTCGATGACCGCGAGCCGGTCGGGGTCGGCGGAGGCGATCGCGTAGAAGCCGGGCAGGCCGTTGATGTCCATCACAGCTCCAGCAGGTCGGCGAGGCGGGCCCGGTGTATTCGCGGCGGGCCGAGCAGCACTTCGTCGGCTTTGGCCCGTTTGTAGAACAGGTGCGCGTCGTGCTCCCAGGTGTAGCCGATGCCGCCGTACAGCAGCAGGTGGTCGCGGGCCACCTCGAAGCAGGCCCGCCCCACGTACGCCTGGGCCAGCGCCGCGGCGGCGGGCAGCTCGCCCGGCGACTCGTCGGCGGCCCAGGCGGCGAAGCGGACGATCGACTCGGCCTGCTCCAGCTTGCAGTGCATGTCGGCGAGCTTGTGCTTGACCCCCTGGTAGGAGCCGATGTACCGGCCGAAGGCGACCCTGATCTTGGCGTAGGCGACGATGGCGTCCAGCGCGGCGCGCAGCACGCCGAGCTGCTCGGCCGCCAGCGCCACGGCGAGCCGGTCGCCGACGCCCGGCGCCGCCGGGCCGATCACCCGGCCCGGCGCGCCGTCCAAGGTCACCTGGGCCTGGCCGCGGGTCAGGTCGAGCGTCTCCAGGGCGGTCCTGGTGACGCCGGGCGCGGTCAGGTCGACGGCCGTCATGACCACGCCGTCGCCGGTCAGCGCGGGCACCACGAGGACGTCGGCCTCCATGCCGCCCAGCACCTGGGCCAGCGTGCCGCGCACGGTCACCCCACCGCCGGGCTCGCCCGAGACGGTTACATCGGAGTCGGCCGGCGGCTGGGCGAGGGTGGCCACGACGCGGCCTTCGGCGATGCCGGTCAGCAGCTCCTTGTCCGGCACCCGGGTCAGCGCGATCGTGGCGAACACCGTGGCCAGGAAGGGCCCGGGCAGCAGCGCGGCGCCCGTCTCCTCCAGCGCGACGGCCAGCTCCGCGAAGCCCGCGCCCGCGCCGCCGTACTCCTCCGGGACGATCAGCCCGGACAGACCGAGCTCGCCGTTGAGCCGCGCGTACACCTCCCGGTCGTAGCCGTCGCGGACCTTGGGCAGCGGCGAGGCCGCGGCGAGGAACGAACGGACGGCGGCGCGCAGCTCCTGCTGCTCCTGGCTGAGTACGAGCTTCACCCCTGTGTCCCCACCTTCAGGTCCTTGAACGGCACGGTCTTGTCCACCCGGGGCTCGGGCGGCAGGTTGAGCACCCGGTCGCCGATGATGTTGCGCATGATCTCGTTGGTGCCGCCGCCCAGCGACATGCCCGGGGCCTGGGAGATCGCGTGGGCCAGCGGGTGGCCGCCGACGACCGACTCGGGCCCGACGAGCCGGGTCGCGAGGTCCGCCTGGAACATGTACAGCTCGGCCAGCAGCAGCTTGGCGGCGCTGCCGCGGGCGCCGGGGAAGATCCCCGCCTTGGTCTCCTGGGACAGGCGCTGGTTGAACAGCGCGAGCGCGCGCGTGCGGATGTGCAGCTCGACGAGCTCGTCCCTGACCAGCGGGTCGGCGGTGTCGACCACCTGGCGCAGCGCCGCCAGTGAGGTGGGGTCGTCCTTGCCCGAGCCCATGCCGACGCCCGCCGAGATGGACAGCCGCTCGTGCAGGAGGGTCGTGACCGCGACGCTCCAGCCGTCGTTGACCTCGCCGACGCGGTGCTCGTCGGGGATGGGGACGTCGTCGAAGAAGACCTCGTTGAAGTTGGCCCGGCCGGTCATGTCCTTGAGCGGCCGGACCGTCACGCCCGGATGGCGCATGTCGACCACGAACATGGTCAGGCCCTTGTGCTTGGGCACCTCGACGTCGGTGCGGGCCAGCAGCAGCCCCCAGTCGGCGTGGTGGGCGACCGAGGTCCAGACCTTCTGGCCGTTGACGATCCAGCCGTCGCCGTCGCGTACGGCCCTGGTCTGCAGGCTGGCCACGTCGCTGCCCGCGCCCGGCTCCGAGAAGAGCTGGCACCAGATCTCCTCGCCGCGCAGCAGTGGCCGGAGGAAGCGTTCGCGCTGCTCGTCGGTGCCCCGGTCGACCAGGGTCGGGCCGGTCATGCCGAGGCCGATCGAGAAGACGTACGTGGGCAACGTGAAGTCGCGGGCCGCGGCGGCGAACGCGCGCTCCTCCGCCTGCGTCAGCCCCTGGCCGCCCCAGCGCGCCGGCCAGGTGATGCCGGAGTATCCGGCGTCGTAGAGCCTGGCCATGAAGTCCTTGGCCCTGGCGACCGGATCGCCCTCGGGGGGCTCCCCGGACGGGGCGTTGTCGAGGAGCCAGGCCCTGGCGGTACGCCGATACTCATCAAGGTTCACATCGTCTCCCTGGCATCAGTGCTCACTTACTCTAACCAGCCGAATGCGGCACGCATAGAGCGCCGTTCGGGCGGCGTTTTATGCTGATTTGTCGCCGAATCTCCGTTAATTAGGATGGGGGTGACTTAGTGTGATCGGCTGATCTCCGGGGGGAAAGGTGTGGTCACACGGTTCGGGCGGTCCGTGCGCGCGCGGCTGACGCTGTTCGCGAGCGTCGCCATGGCGCTGCTGTGCGTCGTGGTGAGCGCGTTCGTGCTGTACGCGGTGCGCACCACGGCGATCGAATACCGCACGAACGAGGCGCTCACCGCCGCCTTGCGCGTCGTGCACCTGGTCAAGCGGGACGAGCTGCCCGCGCGGATCAGGAGCGAGGTGGACGGGATCCAGGTCGTCGACCCGGCCGGGCGCGTGGTGTCCACGACGGAGAACCTGACCGGCCGTCCGCCCATGAGCCGGCTGACGCCCGACCGCGACAACGCCGGCCGTACCCAGGTCGTGTGCGACCTGCCCGACTTCCCCGGCCGGTGCGAGATCCTGGTCGTCCTGCGCGTCTACGAGCGGGACGGCGACTGGCTGGTCTACGCGGCCAGGGCCATGGTGCCGCGCTACGTCCACCCGGCCGTGCTGGGGTTCCTGGGCGGCGACTCGCTCGCGCTGGTGGCGCTGACCTGGTTCGGGGTGTCGCGGGCGGTGGCCAGGACCCTCACGCCGATCGCCCGGCTGGAGCAGGCGGTCGAGCGGCAGCGCAGGTTCGTCGCCGACGCCTCGCACGACCTGCGCAGCCCGATCACCGCCATGCGCGTCCAGATCGAGGAGGCCATGCTGTACCCCGCCGACGCCGACTGGCGGCGGACCGGGGTGGCGCTGCTGGGCTGCCTGGACCGCCTTGAGGCCATCGTCGGCGACCTGCTGACGCTGGCCAGGCTCGACGCGGGCGCCCCCGCCGAGCGCGAGCCCGTGGACCTGGCCGAGCTGGCCGGCGCCGAGACGGCCAGGCGACGGTCGAAGCCGGTGATCACCACGCTGCGACCGGGCGTGACCGTCATGGGCGACCGGCTCCAGCTGGCCCGCCTGCTCACCAACCTGCTGGACAACGCCGAGCGCCACGCCGAGTCCCAGGTCGTGGTGTCCGTACGGCGCGACCTCGGGCTGGCCGTGCTCGAAGTCCTCGACGACGGCGCGGGCATCGCGCCCGACCAGCGGGAGGTCGTGTTCCAGCGCTTCACGCGGCTGGCCGCCGCGCGCGACCGCGACGCCGGCGGTACCGGGCTCGGACTGGCCATCGCCCGCGAGATCGCGCTGGCCCACGCGGGCACCCTGACCCTGGAGGACTCCGACCGCGGCGCCCGATTCGTGATGCGGCTCCCGATCACGGAGGGCTGAGGGGTGTTCGTCACATGGTCGGTGCGGCGCAGGCTGACGGCGGCCGCGCTGCTGTCCACGCTGGCCGGCTACTCCCTCATCGCGGTGCTCGTCACACCGCTCGCGCACGCCCTGGTCGCCGCGCACGAGACCGAGCACGCGGCCAAGGCGGCGCACCGGGTCTCGCTCGCCATCCAGCGGACCGCGCCGGAGCAGGTCAGGCCGATAGTGATCACCGAGGATGTCGACCTCATCCAGGTGGTCGACGACCAGGGCATAGTGCGGCAGGCCAGTCCGAAGCTGCTGGGCCAGCCACCGCTCACCACAGACACGTCCACGGGCGACGACAATCGGGTGGACGCCGTCGTCTGCACCTCGCGGGTACCAGACGGGGACTGCCTGATCACCGTGGGGTACCGGACGCTGGTCGGCGCGACGAGCTGGATGGTCTACGCCTACACCCCCGTCGTCCCCTGGTACATCAGCCCGCTCTACATGCTGGGCGTGCTGCTCTCCGTGCTGCTGCTCTCCGCGATCGCGACCTACGTGGCCTGGATGACGGTGACCAGGGCGCTGCGGTCCGTCACGGCCATCAAGACCGAGCTGGCCGAGATCACCGCCACGGACCTGGGTCGCCGGGTGCCGCCCTTGCCGCACCGGGACGAGCTCGACGACCTCGCCTGGACCGTGAACCAGACCCTGGACCGGCTGGAGCACGCGGTCGAGCAGGAGCGCAGGTTCGCCGCCGACGCCTCGCACGACCTGCGCAGCCCGATCACCGCCATGCGCACCCAGATCGAGGAGGCCATGCTCCATCCGGACGAGGCCGACTGGCCGCGGACCTCCGTGGCCCTGCTGGCGAGCCTCGACCGGCTGCAGGCCATCGTCGCCGACCTGCTGACGCTGGCCAAGCTCGACGCGGGCGCGCCCGGCGTCGGCGTCGGCGTGGACCTGGCGGAGCTGGTCGAGGAGGAGCTGGTACGCAGGGCGCCCGGCAAGCGGGTGGTGCGGCGCCTGCGTGCGGGGGTGGTGGTGACCGGAGACCGGATGCGCCTGAGCCGGCTGCTCGCGAACCTGCTCGACAACGCCGAGCGGCACGCCGAGTCCACGATCACCGTGACCGTCGACGAGCGGCCCGGCGGGGCCGTACTGGAGGTCCAGGACGACGGCGCGGGGATCGCGCCGGACCAGCGCGAGATCGTGTTCCGCCGGTTCACCCGGCTGGACACCTCACGCAACCGCGAAGACGGGGGCACAGGGCTCGGGCTGTCCATCGCCCGCGAGATCGCCGAAGCGCACGGTGGTACTCTCACGGTCGAAGATTCCGACACCGGTGCCCGGTTTGTCCTACAAATCCCCCGGGCTAGTAGTTAAAGTGGCCCGCTGTGACACGGGGTTTCAGCCGATTACGGCGCGAGGATTTACTGAAGACGGCCTGCGAGGTCATCGCCGAGCAGGGGTTCGGGCATACCAGGACGGTCGACATCGCCAGGGCCGCCGGCGTGAGCCAGGCACTGCTCTTCTACCACTTCGAGACCAAAGATCAGCTGTTCGCGCAGGCGTTCGCCTACGCCGCTCGGATCCATCTCGATCTTCTGGACGAAATCGAGCGCTCGTCGAGCCCCCCGCGCGAAAAACTGCGTTTCCTGCTGCGGCGCTCCTCCCCCGCGGGCTCGGCGGAGGGCTGGCGGCTGTGGATCGACGCGTGGGCGGAGTCCATGCGGAACAAGGAGCTGGAGCAGACCTCGCGACGGCTCGACACGCGGGGCAGGGTGGTGCTGCGCGGGATCATCGAGGCCGGCGTGGCGTCGGGCGACTTCGTCTGCCCCGATCCCGAGGAGTCCACCTGGCGGATCTTCGCGCTGCACGACGGGCTGGCCATCCAGATCCACGTCCATCCCAGGGTCGTGACGCGCCGCTGGGCCACCCAGCTCGTCCGCAGGACGGCCGCTGCCGAGGTGGGCATAAGCCCGGACGATCTGTGATCCACCTCACTCTTCCTCTCTTATTAGATGCTTCGTACAATTACCGGGCGAGGAGAGGAGCAGGCGATGACACGCGCACCGAGCTCTACCGCCGCCAGGGAGAACGACGACCGGAGCACCTACGAGGCGGTCATCGCCCGCCTCTCGAAGGCGTCGGTCGACAAGCACTGGGAGCCGTACAAGGACATCCCCTGGGACGATCCGGAGTTCCTCGTCGACCAGACCGATCCCCGCTGGGAGCTGCCCGAGGTCGACAAGCTCGGCGGCCATCCGTGGTACCGCGGCCGCTCCCCCGAGACGCGGGCCAGGATCGGGCTGTGGCGGGTGGCCACGGCGATGAAGATCGGGCTGCAGTTCGAGAACCTGCTCAAACGGGGCCTGCTCAACTACGCCTACCGGCTGCCGAACGGGTCCCCCGAATTCCGCTACGTCTACCACGAGACCATCGAAGAGGGACATCACGGGATGATGTTCCAGGAGTTCGTCAACCGAACGAAGCTCCCGGTGCGCGGCATGCCGGGGCCGCTCAGCCTGCTCGCGCAGGTGGCCCCCTGGATCCCGCTGATCTCGACCGAGTTGTTCTTCGTGTTCGTGCTCGGCGGCGAGGACCCGATCGACCACGTCCAGCGCAAGGTGCTCAAGGACGACCAGGTCCACCACCCGCTCGAAGAGACGATCATGCGCATCCACATCGCGGAGGAGGCCAGGCACATCTCGTTCGCCCGGCACTACCTGCGCGACCGGGTGCCGAGGATGCCGCGGTACCGGCGGCTCATGCTGGGTGTCGCCTCGCCGATCATCCTGGGGATCATGGCCAGGATCATGCTGGCGCCGCCCGGGCCGATGATCAGGCGGTTCGCCATCCCGCGTGACGTGGTGGTCGAGGTGTACCTGCGTGACCCGGCGGCCAAGCGGGAGATCCGCGACTCGGTCGGCAGGACCCGCGAGCTGTGCTCCGAGATCGGCCTGGTGAACGCGCTTACCAGGCGGATCTGGCAGGTCATGGGCATCTGGGCGTGACCGTCCCCTGGCGACCCGGCGGGCGGCTCAGGAGCGGCGGGCGATCAGCACCTCGGTGACCGCCCGCTCCTCCCACACGCCCGACGGGTTGTCGGCGATGAGCACCTGTCTGACCGCGTCGGTGAACTCCGTCATCCGGTCGCCGAGCTTGGTGGGAGTGGTGTAGGAGTACGACAGCTGCAACCCGAGCACGGCATCGAGGTCCCAGCTCAGCCGCTGTTCGAACAGGCTCGACTCCAGCCGGTCGAACGGCGAGTCCACGAGCACGTCGTGGGGGTGCTCCCCGGTGGCCTGGAAGGAGCCGGCCGCCAGCGGCTCGTCCGACGCGAACGCGGCGCGCACCGGCCGGACGACCGGCTCCCACGGCTGCTCGCCCGGGTCGCGCGACGGCCCGATGAGGGCCACCGCGCCGTCCGGCGGCAGCAGCCGGTCCAGCTCGGCCAGTACGGCTCTGCGGTCCATCCAGTGGAACGACCTGCCCATGACGACGTCGTCGAAGGGCGGCAACGCGGCCAGCGTCGTGGAGTCGCCGGACAGCCAGCGGATGTCCGGCGTACCGGCGGCGACGCGCTCGCCCTCGGCCAGCATGTCGGTGTCCGGGTCCACGGCGATCACCTCGCGCACGGCGGGCGCCAGCGGGATCGCCACCGTACCGGGGCCGCAGCCGAGGTCGAGCACCCGGCTCTTGGGGCCGAACGCCCGCGCCAGGCAGTCGATGGCGGCCTCTCCGTGTCCGGGCCGGTACTTGGCGTAGTAGGGGGCGGCGCCGCCGAACAGGTTCGTCATGGTGAGACGATATGCGGGTTCTGGAAACGATCGCCGGGTCCTCCCGCGTCCTCGTCTGAGGGCGAGGCATTCGGCGGCGTTCCGACGGCGACGAGTTGGGGGTCATGTTGTGGGGCACGGTTCACCGGCCCGCCCGGCGGCGAAACTGGAGGTGTTCGTGAGGCGGCTCTTCGTGATCGTGCTGCTCGCGGTCGCCGGGGTGGGCGTCGCTCTCCCGGCGCAGGCGCACAACGTGCTGGTCGGCAGCGACCCCAAGGACGGGGCGACGCTGACCGCCGCGCCCGCGCGGATCACGCTCGTCTTCGACCAGGCGGTACGCCAGGGCTACGCGCAGGTGGGCGTGACCGGGGCCGACGGGACGGCGTGGGCCGACGGATCGGCCGAGGTCGCCGCCGAGAAGGTGTCGGTCAAGGTCAAACCGCTGCGGGCGGGCGGGGCCTATGTGGTGGGCTACCGGATCCTGTCGGCCGACGGGCATCCGGTCACGGGCAAGATCAGCTTCAACCTCGCTGCGGACGCCACGGCCGTGACGCAGGCCCCGGCCCAAGCCGACGCGTCCGGAGCCGACGCCGCCGAAGCGGCGGCGAACGGCGGGGCGGGGATGGCCGTCGTCTGGATCGTGGGAGCGCTGCTGGTGCTGGCCGCGGGCACCGCCGTGGCCCTGCGCCGCGCCCGCACCCCGGCGCCCGAGAGCGAGACGCGCGATGGCGACACACGCGTCGGCGGGGGCGCGGGCCGTGTGGCGACCGGCGACCGCGACGGTGACACGCGCGGCGGCGAGAGGACGGACGCGTGACGATCACCGCTCCCCCGAGGCCGCGGGCCGGCGGGCGCTGGGTGGTCGGGGCGTTCGCGGTGTGCGCGATCGTCGCGGCCGTGGCGGCCAGCACGTTCACCGCGCAGGAGGCGGTGCCGGGCATCCCGATGCCGGGGCCGATCGTGGCGTACGGGCTGCCGGTCGTACGGGTGCTGCTCGACCTGGCCGCCGTGGCCGTCGTCGGGCTGAGTCTGGTGCCCAAGCTGCTCGGATTCGACGCGCCTGAGCTGACCGAGCCGGTCCTGCGCAGGACGCGGCCGCTCACCGTCACCGCCGCGTGGGCGTGGGCGGTCTGCGCGCTGCTGACGATCGTGTTCCAGACGGCCGAGCTGAACCCGGGCGGCCTGCCCACTGTCGGCATGATCGCCGCCTACGTCGACGGCGTCGGCACCGGCCAGGGACTGCTGTTCAGCGCCGCGTGCGCGCTGATGGCGGCCGGCATCGGGCTGATGGCGGTGCGGTTCGGCGAGAAGGTGCCCGCCGAACTGCGGATCATCGTGGCGTTGTTCGGCCTGTTGCCCATTCCGGTGACCGGTCACGCGGTCAACTCCGTCTGGCACGACCCCATCATGATCGCGATGGAGACGCACGTGATGGGCGCGGCGGCGTGGGCGGGCGGGCTGGTGGCGACGGCGGTGTTCGTCGCGCCGCGCCCGTCGCTGCTGGCCGTCGCGCTGCCGCGCTTCTCCCGGATGGCGACCGTCTGCCTGCTGCTGGTCGGCCTGTCAGGGCTGATCACCGGGCTCGGCACGATGGCGCTGACGCCCGGCGTGGAACTGCCGGGCGCCATCGTGACCAGCCACTACGGGGTGCTGGTGGTGGTCAAGCTGATGCTCACCGCGCTGGTGGTGCCGCTGGCCGCGCACGTACGGTTCCGGCTGATGCCGCTCATCCGCCGGGCCGAGCCCACGGCCGTGGTCGGCTGGGTGGCGGCCGAGGTCGCCCTGATGGGGCTGGCCTACGGCGTGGCGGTGGCGATCACCCGGGCCTCCATCGGCTGACTTCGCGTCGCGAACCACTCGCAGGCCAGCCAGGCGGCCATCAGTCCCAGCCCGGCCCAGACGGCCGACGTCATGACCAGGGGCGGCGCGCCGAGCAGGCCCTTCTGCCCCGTCAGCGTGCCGTACACCTGACCCATGATCGAGCTCTGCGCGACCAGCGCACCGTAGACGGCGGCCGTCGCCGCGGCCGCCCCGAGCACCGCGCGCACCGGCGCCAGACCACGCGAGGGAAGCCGCACGGCGAACGCGAGGTCCACGCAGAGGCCGCCGATCACCAGGAAGAACGGCACCGCGGACGGCGGGAAGCCGGTGAACGTCAGCATCGGCCAGACCACCGTCCTGAACCCCACGTACGAGGCGGCCACCAGCGTCGCCGCGCCGAACCTGCCGATCATCATCCGGGCCACGACCAGCACGGTCACCCCGGCGACCACCGCGTACACCGGATACAGGTAACCCGGCACCGGGAGGGAAAAGCCGGTCATCATCACCCGGTCGACCGGGCGGCCCATCTGGTCGGCGGCGAACCGCAGCAGGATGTCTTCGGCGTAGGGGGCGCCGTTGTCCCAGGCGCCGATCGACAGGATGCCGTATTCCTGGTGCTGTTCGGGGAAGTGCACGTTCTCCAGGAAGAACGCGAAGAACGCGCCCAGCATGACCGTGCGCTCCCTGCCGGGCGGCGCGCCCATGAACCAGCCGCGGATCACTCCGGCGATCATGAAGAACGTGCCCGTGTAGAGCATGAGGTGGGACGGGCTCCACGAGGTGATGTCCAGGCCGTTGACCCGGTGGTTGATCAGGTCGAGCGGCACAGCGACGAGGAACACGCCGGTGCCCCACTGGATCAGCCGCAGCGCCGCCTTGTCCACGCCGTAGCCGGTGTAGCCGTGGATCACGGTCAGGGCGAGGGCCAGGGCCGTACCGGCGGAGTTGAGCAGGTGAGGGGGAGCCAGGTCGTCGCGCAGCCACTTGAAGTGCCACGAGACGTCCCAGGCCGAGCCGAGCAGCTTGAACGTGAGCGCCACCAGCCAGCCGTAGTAGAGGACCCTGAACAGGTCGGGCGGCGTCTCGCGCCCCGCCTGCCCCCGGGTCCAGTACGGCAAGGCCCAGTCGGCGGCGGTCTTGATGATTGCGGGAGCCTTCACGGCGGAAATCTTACGATGCCTTGCCTCGGGAACAATGCGCCCAGGTCCCTCGTGATCTGCCTGGTATGAGCGGTTCCGGGTCAGGCCGTCACAGACGGTCCGCTGCCCGCTGAGGCGCGCAGTGAGTACATGAGCGGGACCGCCGGGCTGCCCTCGGGCAGCCGATACCGCGGGCCGTCGGGCCGCAGCGTGCCGAAGCGGCGGAAGAGCGTGTGGTCGTGCTCGCGCAGGAACTCCACCCGCAGCCCGGCCGCGGCCACCGCGCTGACCACCTCGCCGATGCCGTGCTGGAACTGGACCGAGGTGTCGTTCTCCAGGACCTCGGAGCCGGTGTACGTGTGCGGGAACTTCCACACCTGGGGGCCGTGGTGGAAGTAGTCGTGAGTCACCGTCGTCCCGGTCTCGTCGTCCAGGATGTCGGCGAAGGGGTGGAACTCGGCCAGATACAGGAACCCGCCCGGCCGCAGCAGCGACGCCACCGTGCGCGCCCACCTGGTGAGGTCGGGCAGCCAGACCAGGGCGCCGATGCCGGTGTAGACGATGTCGTAGGTCTCCCCCAGCGCCTCGGCCGCGTGGTACACGTCGGCCACGACGAACCGCGCCCCGATCCCCGCGTCTTCGGCCAGCTCCCTGGCCTCGGTCACGGCGGTCTCGGAGAAGTCGAGCCCGGTCACCCGGGCCCCTCTCCGCGCCCAGGACAGCGTGTCGAGGCCGAAGTGGCACTGCAGGTGGACGAGGTCGCGGCCGGTCACGTCGCCCACCTCGGCCAGCTCGAACTCCCTGATCGTGCCGGCCCCTCCCCGGAACGCGGCGACGTCGTAGAAGTCGCTGGCCACGTGGATGGGGACGCGTTCGTCCCAGTTGGCGCGGTTGACGGCCAGGTAGTCGATCTCCTCCATGCGGCCGAGCCTAGGGGCCGGAGTCAACCGATTTTCCCCGGTGGCGGGTCAGCCCTACGGGAAGGTGTTTGAGCCCGTTCTGGAAGTTGGAGGTGAGCCGGACGGGCGCGCCCGCGAGCTCGACGTCCCAGGAGAGCAGCTCGGTGAACACCGCGCGGAACTGGACGCGCGCCAGGTGGGCGCCCAGGCAGAAGTGCGGGCCGAAGCCGAAGCTGACGTGGTCGTTCGGGGTGCGGGCGACGTCGAACCGGTCGGGGTCGGGGAAGACGGACGGGTCGCGGTTGGCGGAGGCGTGGTAGACGACCACCTTCTCGCCCGCCCGGACGAGCCGGCCGCCGAGCGTGAGGTCGCGGGTGGCCGTACGGCGGAAGTCCATGACGGGCGGCCAGAACCGCAGCATCTCCTCCACCGCCGAACCGAGCAGGGACGGGTCGGCGCGCAGGCGGGCCAGCTCGGCGGGGTGCTGGAGGAGGGTGAGCAGGCCGCCGGGGATGCCGTTGCGCAGCGTCTCGTTCCCGGCGACGGCGAACAGGAAGAACATGTTCTCGAACTCCGCCTCGGTCAGGCCGCCGTCCATCATCGCCGACATGACCGACTCGCCGTGCGTGGTCTCCGCCAGGGCGTGCGCGTACGCGAACATGTCCGCCAAAGCCGCCCTGGAGCGGGGGTTCATGCCCGGTTCGAGCCGTGGCCTGACGGCGGAGGCGAGGCGGCCGATCGGGCTGAGCGACGCGGCGTCGGCCGTGCACAGGCCCGCGTAGTCGGCGTCCTGGTAGCCGATCACCCGCGACGCCCAGTCGTACAGCAGCCGCCTGTCCTCGTCCGGCACGCCCATGACGTGCGCGAGCGTCCAGACGGGCAGGTCGGCGGCGACCTCCACGAAGTCGCACGTGCCCGCGGCGAACAGCGACGCGGCCCGCTCGGCGATCGTCCGCTCCAGCGCCCGCACGGCGCGCGGCGTGAACGCGGCCGCCACGATCCTGCGCAGCCGGGAGTGGTCCGGCGGGTCCGTGTTCAGCATCATCGCCTGTACGAAGGCCAGGTCGGCGGGGGTGTCGGGGTCGCGGATCTGCGTGGCGCCCAGGTGGGAGGAGAAGTCGCCGGCCGCGCGCAGCACGTGCTTGACGTCGGCGTGCCGGAACACGCCCCAGTAGCCGGGCCCCTCGTGCCAGGGCCCCACCGCCGGCTCCGGAATCCGGCAGACGGGGGCCTCCCGTCGCAGCCGGTCGTACAGCTCGTACGGTACGGCCTGCGCGTACGTTGACGGCAAGAAGACATCACCCACCGGCAGCGGCTCGCCGGCCTGCGACGGGTTTTCCACAGGCGGTGTCCGTGGCGGAAAGTTGTCCACAGGCTCTCGCCGCGTCTCCTCGCTCATGGTTCCCAGCGTGCATGATGGGCCGGTGACTCCAGAAGACGGTGAGGCCATTCTGCGCGACTACTTCGCGCCCTGGATCCAGCAGCTCGGGCTGCGCGTGCGGGAGCTGGGCGAGCGCCACGCGGTGGTGTGCCTGCCCTGGTCCGACGCGCTGGCCAGGGAGGGCGGCGGGCTGTGCGGCCAGGCCATGATGGCCGCCGCCGACACCGCCACGGTCATCGCGATCTCCTCGGCGCGGGGCGGGTTCGTGCCGATGACCACGGTGCAGCAGTCGACGACGTTCCAGCGGCCGGTCGCGGGCCAGGATCTGCTCATCGACGTGCGCATCTCCAAGCTCGGCCGCACGCTGGCCTTCTCGGAGGTCACGCTGACGGCCGACGGAGCCGCCGAGCCGGCCGCGCGGGCGTCCACCGTTTACGCGATCTTGGGCTGACCCGTACGTCTCAGGGGTTTCTCAGGTGCGGAAAGTAGGCTCACCAGCATGAAACGTGTGGCCGCGCTGGTCGCGGTGCTCGCCCTCGCCGGGGTGGTGACGTGGCTGGTGTGGCCGTCCGCGCCCGAAGCGCGGGGTCTCGACCAGCGCATCTCCGTCGTGGACGGGCCGGCCGATGACCAGCGGGTCGAGCTCGACGCGACGTTCTTCCCGCCCGCCGGTGGCGGGAAGGCGCCTGCCGTGCTGCTCGCGCACGGGTTCGGCGGCAGCAAGCAGAGCGTGCGCCAGCAGGCGGTGCGGCTGGCGCAGGACGGCTACGCGGTGCTGACCTGGTCGGCGCGCGGTTTCGGCCGCTCGACCGGCGAGATCGCGCTCAACTCCGCCGACTACGAGGTCAAGGACGTCAAGCAGCTCATCGACTGGCTGGCCAAGCGGCCCGAGGTCCGGCTCGACGCGGCCGGCGACCCGCGCGTGGGCATCGCGGGCGGCTCCTACGGCGGGGCCATCACGCTGATGACGGCCGCCTACGACACCCGCGTGGACGCGATCGTGCCGCAGATCACCTGGGCCGACCTGGCCGACGCGCTGTTCCCCGACGGCGGCGGCCAGGGCCCGGCCAACGGCGTGTTCAAGCGCATGTGGGCGGGCTACTTCTTCGGCCGCGGCGCCCCGGTCCAGGGCGGCGGCGCCGCTCAGGGGCTCGGCGCGCTCACCCAGCAGACCGTGCCGCTGACGGCCGAGCAGGCCAGGTGCGGCCGGTTCCTGCCCGCGGTCTGCGAGATGTACCAGCAGGTCGCCAAGACCGGCCGGGCCACGCCCGAGGCGATCGAGCTGCTGCGCAAGTCCAGCCCGGTCGCGGTGGCCGGCCGCATCAAGGCGCCGACGCTGCTCATCCAGGGGCAGCGCGACTCGCTGTTCCCGCTCGGCCAGGCCGACGCCAACGCCAAGGCGATCGCCTCGGCGGGCACGCCGGTGAGCCTGGCCTGGTTCGACGGCGGCCACGACGGCGGCAACGGCGAGGTCGACTGGCTCTACGACCAGACGGCCGGCTGGTTCGGCCATTACCTCAAGGGTGACGGCTCACCGGTCCCGCAGAAGTTCACCGTCACCCGTGACGGCGGCCGCGACCCGGGCACCCGCCAGCGCATCAGGCTCCACCCCGAATCCGCCTCCTATCCCGGCCTCGGCGGCACCGCCACCACCGCGATCACACTCACCGGCCCCGAGCAAAACATCGCCAACCCGCCCGGCGGCTCCCCCGCCTCCATCTCCACGGTGCCCGGCGTCGGCGGCCTGCTCGGCGGCGGCGGCACCACCAACCTCAGCGTCGGGCTCGACATGCCCGGCCAGGTGGCCACCTTCGAGTCGGCGCCGCTCACCGCGCCGCTCCAGCTCACCGGCAGCCCCTCGGTCAAGCTGAAGGTCTACGGCAAGGGGCAGGTGACGCTGTTCGCCAAGCTCTACGACGTGGCCGACAACGCCCAGCCGCCCAACCTGCCCGCCGGGCTGGTCTCGCCGCTGCGCGTGACGATTCCGGACGGCGCCGAGAGCGTGGAGACCACGGTCACGCTGCCCGCCGTCGACTTCCGCTTCGCGGTCGGGCACCGGCTGCGCCTGGCGGTGACCACGACCGACATGGGCTACGCGACACCCGCCGAACCCGCCTCCTACCGGATCGGCCTGGCCGCGCCCACCCTCGCCGTACCGACGGTGGCCGCGCTCGCCGCACCCACGACCGGGGTGGCATGGTGGGTGTGGACGATGCCGCTCGCCGCCATCGCCCTGGCCGCCCTCATCCTGGCCACCGGCCGCACCCCATCACGCCGCCGCACCACCTTCACCCGAAAGGCCACCGTCCAGGACGACAGCCAGTCCACCACCGTCGAGATGGACGACAGCCACGCCGGCACCTTGGTGTCGGACAACGGCCAGGCCGCCGACGTCCAGAAGGACGGCGACCCGTTCACCGCTGCCCCGCCCCCAGGCGAGGCGGTGCCGTTGGAGATCAGCGGGCTCACCAAGGCCTACCGCAACGGCGAGCTGGCCGTGGACGACCTGTCGTTCCGGGTCGAGCGCGGCCAGGTGCTGGGCCTGCTGGGTCCCAACGGCGCGGGCAAGACGACCACGATGCGCATGATGATGGGCCTCATCCAGCCCGACGCCGGCGAGGTCCGCATCTTCGGCGACCGGGTGACGCCCGGCGCACCCGTACTGTCCAGACTCGGGTCGTTCGTCGAGGGACCCGGATTCCTGCCGCACCTGTCCGGCCGCGACAACATCGAGCTCTACTGGGCCGCCACCGGCCGCCCCGCCGCCGACGCCCGGTTCGACGACGCGCTGGAGATCGCGGATCTGGGCAAGGCGCTGGATCGGGCCGTACGCACCTACTCGCAGGGCATGCGGCAGCGGCTGGCGATCGCCCAGGCCATGCTCGGGCTCCCGGACCTGCTCGTGCTCGACGAGCCCACCAACGGCCTCGACCCACCCCAGATCAGGGAGATGCGCGAGGTGCTCAAGCGCTACGCCCGCGACGGCCGTACGGTGATCGTCTCCAGTCACCTGCTGGCCGAGGTCGAGCAGACGTGCAGCCACGCCGTGGTCATGCACCGGGGCCGCCTGGTCTCGGCGGGTCCGGTCTCGGTGCTGCTCAGCGCCGCCGTCTCCACCAACGGACACGGACCACGACTCGAAGACGTGTTCCTCGACCTCATCGGGCAGCAGTCGTGACCGCCCTCCCGGTCGGGAAGTACGTCGCGACCGCGCCCTTGACCGCAAAGTGCATCGCGACCGGTCCCATGACCGGAAGGTGCATCGTGATCCGCCACCGAGGAGAAGTCGTGATCGTCGTCGAGGAGGGTTCATGACCGCCGCGACCGGCTACGCGCCTCGGCGCACGCTGCCGTTGAGGGTCGAGATCGTCAGGCAGTTCAAGCGGCGGCGCACGCTCGTCATGTTCGGGCTGCTGCTCGCGCTGCCGTGGATCCTGGTGATCGCCTTCCAGTTCGGCCCGCAGTCCAGCGGGCAGCAGCAGTCGGCGCTGCGCATCTCCGACCTGGCGACGGCCAGCGGCCTCAACTTCGCGGCGTTCGCCCTGTCGGTGTCGGCCAGCTTCCTGTTGGTCGTGGCCGTCGCCCTGTTCTGCGGTGACACCGTGGCCAGCGAGGCGAGCTGGTCGTCGCTGCGCTACCTGCTGGCGGCGCCGGTGCCGCGTGATCGGCTGCTGCGGCAGAAGATCATCGTGGCGCTCGGCTACTCGGCGGCGGCGGTGATCTGCCTGCCGCTGATGGCGCTGCTCGCCGGCACGCTGGCGTTCGGCTGGCACGACATCCAGGTGCCCGGCACAGGCGAGACGATCGCGGCGCTCGACGTGCTGCCGCGTTTCGGCATCGTGATCGGCTACGCCCTGGTCAGCCAGCTGGTGGTGGCGGCGCTGGCGTTCCTCATCTCGACGATGACCGACTCACCGCTCGGCGCGGTCGGCGGGGCCGTGGGTCTGTGGATCGTCAGCACCATCCTGCAGGCGGTCGAGGCGCTGGGGTCGCTGCGGGAGTTCCTGCCGACCTTCTGGAACACGGCCTGGCTCGATGCCCTGGCACCGGAGCTCGACTGGAGCGGCATGGCCAAGGGCGCCTCGGTGTCAGTGACCTACGCGGCCATCCTGATCGCCGTGTCCTTCCGCCGCTTCCGCCGCAAGGACGTGGTCAGCTAAAGTCCCGCCCCCGCAGGGGCACAGTATCGCCACCGCCGCCGGAGTCGTCAGCCTGCGGTGGCGGGCAGTTGCCCTGCGGTGAACTTGGCAGTGCCCTCGCGGGTCAGCCAGGTGGCGAAGTCCATCAATCCGGGGTGTGCCTTGCGCAGGGCGGGGATGTCGGCGTGCCAGCCGCCCCCGTGGTTGGCGAACTCGTAGCCCGCGAGCGCGTCCGGGTCCTTGTCCAGGAGCGCCTCACGGGGGATCGCCTGGTAGGCGATGGGCTGCCCGATGGCCTGCTCCATGGCGGCGACGATCTCGGTCATCGTGAGCTGGTCCCCGGCCAGTTCGAGCGCCGCACCCAGGTACTCGTCCGGATGGGTGAACGCCAGCGCGGCGAAGGCGCCGATGTCGGTGGCGGCGATGAGCTGGACCGGGACATCCGGGTGGATGACATCGATCAGGACGCCGTTCCGGACGCCGAGCCGCGGGTCGACCTGGTTCTCCATGAAGCGAACCGGCCGCAGGAAGGTGGTCGGCAGACCGAGCCCCCTGGCGTAGTGTTCCAGTTCGAGCTTGCTCTTCCAGCGGCGGATGCCGTGGTCGCGATCGGCGCTGCCGACCGACGTGTAGACGAAGTGCCGGACCCCGGCCGCGGCGGCCGCGTCGGCGACGTTCCTGCCCATGCGGATCTCGTCGCCGATGGTGAAGTCCGGCGGAGTCCCGGGATAGCCCAGGGTCGGCTGGACGCTGAAGACGCCGTGCACGCCGTGGGCGGCCACGTCGAGGGAGGCGCGGTCGCCCATGTCGCCACGGACCGGCTCGGCCCCGGCGTCTGCCAGGGCGCGGGCGCCGGCGGCGGCCGGGTCGCGCACGAGGGCCCGGACCCGCCACCCGGCGGCCAGCAGCTCGCGCGCCGCCGCGCCGCCCTGGGTGCCGGTGGCGCCCGTGACCAGGATGATGTTCTCGTTCATGCTTTCTCCTCCGAATGGCTGGATCACGCGTCGAACAGCTGGTGTGTACGGCCGAAGGCCAGGTCGTCGACCAGGCGCCGCCTCCAGGGCCGCTGGAGTACGGCGTGGGTGAGGCGGCGCGTCGTGCGGGGCGCGGCCATGATCGTCTCGGCGAGCTCCCAGGCGCGTGGGAGCAGACGGTCGGCGTCTACGACCTCGTTGACCAGGCCCAGCTCCGCCGCCTGCCGGGCGTCGATGCCCGCGCCGGTGTAGAGCGAGAACGCGGCGCGTTTCAGGCCCATGAGTTCCTGGAAGACCAGATGCTGGCCGTCGCCGGGCACCGCGCCCGCGGGGAAGTGCGTGTCGTCGAAGACCGTGGCGGGCGTGCACAGGGTGAGGTCGCAGACCAGCGCGAGCTCGTGGTGGAACCCGGACCCGTTGATGGCGCCGATGGTCGGCACGTCCACCGAGAAAACCAGGTTCTCCAGCAGCTTGAGGCCGTCGTAGTAGGTCGCGTAGCGGGCTTCGGACGTCCATTCGCGGTATGGCCGCCGCTCGCGCAGTCCCGGCTCCAGCCCGGCCATCCAGGAGTCGCCGGTGCCGGTGATGATCAGCAGCTCTGTGTCCGGATCGTTCCCCACCTCCTGGAACACCTGGCCCCACGCGTTGTGCAGGGCCAGCGACATGACGGCCGGGCCGCCGCCCGTGTGCATCCGCAGGAGGAGCACACCGTCTCGCCGCTCCATCACGAAGTGCTGACCGTACCCGCCCACGACTCCGCTGGACTTTCCCAACACCTTCGACCTCCGCACGGCTAAACGGGGAGTTTCCCCGGTTAGCTTCGAGGTACGATACGGGGACAGTCCCCACTTTCGCAACAGCAGGAGAGAAGTGACACGACCGACCACCCGGCCGCTGCGGGCGGACGCGCTACGCAACTACGAGCGGCTCATCGCGGCGGCCAGGGCGGCCTTCACCGAGCTGGGAGCGAACGCGCCGCTCGACGACATCGCCCAGCGTGCCGGCGTCGGCAACGCGACGCTCTACCGGCACTTCCCGACCCGTCAAGCGCTGCTCGAAGCGGTCTATCGCGACCACATCGCGGCGTTGTGCCACCTGGGAGAGGGGTTGCTGACCGCCCCGTCGCCGGGTGAGGGACTGGTGGAGTGGCTCAGGGCGGTCGTCGCCCAAGGGAGCACCGACCGCGGGGTGGCCGCGTCGCTCATGACGGCGATGGGCGTCACGGAGACCGATGTGTCGTGGTGCCGGGGGGCCGTGTTCGCCACGGCCACGGCGCTGCTGGAGCGTGCGCAGAGCGCCGGTGACATCCGGGCGGATGTGACCGTGCGGCAGTTGCTGAAGTTCGTGAACGCCATCGCTCTGGCCACCGAGGGCGAACCCGGGAAGTGCGAGCAGGCCGACCAGCTGCTCAGCCTGCTGCTCGACGGCCTCCGCGCCTAGAAGCGCCTAGAAGAGCGCGGAAGAGCGCGGAAGAGCGCGGACGATCAGCCCCAATGGGGTGGCTTGTCGTCCAGGTAGAAGGCGTCCGGGTCGGTGTCCTGGGAGTCGCGCCAATCGCCCCAGCCGAGGTCCGTGTCGTCGCCCGTCTGCTCCGGGAGAAATTCACTCACGGCATACATGCTACTCAGAGGGACAAACCCATTCCCGGCCCGCACGGCGAACCCCGGACCGCCAAGGGCCGCGAGGGTACGATGCGAAGGCAGGTGTCGTCTATCCCCCGTGAGGTCGCCCATGGCCACCCCGACCGGCTGGCGGCGAGAAGGCAATCTGCCGTCGGAGCTGACCAGCTTCGTGGGTCGGACTCGCCTGCTCGCCAACCTCAAGCGACATCTCGCCGACTCCCGGCTGGTGACGGTCACCGGCATCGGCGGTGTGGGGAAGTCCCGCACGGTGCTCCGGCTGGCGCACCAGATCCGCTCCCAGTACGAGGATGGCGTCTGGTTCGCCGACCTGGCCCGGTTGCAGGACGCCGGGATGGTCAAGCACACCATCGCGTCGGCGCTGGGCATCGCCGACCAGTCGTCGCGGACCGAGTCGGAGTCGCTGTCGGAGTGGGTCGGCGACCGCGACATGCTGCTCATCATCGACACCTGCGAGCATCTCGTGCAGGGCTGCGCCGAGCTGGTCGAGGAGCTGCTGGAGCGCGCCCCCAATCTGAAGGTGCTGGCCACCAGCCGCCAGTCGCTGCACCTGCCGTACGAGCACGTGATACCCGTCCCGCCGCTGCAGGTGCCGGGCGACGATCCGACCGAGAGCCTGTTCACCAACGAGTCCGTGCAGCTGTTCGGCCTGCGGGCCGGCGCGGTGATGCCCGACTTCGTGCTCGACGAGCAGAACATCGGGGCGGTGGCCGAGCTGTGCCGCCGTCTCGACGGCATTCTGCTGGCGATCGAGCTGGCCGCCGTACGCCTGCGGGCGCTGTCCGTCGACCAGATCCTCGGGTTGCTGACCGACCGGTTCAGCCTGCTCGCCGGCGCCAGCCGTACGGCGCTGCCGCGCCATCAGACCCTGCGTGCGGCCATCGGATGGAGTCACGAGTTGTGCGAGCCGGCGGAGCGGCTGCTCTGGGCGCGGCTTTCGGTGTTCGCGGGCGACTTCGAGCTCGACGCGGCCAGGTTCGTCTGCTCGGACGAGCGGCTACCGTCCGAGGACATCACCGACCTGGTCACCGGGCTGGTGGAGAAGTCGATCCTGCTGATCAGGAGCAACCACGCCGGAGTCCGCTACAAACTCATCGACACGCTGGCGGAGTACGGCGAGGAGTGGCTCGACAAGCTCGGGCAGACCGAGCAGATGCGCCGCAAGCACCTGGAGTACTACCTGAGCCTGGCGCAGCGCAGCGAGGACGCCTGGTCGGGGCCGAGGCAGATCTACTGGTTCATCCGCATGCGCCAGGAGCACGACAACGTCCGGGTGGCGCTCGAACACGCGCTGCGCACGCCCGGCGAGTCCGTGCTGGCGCTGACCCTGCTGTCGTCGCTGTGGTTCATGTGGATCTGCTGCGGGTTCGTACGCGAAGGCCGGCTCTATCTGGAACGTGCTCTGCAGGCCAATCCGGGAGTGAGCAAGGAGCGGTGCAAGGCTCTCTGGGTCCTGTCGTACGTCCGCAGCGCCCAGGGCGACAGCGCCGGCGCCCTGGCGGCGGCCGAGCAGTGCAGCACCGAGGCGGTCAGAGTCGGCGACTCCAGGGCGGTCATCCTGGCCTCCAAGATGCAGGGGACGGCGGCCCTGCTACAGGGCGACCTGCAGAAGGCCAGCGCGCTGCTGGGTGTGGCGATCGAGTTCAACACCGACAACAAGGAGCTCAACCCGGGCCTGCTGCCGGCCATCGTCGAGCTGTCGCTGGTGCTGTCGGCGCAAGGTGAGCTCTACGAGGCCGAGTCCCTGCTGCAGGACTGCCTGCAGGTGTGCAGGGAACGCGGCGAGCTGTGGCTGAGCTCCTACGCGCAGTGGGCGCTGTGCCTGCCCAGGCTGGCGACCGGCCGGGCCGGGGACGCGTTGCAGAGCGCGCGTGAGGGGCTGCGGATCAAGCGCCACTTCCACGACACGCTCGGCACGCTGCTGGTGCTGGAGACCACGGCCCGGATCTTCGCCGCCATGGATCAGGCGCCGCTCGCGGCGCGGCTGCTCGGCGCGCTCCACCAGAACTGGAAGACGGCCGGCCTGCCGATGCTCGGCGCGCCGTTCATGACCAGCGACCACGAGCAGTGCGTCAAGGAGTGCCAGAAGGCGATGGGCGAGGACGTCTACCGGGACGCCTTCAACGAGGGCACGCGGCTCGATCTCGATGAGGCGTCCGCGCTCGCGCTCGGCGAGCTGGACGCCCCAGGAGATCTCGGCTAGACGGCTTGCGGCCAGCGAGTGTCGGTCGGCCAGGCGTGGACGTATCGGGCACTGCCGAGCGAGAACTCGATGTGCCCCCGCACCCAGTGTTCGAGGCCGCGCACGTAGTTGCGCACCGGGCGCGAGGCCCAGTGGTCGAGCGCCGCGCGCCTGTCGAGGAAGGCCGCGATGGCGTCGTTGTGCATCTTCGCCACTTCTTGCAGCGCCTCTTGCAGCGTGAGCGTCTTGTGCGTGGCCAGCACCGTGACGAGGTTGTGCCGGGCCTTGTCGTTGCCGCGTTCTTTGGCGTACGAGAGCAGGTCGTTGTCCCAGCCGATGAGATCGCAGGCGAGGTCGGAGAGCACGCGCACGTCCGGATGATGCCATTCCTCCGCTTCCAGCCGGTAGCCGCCACCCACGTCGATGAGCGCGAGGCAGGTGTAGGTGGCCCCGGTGATGCGGCGCATGAGCACGTAGTCCTCGGGCGTGGGGATCAGGTCGACCTCGCGGTTGGCGGCCTCCCAGATCTGGGCGAAGAGATACTCCTTTACCGTGATGCGCCACCGGTCCACTTGAGCAGGCGTGGCTGTGTCCGAAATGCGATGCAGCAGCTCGCTCAGGGCGAGCCCGAAGGGATCGGCGGAGTCCGGTTCCTTGCGGCCGTCGAGGATCTCAAGGAGCGGCGGAAGGGCGCGGGCCAGTGCGGCGGCCCGGTGTCCCATCAGCTCGCCCTCGCAGAACGCGTCGTCGAACGCGAAGAGCCAGTTGTACCAATCGTTGATCAGCCTGAGACTGTCCCGCGGCACGGTGGGGTTGGTACGTGCGGCGAGCAGGCCGATCTTTGAGCGCCGGAAGTGCTCGATCGTGTCGGCTCCGGCGAGCATGTGCGAGGCGGCCAGCCATGCGTGGCTTTCCGAGTCGATCTCCGTGGCGTGCACGTTGATCTCGTTCGGGAACGGGCATGGCAAGGGAGGGATGCGAAGCGGCCGCCTACTGAAGGAGTGCGCAGATGTAACCACACTTACAGCATGGCGATGGACTGTTCGAAAGGCCACACTCGATAACTTCCCGGACATTTCGCCATATTTCATACTATGGCGCTATTTGCCGGAACCATTCAAGGAACTGGTCGTTCGCGAACATTCGAGCCGTGTCCACCGCGGAAGGGTTTCCGGCCGCCGGATCCGCACCCGCGTCGAGCAACGCTCTGACCACGGCAGACTCCTTCTTGAACACGGCACCCGCCAGAGGTGTCTGGCCCCGGTCGTTCGCCCTCCCCGGATCAGCACCCTGCTCGGCGAGCATCTGGACGGTGGCGGCGTGACCGTGATAAGCCGCAAGCATCAGCAAAGTGTCACCTTTGCTATTGGTGAGATTTGCCGGAACACCCGCGTCCACATAGGCGCGCAGCGTCTCCGTATCGCCCGCCCTGGCCAGGTCGAACATCCTGCCGGCGAACTCCTCGAGCTCCGGGTCCCCGTCCATGCCCCCCATTCTGCCTCGATAGGGTGCCCTGCACGGAATCGTTGCGGCTCGTCGTAGGTTCTGGTGAGAGTACCTAGGGAAAGGCTGTCCAACCGTGTTCGACCCGACGGATCTCTACAAGCTCGCAGATGATGTGCCCGAGCTGGCCGATCCCGTGCTCTTGTACCACTTCGACGGCTTCGTCGACGCGGGTGGTGCCGGACGCCTCGCGCTGGGCCACCTGCTGGCGGAGCTGGAGCACCGGACCGTGGCGACGTTCGACGTGGATCGCCTCCTCGACTATCGCTCGCGGCGGCCCATCATGACCTTCGACACCGACCGATGGGTCGAGTGTGAGAGCCCTGAGCTGGCCGTGTACGCCGCGAAGGACGACACCGGCACCCCGTTCCTGGTGATGAGCGGCCCCGAGCCGGACCGTGAGTGGGAGCTGTTCACCCGGGCGGTCGGCGCCCTCGCCGACGAGTTGAAGGTGAGCAAGATGGTGACGATGCACGGCATCCCGATGGCGGTCCCGCACACCCGCCCGCTCGGCATCACCATGCACGCCAGCCGTCCCGAGCTCATCAACGCCCAGACCAGCTCGTTCGGCCGGGTCCAGGTGCCGGGCAGCATCGCCGCCCTGATCGAGTTCCGCCTGGGCGCCAAGGGCTACGACGCGCTGGGCTACGCGGTGCACGTGCCGCATTACCTGTCGCAGGCCGAATATCCGCACGCCGCGGTCGCCGCCCTGGAGGCGGTCACGCGGGGCACCGGCCTGCTCTTCCCGATGGACCCGCTGCGCGAGGCGGCCCAGCGCACCACGACCGAGATCGAGGAGCAGATCCAGGCGTCGAGCGAGCTGTCCACGGCCATCACCGGCCTGGAGCAGCAGTACGACGCGTTCGCCGGCGGCGCCGATCGCGAGAACCTGATCGCCGAGGCCACCGCGATGCCCACCGGCGACGAACTCGCCGCCCAGTTCGAACGCTTCCTGGCCGAACGCGACGACGAGTAGCCCCGCGTTACGCTGGGCCGATGAGCGAGATCGAGGTCGGCCTGGTCGGGTATGGCACAGCGGGCGCGTTCTTCCACGCGCCCCTGATCCACGCCACGCCCGGCCTGCGGCTGTCCGCCGTCGTCACCGGCAACCCCGTGCGGGCCGACGAGGTGGCCGCCCGCTACGGGGCGGTCGCCGTGCCCAGCCTGGACGGGCTGTGGGACCGCTGCGACCTCGTGGTCGTCGCCTCACCGAACAAGACCCACGTGCCGGTGGCCACCGAAGCGCTGACCCGCGGCAAGCCGGTCGTGGTCGACAAGCCCCTGGCCCGTACCGCCGAGGAGGCCCGCCGGCTCGTACGCCTGGCCGCCGAGCGGAACCTGATGCTGACCGTGTTCCAGAACCGGCGCTGGGACGGCGACTTCCGCACCCTGAGCCGGCTCACCGCGGAAGGCCGCCTCGGCGACGTGCTGCGCCTGGAGTCCCGGTTCGAGCGCTGGCGGCCGGTGCCCAAGGGCGGCTGGCGGGAGAGCGGTGGTGCCGAGGAGGTCGCCGGCCTGCTCTACGACCTGGGCAGCCACCTGGTCGACCAGGCGCTGCAACTCCTCGGCCCGGTGCGTGAGGTCTACGCGGAGAGCGACGTCCGGCGCGAGGGGGTGGCCGCCGACGACGACACGTTCATCGCGCTGACGCACGCCGGTGGCGCCCGGTCGCACCTGTGGGCCGGGGCGATGGCCGCGCAGCTCGGGCCGCGGTTCCGGGTGCTCGGCTCGCGGGCGGCGTACGTCAAGCACGGGATGGACGTGCAGGAGGAACGCCTGCGCGCCGGGATCTCGCCCGACTCGCCGGGGTTCGGCGCGGAGAACGAGGAGATGTGGGGGCTCCTGGGGACGGAGGACGCCAATGCCGCGGTCCCCACCGAGCCCGGAGCGTACCTCGACTTCTACCGCGGCGTCGAGTCCTGCCTGCGCGCGGGCACGCCGCCACCGGTGAGCCCCGAGAGCGTGGTCGACGCGCTCGCCGTCCTCGAGGCGGCCCGCCTGTCGGCGACCGAGCGCGTCGTCGTCCAGCTGAACGAAGAGACCTGATCGAGCCTATTCGCGCAGCCGGGCGCGCATGGCCTCCGTGTCCGCCGCCGTCCACCCATGCGACTCCAGCCAGGCGATCGGCCCGCCGAACCGCTCCTCCAGCACCGACAGGAACTGCTCCATGTACCGCGCCCGGGGCATGTGGTCGTCGGCGGGCCGCGAGTCGAGGTCGTCGCGGTAGGTGGCGCTCCCCCGCAGCCGCCGCAGCACCTGCTCCAGCCGCTCCCCGGTGGCCTCGTAGTCGGCGATGATCCCCTCCCGGGTGACCCCCGCCACCTCCAGGGCGAGCGCCGACAGCACCCCGGTGCGGTCCTTGCCGGCCGCGCAGTGCACCACGGCCGCGCCGTCGTTCAGCGCCATGGCCCGCAGCGCGGCCACCACCGCGTCGGGCCGGTCGCGCAGGTAACCGTAGTAGAACCCGGTCATCCGCAGGTCCTCGTCAAGCTGACGCTCCTGCCAGGGCAGCACCCGGTCGCCGTCGATGGTGTCGGCCTCGACGTCGGTGTGCCTGCCTCCCTCGGCGAACAGCGTCAGATGGTGATGCGTCACCTCGGGCATCCGGCTCAGCGGCCCGGGGCCCTCCAGCGCGACCTCGGCGTTGGAGCGCAGGTCCACGACGTGCCGCAACTTGAGCTCGCCGACCAGCCGGGACACGTCCTTGTCGGTCAGCCCCTGAAGATTGTCGGCCCGAAAAATCCGTCCGTAGCGGGTGACGCCGCCGTCATGGGTGGTGAGTCCACCCAGGTCACGCACATTGACGGCGCCTTCCAGATCGATCCATCGCGTCATCTCGTTCATCGTTTAGACCCTATATGTCTCTCAAATATGAGCGGATTCGAGGTTCATAACGCAGCATGAACTGTATGGATCCGCGCGCCTTGCCCCCGCAGCTGGTGGTAGATCCAGCCCTGCCTCCGGACATCTCCTTCCAGCTGCGAACCAGCCCGCATTTCCTCCGCATGGCCAGAGCGGGCCGCCTGATGGACCCCCCGTACAATCTCGCCCTCCTCCTGGTTCTTCCCGGGCTGCTGTTGATGATCTTGGCGCTCACCAATCGGGGCGTCGCGGTCGTGGCCGCGCTCGGGATGGGCATGGTCGGGTTGATGCGGTGGATGGCCGTAGAGCCGACGCGCCGGGCGACCAAACGACGGCTGCGGCTCGCCTACGAGTACGCCGCCCACTACGTCCTACCCGAAGAGCTCGACTATCCCTGCCAGATGCTGCTGCGCCGCGCCCAGGACGCGGTGGACGCGATCCTGAACTCCCAGGTGAACAGGGCAGGGCTGATCGACACCATCGACAACCGGGTGACGTTGCCGGAGGAGGTGTGGCAGATCGCCCAGCGGCTGGCCAAGCTGTCGTCCATGCACGCCGAGCACCGCCGGCTCATCCCTCGCGACCTGCCCGCCGGCATGGAGGACGCGTTCAAGCCGTACACCACCGCGCTCGACGCGGCCTGGACCTCGCTGTCGCGGCGGGTGCGGCACCTGGAGAAGTACGCCAAGCAGGTGGTCAAGGCGGACAAGGTCTTCCACGCCCACCATCGGCTGGAGGCGCTGGCCGCGCGGACGCCGGACTACCAGCAGCTCCTCGCCGAGACGGTCCATGACGACCTGGCCCGTACGCACGTCAGGGAGCTGGCCGACCAGGCCGCGCACGTGCGCAAGCTGTTCGAGGAGAGCATCTACCAGGCCCGGCAGTCCGCCGGGGAACTGCTCAGGACTCCACTTTCCTGAGCAGCTCCAGCGTCCTGCGCATGCCGGCCTCGTTGCCGAGGCTGCGGTAGATGTCCCTGGCCTGCTTCAGCGGCTCGACGGCCGCGTGCGGCCCGCCCGAGTCGAGATGCGTCTCGCCGAGGTAGCGCAGGCTGAGCGCCATCCACCACCGGTCGTCGAGCTCCTCGAACGCGTGTACGGCCCGGCGCAGCTCGTGCTCCGACTCCTCGATCCGGCCCAGCCTGGCCAGGGCCCGGCCGGCCGACAGCGCGGTGCGCGCCACGCCCCACGAGTCGCCGAGGGCCGTCAGGATCTCCTCCGCCCGCCGGACGAAGTCGAGCTCGCGCAGCCCGTTGGACGGGTCGCCGACCTCACCGGCCGCGCGCAGGCAGCGGGCCTCCTCCCACAGCTCGCCGCGCTGCCGGAACATCTCGGCGGCGCGGTCGAGGCTGAAGCCCGCCTTGGTGAAGCCCTCCAGCGCGGCCCGGTGCTCGCCTTCGCGGCGCCTGCCGCGGGCCTGCGCGGCGAGCACCTCACCGTAGGCACGCAGCGTCTGGGCCTCGGAGTAGCGGTTGCCCGCCTGCTTGAACACCTCCAGGGCATCTTCGAGCAGATCCCTGGCCTCCTCGGGCCGCCGCTGGGCCAGCCGCATCTCGGCGAGGTTGCGCTGGGTGCGGGCCATCCACCAGAAGTCCTCTTCGCCCTTGAACGCGGTGATGGCGCCGATCAGGAAGTCCTGCGCGCGGTCGAGGTGGCCGTCGTTGAACAGCCCCATGCCGATCGTCCGCATCGCCCTGGCCGCCCACCACGACTCGCCGAGCTCGGTGAAGATCTCCAGCGCCTGCTCGGCACCCACCCGGCCCAGCTCGTGGCCGCCGAGCCCGCCCTGCACGGCCGCCCGGTCGAGCAGCGCGATGGCCAGGGCGCGCCGGTCGCCGGTGTGCCGGGCGGCCTCGCAGCCGGCCTCGGCCGCGATGTGCCAGTCGGCCCAGTAGGCGCGCAGGGAGTGACATAGCGAGCAGAACGCCCTGGCCAGCCCCGAGGTCAGCTCCCACAGCTCCAGCTGCCTGGCCAGGTTGATCATGGCGATCAGCGAGAGCCGCTCGGCGTTGAGCCAGTCGGCCGCGTGTACCTGCCCCTCGACGCCGGAGCTGCGCCCGCCACGGCTCCAGTCCTGTGGCCAGCGGTCCTGGGCCGCCTCCTCGGCGCGGCGGCGGTAACCGGACAGCACCCGTTCGATGGCGGCTCTGCGCCGGTCCTGGTCGTCCCCCTCGGCCAGCTCGACGGCGAACAGCCGGACGAGGTCGTGCAGGCGGTAGCGCATGGCGCCGGTCGGGTCGGCGCCCGAGCTCTCGGCGAGCTGCGTGTCGATCAGCGCCTCAAGCTGGTCGGCGCCGTCGAGCCCGGAGATGTCGAGCAGCTCGCCCGCCACCCAGCCGGGCACGTCGGGCGAGGTGAGCGCGGACAGCAGGCGCAGCAGGCGGCGCTGCATGCCGGTGCAGTCGTCGTAGCTGAGCTGCACGGAGGCGCGCACGCTCTTGTCGACGGTCTGCGCGAGTTCGAGCTGGTCGAGGCGGCGGCGCTCGTCGGCCAGCCGGTCGGCCAGCTGCCTCATCGTCCAGTGTTCGCGGGTGGCCAGCCGGCCGCCGCAGATGTTGATCGCCAGCGGCAGGTAGTCGCAGATCCGGACGATCTCCTTGGCCGCGTCGAGGTCGTCGACCACCCTGGCGCCGCCGGCCAGCCTGGCCAGCAGCTCCACGCCGTGGGCCTCGCTGAACACGCCGAGCTGGGTGTCGTGGGTGCCGTTCAGGAACAGCGGCTGGCGTGAGGTGACCAGCACGGCGCAGCCGGGCTCGGCCGGGATCAGCGGTTTGACCTGGTCGGCGCCGTGCGCGTTGTCCAGCCCGATGAGGATCCTGCGGTCCTTGGTCCAGGTCAGCCAGAGCTTGCGCAGCTCGTCGAGGCCGCCGGGGTCGGTGGTCAGCCGGACGCCGAGCGCGCGCAGGAACCCGATCAGCACCTCCTCCGGGCGCACCGGGGCGTCGACGCCGCCCCGCAGGTCCGCGTACAGGCGCCCGTCGGGGAACGCGCCGGCGATCTCCTGCCCGAACCTGGCCACCAGCGCCGACTTGCCGACGCCGCCCCTGCCGTACACGGAGACCACCAGCGGCGGCGAGACGCCGCCGGACTTGCGCCGCCCGCCGAAGACCGTCCGCAGCTCCGCGAGCGGCTCGGCGCGTCCGGTGAAGTGCTCGGGGACGGGCGGCCACTGGTGGGGCGCACGCGCGGACGGCTCGGCCGCCGCCTCGCGTTTGGACCGCCCCTCGGTCGTGGCCCAGGTGGTCAGCCCGACCAGGAGCGCCGCCGCCATGGTCACGCTCACCTTGGCGACGGGTGGGATCTCCCAGTCGACGGAGGCGGCCAGGATGCTGGCCGCCGCGGCCGCGATGCCCGCCGAGACCGGCGCGGCCAGTGGCACCTTCCTACGCCGCGACGGCGGCTTGTCTGGTAGCTGCCCTGTCAACGAACACCCCCTCCGGGGGTGATTCAAGCGGATGGGGTACGGCTGCGCCAGCCGTACCCCACCCTTCTGCTAAAGGCCGATCACCGGACAGGTGGCCGTCACCGTCTTGGTGGGGTCGCTCTCCGAGGTCGCGGTGAGCGTGACCTTGGCGAGCCGGTCACCGCCCGAGGCGCGCACGGCGTTGACCGCGACCACCTCCTGCTTGCCGAAGTCGACGGCGGCCAGGGCGTTGGGCAGCTGGGCGGTCCAGCCCTTGCCCTGCACCTCGGCCTTGAGCCGGTAGACGTCGGAGTTGAGGTAGGCGCTGACGTCCTCGGGGTGCGTCCCCTGCGCGGGGGCCGCCTTGCCGGTGTTGAACAGCGGGAACTTGCAGGTCGAGTAGCCCTTGCCGGTCGGGATCCCGGCGGCGGGGAGCACCTTGACGCCGCGCTTCTGCGGGCCCGCGCCGTCGAGCGAGCGGATCGCGACCGTGTACGACAGGGTGCCGTCGCGGCCGCGCTTCAGGTCGGTCACGTAGAAGTGCAGGCGGTTGGCCTGGTCGACGTACTCGTACTGGCTGCCGGAGCCGGTGCCCGCGTGGAAGAGGGCGTCGGCCAGCTGGCGGTAGTCGCCGATCGTGATCGGCACCTTGGTCCCGTCGGGCATGACGTAGTCGGTCATCCCGATGTCCTGCGGGTTGGCGTCGATCACCCACTCGAACGGCGATCGGTCCTGGTTCTTGGTCTTGGCCACGAGCACACCGGAGTCGGGGGTGAAGGAGTCGGTGCCGACCCGGTCGACGACCTCGACCGTGTAGTTCTCGTAGCCGCCGCCGTCACAGAGCGGGTTGGTCTGCGTGCTGCAGGCCGGGCTCTTGTCGCCGGTGTCGAAGGCGATGTTGACGCCCGACAGCTCGTTCTTGCCCGGCTGCGACTCGCGGGCGATGACCCTGGCCTTCACCAGGCCCGACTCGTCGAGGGCCTCGCGTGACAGGCGCAGCACGTTCTGCTCGTCGACCATCTGCAGCTTGATCTTGTTGCGCAGCATGTGCTGGGCGCCCATGGACGCGCCGGCGGTCGGCGGGATCAGCCAGCGGGAGTGCGGGCCGCCGGGGCCGTTGAAGCTGCCCCGGCTGAGCATCTCCCAGATGCCGGTGTAGGCGCGGCGGGCCGGGATGCTGTACGGGTTGTTGTAGTTGTCCAGTACGCCCATGATGTGGCTGAACTCGTGGGCGTAGACGGCCATGCCGGAGCTCTCGGCCTGGACCGAGTCGACGCCGATGTTGGCGTTGGGCCAGAAGTTGGAGCCGGCCTGCCAGGAGGTCCAGTCGACGTAGCGGGTCTGGGCCCAGTTCGGCAGGTTGGGGTCGGGCGGACCCCACTCGTCCGTCACGTCCTCCTTGGTGGGGAACTTCATCATCCCGAACTCCTGCCAGGTGGACGACTCGTCCTGGCCGGCGCTCACGTAGAAGATGAAGTCGAACTGCTTGGCGGCCTCCTCGCCGATCGCGCCGATGAACGCGGCGTGCCCGTCGGTGCGCAGGTTCCGGTCGCACGTGTCGCCCGCCGGGCAGGCGGTGCCGCCCTGGAACTCCATGGCGTACTCGTGGTCCTTGCCCGGCATCGTGTACGGGCCGAAGCCGGTCAGCTCGACTCCGTAGCGGCCACCGGAGTCCTCCATCCAGTACTCGTGGATGGTGTGACCCTTGTTGAGGGCGTTCGGGGTGTTGAGGAAGTCCTGGTAGAACTTGGCCACCTGGTCGCGGGGCACGTCATGGGCCTCGGCGCTCGGGTTGGCGTAGATCGTCGAGCCCTTGGGCTGGGTGACCACGAACGGCTGGTTCGGGTAGTCCAGGAGCACTAACGCGCCCTTGAAGGTGCGCTTGGAGCCCTTGACCGCCGGGTCGTTCCACTGGGTGCCCGGCACCTTCTTGTAGTCCGCCCACGTCATGTGGTCGGGGTTCTCCCAGTTCTGCGGGTCGATCGGCTCGATGCCGCCTGTCAGACGGCCGCGGAGTGCCTGGGCGTCGGAGGATGCGTCCTGTTGCCAGGGCTGGGTCTGCGGCCAGTGGTTCTGCCGCCAGGGGTACTCGGGATCGTCTGTGGGGGGTGCTGCGGAAGCCGGGGTCGCCACAAGGCTCATCGGAATCAGCACGAGGGCCGCCAGCAGACCTTTCAGCAGCTTCTTGGGGGCATTCACGGATAGACGTTATAGACGAAGTTGACGGAGATCATCGATCAGTTGTAGGGAAGACCTGTAGTGGTCGTTCCGACAAACGATGAAATGTCCAGGTGACGTAGTGGCGGATCTCCAGCGGACCGTGGACGAGCTGGCGGCTCGCCTTGACAGACCGCTGTTGCTGGAGGACCGCGTGCAACGCGTTGTCGCCTACAGCGAGCAGTACGGCACGATGGATGACATCCGCCGCGACTCGATCCTCCGCCGGCACTCCACGCCCGAGGTCCGCCAGTGGGTGCGTTCCGCCGGGATCCACGACGCGCCCGGGCCGTTACGCGTCCCGGGCGCGCCGCACCTGAGCCTGCTCCCCCGGGTCTGCGTTCCGGTACGGCACGAGGCCGGGCTGCTGGGCTTCCTGTGGTTCATCGACTCCGGCCCGGCCATGTCCGGTGAGCAGATCGCCGAGGCCGCCGCGGCGGCGCCCGCCCTGGCCCTGGCGCTCTTCCACGAGAGCCTGGCCACGGGGCTGGCCTCGCACCGGGAGCTGGAGGCGGTCACCGGCCTGCTGCTCGGCGAGCCGGACTCGGCCAGGCAGCTGATCGAGGCCGGGGCCTTCCCCCAGGCCCAGCCGGTGACCGTCCTGGTGGCCAGGCCGCTGTCGGACGAGCCGGACGAGGCGCTCCGGCTGGCGCTGGAGCAGGGGCTGCTCACGTTGCGGCGGCGGCTGAGCGGGCACCACCCGCTGCACCTGGTCCGCTTCGACCACGCCGTGCTGCTCACCGCGGGCGGCCCGGTGGCGGCCGACGAACTGCACGCGGCGATGTCGCTCCCGGTGGTGGTCGGGATCGGGCGGGCCAGGCCCGCGCTGGCCGAGGCCGCCGGGTCGTACGCGGAGGCGCGGCACGCGGCCGAGGTGGCCGCCCGGGTGCCAGAGCTCGGCCGGTCGGTGGAGTGGGCCCGGCTCGGCGTCTACCGGATGCTCACCCATCTCCCCCACCACGAGCTGCATCCGGGGCTGGCGGAGCTGCTCGCCGACGATCAGCACCTGCCGCTGCTGGAGACGCTGGAGACGTACCTGGATCTGGCGGGCAGCGCGGTGGCCACGTCGCGGGCGCTGCGCCTGCACCGCACCTCCCTGTACTACCGGCTGCAGCGACTGGAGGAGCTGGCCCGCACCGACCTGAAGGACGGCGGCGAACGGCTGGCCCTGCATCTCAGCCTCAAGCTCGCCCGGCTTTCCGGCAGGTACCGGCCCAGGGACGCGCGGCCCGGTCCGTGATTGCACGGCTGGCCGGGCTCACGTTTAATGCCGAGAGGGTGATTTCCAGAACAGGAGATCCGATTTGCCGTCCGCGAAGCGTGCCGCATCTGGCCGAAGGTCGAAGCTCGGCCGGCGCACGCCCGCGCCCATCGTCCTCCACTCGGCGCCGCTGGTGCTGCCGATCGACGCCGAGCCGCTGCGCGGCGCCGCGCTCGCCGTGCGGGGCGACCGCGTCCTCCAGGTGGGGCTCCGGGACGAGCTGCTCGCCTACTTCCCCGTCACCCGGGAGCAGCGCTGGCCGGGCATGATCGTGGCGGGGTTGGTGGACGCCTGCGCCCCCGCCGCTCCGCCGCCACCCGGGGTGACCGCGCGGGCCGGGCTCGTCACCGACCCGGCCGAGTCGGCCCGGCTGCCCGGGGTGTCCTATGTCGAGGTGTCGTACGAGTCCGAGCAGGTCTGGGAGGAGACCGGGCGCGACGCGGTCATCACCGCGATCCGCGAGGTCGACCGGCCGCGTACGGTGGGCATCGCCGCGTACACGCCCGACCCGCAGGTGCTGGAGGACGTGGCGGTGCTGGCCAGGACGTTCGGCCTGCGGCTGCTGGCCGACCTGGACCGCCACTCGCCCGCGACGCTCGACGAGGCGGGCATCCTGGGGCCGCACTGCCACGTGGCCTGCGGCCGGCCGCTCGATCCCGGTGAGCGCAAGCTGCTGCGGCTGCGCGGGAGCGTGGCCGCCCTCTGCCCGTCGCCGCCCGACGACCTGCTCGCGCTCCTGGACGAGGGCAACCGCGTCGCCTTCGGCACCCGCGCCCCCGCCTCGGCCGACCGGGTGCCCGATCTGCTCGGCCTGGCCAGGTCCATCAGGCAGCAGGCCAGGGGGCGCGGGCCGCGGCCCCGGGGCCTCGATCGCAAGCTGGTCGAGGCCGCCACGCTGGGCGGGGCCCAAGCGCTCGGCATGGCGAGCAGGAGTGGCCGGATCGGCTCGCTCGGGCCGGGCAGCCGGGCCGACTTCGCGGTGTTCGACGCCCGTGGCCGCTACCCGTACGCCGCCCTGCTCAGCGGGCCGCCCTGCCTCGCCACCGTGGTCGGCGGCACGGTGGTCGGCGGCGCGGTGATCAGCGGCACGGTCATCGAGCACGGATCGCCCCGCGGCGCTTAGCCGAACTTAGCCGAACTGGCCGTCGATTGCTCCGAGCAGGTCCTTGAGCTGATCGCGCTGGTCCTCGGAGAGGACCGCGAACAGGTCCTGACCCGCCTGCCTGCGCGCCTCCCGCGACCGCTCGTACATCTCGCGGCCCGCCTCCGTGAGCACCACCAGCGTGGAGCGCCGGTTGGCCGGATCGATCTCCCTGCGCACCAGGCCCGCCTGCTCCAGCGCGTCGATGACGGGCGTGACCGAGCGGGGCACGATCCTCAGCTCGTCGGCGAGCTGCACCATCCTGAGCGGCCGGTCGGCGTCGGCGAGCGCGCGCAGCGCCCGCGCCTGCCCCGGGTTGACGCCGAGGGGGACGAGCCGATGAACGTAGCCGTGCCGCAGACGGCGGCTGACCCGGTGCAAGAGCTCCGACAGCTCCACGTCCTCCATGTCGGAACAGCCTACCGGAATAATTATGAGCTAACCTCCGTTTGAGGGAGCATCTGAAAAGGAGTCCTACTTGGCTGAGGAACCCCGCGCGCCGTTGCGGCGCATCATCAAACTCTTCCGCGCCTATCGAGGCCGGCTGGCCGTCGTCGGCGCACTCATCCTCCTGTCGTCCCTGGTCTCGCTGGCCTCGCCGTTCCTGCTGCGCGAGGTGCTGGACGTGGCGATCCCGTCCCGCGACGCCATGCTGCTCGCGCTCCTCGCGCTGGGCATGATCCTGGTCGCGGTGATCACCAGCGTGTTCGACGTCCTGCAGACGCTGGTCTCCACCACGGTCGGCCAGCGGGTCATGCACGACCTGCGCACCTCCGTCTACGGCCATCTGCAGCGCATGTCACTGGCGTTCTTCACCCGCACCAAGACCGGCGAGGTCCAGTCGCGCATCGCCAACGACATCGGCGGCATGCAGTCGGTGGTCACCTCCACCGCCACCTCGCTCATCTCGAACCTGACCACCGTGGTCGCCACGATCGTGGCCATGCTGGCGCTCGACTGGCGGCTGACCGTGATCTCGCTCCTGCTGCTGCCGGTGTTCGTGGGGATCAGCCGCAAGGTCGGCAGCGAACGCCGCCGCATCACCTCCGAGCGGCAGCGGAAACTGGCCGTGATCTCGTCGATGGTGCAGGAGTCGCTGTCGATCAGCGGCATCCTGCTCGGCCGGACGATGGGCCGCTCGCCCGAGCTGACCGAGCGCTTCGCCGACGCCTCCGACGAGCTGGCCGAACTGGGCGTGCAGTCCAGCATGGCGGGGCGCTGGCGGCAGTCGTCGATCCAGATCGTCATGGCCGCGATGCCCGCCCTGGTCTACTGGGCGGTCGGCTACACCGGTGTGATCTCCGTCGGCACGCTGGTGGCGTTCACGACGTTGCAGGTCAGCCTGTTCAGGCCGGCGGTGTCGCTGCTGCGGCTGGGCGTCGAGGTGCAGAGCTCGCTCGCGCTGTTCGGCCGCATCTTCGAGTACCTCGACCTCTCGGTCGACATCCACCCGGGCACCCGCACGCTGAGCGGCGTCCGCGGCGAGGTCCGCTACGAGCGGGTCGACTTCTCGTACGGCGAGGAGCCCACGCTCGCCGGCGTGGACATCACCGTCCCCGCAGGCACCAGTCTGGCCGTCGTCGGCGAGACCGGCTCGGGCAAGACGACACTCAGCTACCTGCTGCCCCGGCTCTACGACGTGACCGGCGGCCGGGTGACGATCGACGGCGTGGACGTACGCGATCTCACCTTCGACACGCTGGCCGAGACGGTCGGCGTGGTCTCGCAGGAGACGTACCTGTTCCACGCCACGATCGCCGACAACCTGCGCTTCGCCCGGCCGTCGGCCACGGACGAGGAGCTGGAGAAGGCCGCCAGGGCGGCACGCATCCACGACCACATCGCCTCGCTGCCCGACGGCTACGACACGCTGGTGGGCGAGCGCGGCTACCGCTTCTCCGGAGGCGAGAAGCAGCGACTGGCCATCGCCCGCACCCTGCTGCGCAACCCGCCGGTGCTCGTGCTCGACGAGGCCACCAGTGCCCTCGACACCCAGACGGAACGGGCCGTACAGGAGGCGTTGGACACGCTGGCCGAGGGCCGCACCACGATCATGATCGCGCACCGCCTCTCCACGGTCCGCGACGCGGACCAGATCGTCGTCCTGGACCACGGCCGGGTCGTCGAACGCGGCACCCACGACACGCTGATGTCACTGGAGGGCCACTACGCCGCCCTGGTCGACCGGGACCGCCCACTCGAACCGGTTTGACCCACTGACGGGGGTTCGGGACCTAGCAGGGGGTAAGAGAGCGCGTATGACCGCACAACCTCCGGACAGACACGGCTACAGCGACGAACAGGGCATCGAGGTCGAAGAGTGGACCGATGACCTCGGTATGAGCCATGACATAGAAGAGGACGACCCCGCGCACGAGGACACGCTCGACGAGCGGCTGCGGCGCGAGGCGCCGGATCGGGAGCGCACTCCCCGCGAGTCGCACCGGCTCACCCAGCCCGACGAGGGGCTGGCGCCGGACACGGACAGCGAGGAGTGGGCCGAGGATTGGGGTGCGGACGACGGCGATCTGTCCGCCGAGGAGCGTGCCGTCCGCGTCGACCCCGACGACGGACTCAGGTGAGCCGCTCCAGCGCGGGCAGCAGGGCGGGCAGATCGTCGACGATCACGTCGGCGACCCGCGCCTGCGGCCGCTCGGCGTGCAGGTATCCCCAGGGGCCCCGGCGCAGTAGCGCCGTGCGCATGCCCGCCCGCGCGGCGGGGAGCACGTCGTTGTCCAGCCGGTCACCCACGTAGAGGATCTCGGCGGGCTCCCGCCCGGCGATGGCGGCCACCTTGGCGAAGAACTCGGGGGCGGGCTTGGACACGCCCCAGCCCTCGGACGTGTGCACCGAATCGACGGGCAGATCCATGGCGACCAGCGCGTCGAACGCCCTGGCCGGCTGGTTGCCCGCGACGATCACCTGGTACCCGGCCTCTCGCAGGGCCTTGAGGCTCTCGCGGACGTCGGGGTAGAGGTCGTCGGCGTCGAAGTGGTTGCGCAGGCTGTGGGGTTCGTCCCGTTCCCAGGCGGCGATCTCGGCCCGCACGTCGATGCCGGGGCGTACGAGCTGGAACGCCTCGCTGTGGGAGCGGTCGAGCGCGGCCATCCCGCCGAGCGCACCCATCAGCACGAAGCGGCTCACGCCGAGCCGGTCGGCCCAGCGGGACCAGATGCGGGTCTCGTCGATGAGCGTCTCGCCCACGTCGAACACCACTGCCTTGATCATCAAACCTCCTGGATAGTCCCTCCAACTGTACGGATCCCTCATCGACCTTCGATGAGGGGCCGTTCGGGGTGCGTTCTGCCACGCCGGGTGGAATACTTTCGGCCGATTGCCCCCACTGGGACGACCGTGAGCTGTTGTCCTCAGGGCTGATCATGGTCGCCGAGGTCGTCTCCGCCGGAAGCACTCTCAGAGACCGCGTAGAGAAGCCTCCCCTCTACGCGGCCGGCGGCGTGCCGATCTACCTGCTGATGGACACGGTCGCTGAACCACCGTCCGTCACCGTCTACAGCGACATCAGAGACGGCGCCTACCGGACGACGTCCACCGTGGAGGTCGGAACCCGCTCCGCCTGCCGGCTCCGATCGACTTCGAGCTCGACACGTCCATTTTCAAGGCGTGAGCCGCTCCATCGCCTTCGTGATGCGCTTCTCCGACACCGGTGTCGGCGTGCCCAACGTCTGGGCGAAGAAGCTGACCCGGAGTTCCTCGATCATCCATCGGATCTCCACCACGTCCGGGTCCGAGCGCCGCGCCGGGTGCAGCCGGGTCAGCAGGTCCTCGTACGAGTCCTCCATCTTGTGCACCCGGCCCATCCACTCCTCGTCCCGCCACGGCTCCTCGGGCAGCTTGGTCAGGCGGCGGTCGATGGCTCGCATGTAGCGGAGCACGTCAGGCAGGCGCCGGTGGCCCGTCGCGGTGACGAAGCCCGGGTAGACGAGCTTGGCGAGCTGGTCGCGGACGTCCGAGGTGGAGTCGCTCTGGCGGAGGGCGTCGAGGCGGGTGCCGACCGCGTGCCACACGATGAGGATCTGTTCCGTCCGGGCCAGGACGTCGGCCGACATCTCGTGCAGGTGGGCCCGTACGTGCTGGTAGAGGCGGTCGAACGAGACCGGGTCCCAGGCGGGGCCGCCCAGGTCGAGCATGAGCTTGTCGATCGCCGCGTTCACCACGTCGTCGAACAGCGCCACGGCGCCGCCGTGCGGGCTGCGGGACAGGGCCAGCTTGGCCTGGTTGGACAGGCCGCCCAGCAGTGACTTGGCCGGGTTGGTGACGTTGAGCAGCAGCAGGCGGCGGATGCCGGGCCAGTGGGAGCGGCGTTGTTCGGCCTCCGTCTCGAAGATCTTGATCGACACGGAGTCACCGTCGTCCACCAGCGCCGGGTAGCCCTTCATGCGACCCTGCTCGAAGACCTTGGGCAGGGTGCCGAAGCTCCAGGTGTGCAGGCCCGACTGCTCCAGGTCGTCGGCGGCGGCCGAGAGCGTCTTGCGCAGGCGCGGCGCCAGGCGCCGCTTGAGCGCGTCGAGGTCCTTGTCCTCGGCGATCGTGCGCTTGCGCTCGTCGATCACCCGGTAGGTGATGCGCAGGTGGTCGGGGACCTGGTCGAGCTGCCAGGCGTCGTGCGGCACGCGGACGCCGGTCAGCCGGAGCAGCTCCCGCTCCACGGCCTCCAGCAACGGTTCGCCGCCCTGCCGGACGCCTTCGAGCACCTGCTTGGCGTAGTTGGGGGCGGGCACGAAGTTGCGGCGCAGGTGCTTGGGCAGCGACCTGATCAGGGCGGTGATCAGCTCGTCGCGCAGGCCGGGGATCTGCCAGTCGAACCCGTCGGCGCTGACCTGATTGAGCACCGCCAGCGGCACGTGCACCGTGACGCCGTCGGCGTCGGCGCCGGGCTCGAACTGGTAGGTCAGCTTCATCCGCTGGCCGAGCTGCCGCCAGGTGTCGGGGTAGTCGCGGGTGCTGACGTCGGCGCCCTCGTTGACCAGCATCTCGGGTGAGTACGTCAGCAGGTCGGGCTCGGTGGTCCTGACCTTCTTCCACCAGGAGTCGAAGTGGCGCGCGGAGACGACGTCGGCGGGCACGCGCTGGTCGTAGAAGTCGAACAGGGCCTCGTCGTCGACCATGATGTCGCGGCGGCGGGCCCGGTTCTCGAGCTCCTCGACCTCTTCCAGCAGCCTTCTGTTGTCCTGGAGGAAGCGGTGGTGGCTGTCCCAGTCGCCTTCGACGAGGGCGTGCCTGATGAACAGCTCGCGTGACAGGTCGGGGTCGATGCGGCCGTAGTTGACCTTCCGCCCGGCCACCAGGGGTACGCCGTACAGGGTGACCTTCTCCAGCGCGATCACCGCGCCCTGGTTCTTCTCCCAGTGCGGCTCGGAGTAGGTGCGTTTGACCAGGTGCTGGGCGAGCGGCTCGACCCAGTCGGGCTCGATCTTGGCGTTGACCCTGGCCCACAGCCGGGAGGTCTCGACCAGTTCGGCCGACATCACCCACTGCGGCTGTTTTCTGGCCAGCGCGGAGCCGGGGAAGATGGCGAAGCGGGCGTTGCGGGCGCCGAGGTATTCCTGGATCGGGCGGCGCCCGTCGGGGGCCCGCTTCTCCATGACGTCCTTGACGCCGATGTGCGACAGCAGGCCGACGAGCAGCGCCGCGTGCACCTGCTGCGGATCGGCCTGCGCGCTGTTGGGCTGGGCGCCGAGCGACTGGCGGATCTGGCTGTAGATGTCCTGCCATTCGCGTACGCGTAGGTAGTTGAGGAACTCCGACTTGCACAGGCGGCGGAAGGCGCTGGAGGACAGCTCCTGCTGTTTCTCCCGCAGGTGGTTCCACAGGTTGAGGTAGGACAGGAAGTCGGACTCGGGGTCGGCGAAGCGGCGGTGCTTCTCGTCGGCCTGCTGCTGCTTGTCGACGGGGCGCTCGCGTGGGTCCTGGATCGACAGAGCGGCGGCGATCACCATGACCTCGCGCAGGCAGCCGTTCTTCTCCGCCTCCAGGACCATCCGGCCCAGGCGCGGGTCGACCGGCAGCCCGGCCAGCTTGCGGCCGACGCCGGTGATGCCGCCCTGGCCGTCGAACGCGCCCAGCTCGTGCAGCAGGCTCACGCCGTCGCGTACCTGACGGCGGTCAGGCGGCTCGACGAACGGGAACGCCTCGATGTCGCCCAGCCCGATCGAGGTCATCTGCAGGATGACCGAGGCGAGGTTGGTGCGCAGGATCTCCGGGTCGGTGAACTCCGGCCGCTTGAGGAAGTCCTCCTCCTCGTAGAGGCGGATGCAGACACCGTCGGACGTCCGGCCCGAGCGGCCCTTGCGCTGGTTGGCGCTCGCCTGCGAGATGGCCTCGATCGGCAGGCGCTGCACCTTGGTGCGGTGGCTGTAGCGGGAGATGCGGGCGAACCCCGGGTCGACCACGTACTTGATGCCCGGAACGGTCAGCGACGTCTCGGCCACGTTGGTGGCCAGCACGATGCGCCGGCCCGTGTGGCGCTGGAACACGCGGTGCTGCTCGGCGGCGCTGAGCCGGGCGTACAGCGGCAGCACCTCGGTGTTGCGGAACTCGGCCTTGTCGAGCGCGTCGGCGGCGTCGCGGATCTCCCGCTCCCCCGACAGGAACACCAGGATGTCGCCGGGGCCCTCGGAGACCAGCTCGCGGCAGGCGTCGACGATGCCCTGCGTCTGGTCGTCGTCCTCGTCGAGCGGCCGGTAGCGCACCTCGACCGGGTAGGTGCGGCCGGAGACCTCGACGATCGGGGCATCGTCGAAGTGGCGGGAGAAGCGCTCCGGGTCGATCGTGGCGCTGGTGATGATCAGCTTGAGATCGGGGCGTTTGGGCAGGAGCTGCTTCAGGTAGCCGAGGATGAAGTCGATGTTGAGGCTGCGTTCGTGCGCCTCGTCGATGATCAGCGTGTCGTACTGCTCCAGCAGCCGGTCGTTCTGCAGCTCGGCCAGCAGGATGCCGTCGGTCATCAGCTTGACCAGGGTGCGGTCGCTCGCCTGGTCGGTGAACCGCACTTTGTAGCCGACCGTCTGGCCCAGCTCGGTGCCCAGCTCTTCGGCGATGCGCTCGGCCACCGTGCGGGCGGCGATGCGGCGCGGCTGGGTGTGGCCGACCAGGCCCCTGACGCCGCGCCCCAGCTCCAGGCAGATCTTCGGGATCTGGGTGGTCTTGCCGGATCCGGTCTCCCCGGCGATGATCACGACCTGGTGGTCGCGGATGGCCGCGAGGATGTCGTCCCTACGCTGGGATACCGGAAGATTTTCCGGATAGCTCACTTCTGGTACGGCTTCGCGGCGCCGCGCGAGGCGTCGCTCGGCACGCTCCACGTCGGCGACGATCTCCGCGGTGATCTTTTCCCGGGCCTCGCGGGAGCGCACCCGGCGTACGCCGTCGAGCCTGCGCCGAAGTCGCCGCTGGTCGCGCGGCATCAGGTCGGGCAGGCGTGACTGGAGCTCGGTGAGTGGAGAGGACAACGCAGAGGTTCCCATACTGCTATCAGGATATTTGAGCCCCGCGTCGCCGGAGCCAACCGCCCCATGCTGCCCGACGGCGGCGGCTGTGCGCATCTCAATATCGAGCGCCCATCGTTGACCGTGATCGCCCAAGACGGGCCCACTCTCCCCAGAGTTGTCGCCTTGGACGACCACGGTCACTAATGAGACTCCCGAAGAGCCCATCAGGTTGCGCTCCGGCCCCACCTTTCTTGATCACCCAGGTCGGAGCGTTGCGAAGATGATCATTTGACGGCGAGGGCGGCCCCGATGATCCCCGCTTCGTTGCGGAGGCGGGCCGGGACGATCGGGGTGTCCACATGCACGTACGGCAGGAACTTGTCCGCCTTCTTGCTCACGCCCCCGCCGATGACGAACAGCGACGGCCAGAACAGCATCTCCACGTGCCGCAGGTACTCCTCCACCCGCCCGCCCCACTTCTCCCACGTCAGGCCGTGCTCCTCGCGGGCGCGGTCGGAGGCGCGGAGCTCGGCGTCCTTGCCGTGGATCTGCAGGTGCCCGAACTCGGTGTTCGGCACCAGGACGCCGTCGACGAACACCGCGCTGCCGATGCCCGTCCCGAACGTCAGCATGATCACGGTCCCCTCGCGGCCCCGTCCCTCGCCGAACCGCATCTCCGCGATACCGGCCGCGTCGGCGTCGTTGAGTACGGTCGCGCCGTCGAAGAGCTTCGTCGCGTCGACGCCGATCCAGGAGTGGTGCACGTTCGCGGCCGTCATGATCACGCCGTTCAGCACCACGCCCGGGAACGTGACGCCGATCGGGCCCGTCCAGCCGAAGTGCTTGACGATCTCCACCACGACCTCGGACACGCCCTGCGGCTTGGCCGGTTGCGGCGTGGGGATGCGCAGGCGCTCCTGCGTCAGCTGCCCCGATGCGGTGTCCACGGGGGCGCCCTTGATCCCGGATCCACCGATGTCAATGCCCAGAACTTCCATGTCTCTCCACTCCCCCGGAAACGGCCTCATTGACATGCCGGGCCACTATTTCTGGCCCTTACTGAACCGCACTTGCGTCTCCCGCGTATCTCCGGCCACAAGCGCTAACAAGGAGGCACGGATGCGGTTCCGCATCATCACACTCTGCGCTGGTGCGGTCGTCTTGAGCACGACCCTCACCGCCCCCGCACAGGCAGCGACGAATACCAAGTTTGACGTCGTGAATCTCGTTTCCGACATCAAGGGAAAGGCAGCAGTCACCGATCCTAAACTGGTCAACCCTTGGGGGCTGGCCATGGGCAAGACCCTGTGGGTCTCCAACACTGGCACGGGCTCCGCCACCGTCTACTCGGGAGCGGGACAGAAGGAAGCGACCGAGGTGGCCATCCCCGGTGGCGCTCCGACCGGCCAGGTGTTCAACAGTTCAGGCGAGGGCTTCACCGTCAAGGGCAAGCCCGCCACGTTCATCTTCGCCAGCCCGAGCGGCGCGATCAGCGGCTGGAACGCCGAGGTGGACCCGAAGAACGCGATCATCGCGGCCTTCACCCGGGGCGCCGACTACAAGGGCCTCGCGATGGTGAACACCGATGACGGTGACTTCCTGCTGGCCGCCGACTTCGCCAACGGGCGCCTCGCCGCGTGGAACTCGGACTTCGAGAAGCTCACCCTGTCTCACCGGGCGTTCAGGGACTCGGCGGTTCCCTCCAACTACAAGCCGTACAACGTGACGTTCAGCGGTGGCAGCGTCTGGGTCGCCTATGCCCTGCGCGACTCCGAGACCGGCAAGTCCATCCCGGGCGCCGGCAAGGGCTTCGTCAGCCGCTACAGCGTCAGCGGACGCCTGCTCGGACGCATCGCACGCACCGGGCTCAACGCCCCGTGGGCCGTCGTCGCAGCACCGAAGCAGTTCGGCGTGTACTCCGGATCGGTGCTGGTCGGCAACTTCGGCGACGGGACGATCCACGCTTACCGCGGCAACCGCCACCTGGGCGCGCTGCGCGACGGCAACGGCAAGACGATCTGGCTGCCGGGCCTGTGGGACCTTGAGCAGGGCACCGCGACCACCGGCGGCGAGAACGCCCTGTGGTTCTCCGCCGGCATCGAGAAGACCCAGCACGGCCTGGTGGGCCTGATCCGGCCCGCGGGCACGGGATCGCAGGTGAGCACGCCGTCGGCGAGCCCTACGCCGACCAACCATTCGTCGCACAAGCCGACGACGACGTCCAGTCAGTCCCCGTACGGGAGTTACTGACCGGACCCGCTGAGCGTTTCCGGCACGGCAGGCGCGAGCCGTGCCGGAAACAAGCACTTGTTTTTATATGAATGCTGTGCGACTTTTATGCGGCTCGGCCGGGGATAACACACATCCCGTGCGGGCCCATACGCATTTCTGCGAAATAGTGGTGCTCTCCGAACCGAATATCGCCGGCGCTTGACCTTGTCCCTGGGGCAACCCTCAGCGTGGAGGGTGACAGGACGAAGGAGGCGGCGATGGGCCTGCTGACGATCGGGGCGTTCGCCAAGGAGTCCAGGCTCTCGCCGAAGGCGCTGCGGCTCTACGACGAGCTCGGACTTCTCATACCGGCCAGGATCGATCCGATCAACGGCTACCGGCTCTACGAACCGGGCCAGCTCGAACGGGCCAGGCTCGTCGCCTGGCTGCGCCGGGCGGGTATGCCGCTGGCCAGGATCAGGACCGTCTGCGACCTTGAGCCCGCCGCGGCGGCCGAGGAGCTGCGCGCCTACTGGGCGCGGGTCGAGGCCGAGCACGCGAGCCGCCGGGACGTCGTCGCCTTCCTCGTCGAGCGGCTCACGGGAGAGGGCGGTTCGATGTTCGAGGTAGAGGTACGCGAGGTACCGGAGCGGATGCTGCTGATCGCCAAGCGCAGCGTCACGATCGACCAGCTCGGCGGGTTCACCACGGAGCAGGTGGCGCGGTTCGGGAACGGCCTGCTGCCCGTGCTGCCGGGGATCGGCGGGGCGCCGTTCCTGGTGTTCCACGGGGAGGTCGACGCCGACAGCGACGGGCCGGTCGAGTGGTGCCGGCCCATCCCCGCCGAGCAGGCCGGGGAGATCGGCCGCCGGTTCCCCGACCTCCAGGTGCGGGCCGATCCCGCGCATCGGGAGGCGTACGTGCGGCTGACCGCGGCGCAGGTCGACGAGGCCGGCTCCATGCGGGCGATCCAGGCGCTGCGGGACTGGGCGGGCGAGCGGGAGTTCAGCGGGCCGCCCCGGCAGGTCTTCTTCGCCGACCTGACCACGGCGGCCGCGGACGCCCCGGTGAGCGACCTGGTGGGTCCCTTCTAACTGAGGACGGCGGTCAGGTCGGCGATGCCGCGGTAGTGCACGCCGGTCATCCCCAGGGCCCTGGCGCCCGCCACGTTCTCCAGCCGGTCGTCGACGAACAGACAGCGCTCGGGCGCGACGCCGGCCAGCTCGGCCGCCAGCTCGTAGATCCGCCGGTCGGGCTTGGCCAGCCCCACCCGGGCGCTGCTGACCACCGCGTCGGCGAAGTACGTGAGTCCGAGCCGGTCCAGGTGCTCCTCCAGCGTGTCCGTGGCATTGGTGACCAGCACCACCGGCACCTGCTCCTGAGCCCGCGCCAGCAGCGCCCTGACCTCCTCGTCCACCCAGAACGGCACCGCCGCGAACTCGGCGACGGCCTGGCGGGCGCGCTCGTCGCCGCCCAGCGCGACGGCGATCGACTCGATCCACTGGGCCTCGGTGATGTGGCCGAGCGTGGCGGGGCCGATCAGGTCGGGGTCGAAGGCGGTCTTCCGCAGGGGCAGGCCGTAACGGGCCTCGATGTCGGCCTGGACCGCGTGGTCGAACTGGCGGAGCACTCCATCTAGATCACAGAGAATCGCGTCAAAGGGGATCACAACCACCCATTGTGCCGCGCCAACTGGGCGGCCTCGATCCTGTTCCGGGTGCTCGTCTTGCCGATGGCGGACGACAGGTGGTTGCGTACGGTGCTCTCGGAAAGGTGCAGCCGCGCCGCCACGTCCGCGATCGTGGAGCCGTCGAGCGCGGCGGCCAGCACGTCCCGCTCACGGTCCGTGAGCGGGCTGGGCCCGGCGTTCAGCGCGGCGGCGGCCAGGGCGGGATCGATGATCCGCTCCCCCGCCACCGCCCGGCGGATCGCCGCGGCCAGCTCCTCCACCGGCCCGTCCTTGACCAGGAACCCCGCCGCCCCTGCCTCCATCGCCCGCCTGAGGTAGCCCGGCCTGGCGAACGTGGTCAGAACCAGCACCGCGCACTCCGGCAGCGCGGCGCGCAGCACGGGCAGCACGTCGAGACCGCTGCGGCCGGGCAGCTCGATGTCGAGCAGCGCCACGTCGGGCCGGTGCTCCGTGGCGGCCGGTACGATCTCGTGGCCGGAGGACACCTGGGCGACGATCTCCAGGTCGTCCTCCAGCCCGAGCAACAGCGCCAGGGCGTCGCGCATCATCCCCTGATCTTCAGCGATCATGACCCTGATCACGACGCCTCCTTCGCCTACTTCCAGAAGGCCAGCTTGTGCTCGGCAGCGTAGTCGACCGGCCGGATGGCCCCCGGGGCCAGGGACAGGGTGCCGGCGGAGACGCGCGGCCAGGCGGGCAGGCCGCGGCCGTTCGGGTCGCCGGTGCGGGCGAAGTTCGTCCAGTAGCTCATCATCTGCCCGGACAGCCGCTCCTGGGCGGGCGACAGCTCGGCCTTGGTCTCCGGGAAGATGTACGGCAGGTCACTCGCGTGGTAGGCGCCCCAGTCGAAGTCCGCCTCCAGCGGCAGGAACATCGGCGCCTTCCGGTCGGCGAACTCGTAGCCGTAGACCGGCGCCTTCTTGGCCAGCAGCGCGTTCTGCTCATGGGTGGACCGGGCCCACATACGATCGGTCAACACGGTAGCCCAAGCGATACTCGGCGACTTATAGCGACTTACCGGATATTTCCGGGCAATTTGCTCAGCGTTCGCTCCGAACGCATCTTTTAGCAATTGCCGGTAAACCGGAGAGGTGCCCTGGACGTCGTAATTCATTCCGACAAAGATCCGGTGTTCGTCCCGCGTCGTGCCCGCCAGCACCGGCATCGGGGTGGTGTGCCCCTTCCGCATCGCGTCGGCCGGCGATTCGGGCAGGACGTCGTTCCCGTACGCGTACGACTGGAAGGCGTTCATGATCTGCGGCACCTCAAGGATCTTCTTGACCGGCAGCGCGCGCAGGCAGGCCAGGTCCGAGCAGCCGAGTTGCTTGGCGTACACCTCCCCGATGGCGCTGACCTGGGCGGCGGGCCGCCACGCGAACGACGGCAGGGCGGGCACGCCCGGCAACATGCTGTTGGCGGGCATGTCCATCAGGGTCTCGCCGCTCTGCATGATCGCCCGCTGGAACAGGCCCTTGGCCCCCGGCGAGGAGAGCTGGCCGCCGATCGACAGCGCGCCGTAGGAGATGCCGAAGGCGGTCACGTTGCCCGGGTCGCCGCCGAACGCCGCCGCGTTGCGCTTGACCCAGCGCAGCGCCTCCTGCTGATCTTGCAGGCCGAACGTGCCGGAGTTACGCAGCCCTGGGTAGCCGAAACCGCTGAACACGCCGAGCCGGTAGTTGATCGTCACGACCACCACGCCCTTGGCGGCCAGCTTCCGGGCGTCGGAGAAGTGGCCCGCGCCGACCGCGCCGTCACCGTGGATCCACACCATGACCGGCCGCCTGCTGCCCGGAACGGCGGGCGTGGTGACGTTCAGGAACAGGCAGTCCTCGTTGTCGCTGCTGGTCGGCGCGTACGGAGTGCCGACCTGCGGGCACAGGGCGCCGGGTTTGGTGGCCTCCCGCACCCCCTGCCACGCGGGCACGGGCTTCGGCGAGTCCCAGCGCGCCGCCGTGGCGTACTTGATGCCCTGGAAGAGGCGGTTCGCCGAGGTCACCGTGCCGCGCACGGCCCCCGACGCGGTCTCGACGACCGCCGGATCCGCGACGGCCCCGGGCTTGCTGACGGCCGGTTCGGCGCACCCGGTGACGAGCACGGCCAGCGCTAGCAGAATCTTCATGCCTCCACCGTCTCGAAGACGGGGTGGCCGGCAGAAGATTCGCCTGTACGGGATCGCCCAGGACAAAAGTCCTGGAGCAACCGTCGGGACTACCATCTCCGAGACAGGATTCGGTAGTGAAACGGTAGGGCATGAACGATCATCAGCTGCCACGTGAGGTGTGCCAGCTGTTCGCCGACGGCGGCAGAGGGCGGCTCCTGCCGGTCGGCCTGCCCGAGGGCGACGTCGTCTGGCCCGATCCCGGCTACACGCACCAGGGCGAGGCGGCCAGGCCAGCGTTCTGGATGAGCGACGAGGCCGTGGCGGGCACTGACTGGGCGCGGTTCCGGACCGCCCACCCGCGTAGCGGCCTGTGGCCCGTCCTGCTGGACGAGTCCGCGCAGCCCTGGTCGATCGGCCAGGTCGTGCCGGACGAGGTGCTGATGATCGAGCACTTCACGGCCGAGGGGTTCATGGCCGAGGTGTGGCAGGAGTGGGTCGGCAAGATGCCGCCGGACGCCCTGGAGGAGCTGGAGCCGTTCGGCGCGCTCTGTCCGGGCCCGGCGCCGCCTGGGGTGCTGAGGGCCGACCCGGGCGCCGTCGCCGACTGGTACGCCGGTGAGCTGTCGGCCAGGGGCCTGCCGCTCGGCCTGGTCGCCGCGCACCGAGGTGCCGACGCGCTGGCTGTGATGGGCTGGCAGGGGGCGCTGCACCACAACGAGTGGATGGTGCCGCTGGCGGCGGTGGTACGCAGCTGGGAGGACCGGTTCGGGGTCCGCGTGGTCGGCGTCGGCTTCAACACGCTGGAGCTGAGCGTCGCCGCGCCGCCGGTCGAGCCCGAGCACGCGCTGCACGTGGCGGCCGAGCACTGGACCTTCTGCCCGGACAACGTCGTCCAGGGGCCGGGTGATCTGCACAGTTACGCCGAGCAGATCATCGGCCGGCATTACTGGTCGTTCTGGTGGGACTAGCCCTGGACCCTGAGGGTCCGGCCGGTGCACCGGGCCGGACCCTCGGTCGCGGGGGGCACCCGCGAAGGCGCCATGGCCGGGCGTATCAGGGAAGGCGGGCCACGGCGCCGTAATTGCCCGACGAACTCGGCTGGTCCGCACACGGGGAGTCCAAGCCGTCGGGCCGCCAGAGCGGGACCCACACCAGTCCCGGCTCCAGCAGTTCGAGACCGTCCAGCAAGGCCGCCACCTCGGCACGCGAGCGGATCACGTGTCCCGGCAGCGTCATCGCGAGCAGGTCGTTGATGGCGGGCAGCAGTTCGGCGGGGATCCCGTCGAAGGTGGTCTGAAGGAGCCCCAGGTAGCTGCCGTCCACGACGGCGTGGCGCAGGCGCTTGATCACGAAGGACGCCAGCTCGTCGTCGTTGAGGCTGTGAGTGGACAGGAGCAACACCCCGACAGGCCGTTCCCAGTCGATGAACCGGGCCACGACCTCGTCGGCGAGCAGCTCGTCGATCTGTCGTACGTCACCTTCCACGACCCGTACCAGGTCGTGGACGCGCTCGATGGTGACGTGGGCACTGGCCAGGACCATGGGGTCGTTCTCGACATAGACCACGCGAACGTCAGAGGCGGCCGAGGCGTCGCGGGCGACGTCATGTAACTGATGTCCGGGCGGCAGCGCGCTGGGCACGCCACTGCCGATGATCAGGAACTGGTCGATGCCGGAGCCGGCCAGATGGCTCACCACCCGTGCCAGGTAGCGGAGGACGGCTCGTGCGGCGGAGCCGGTGACCGGAACCGCCTCGTCGTAACGGCGCACCGCATCACTGTCAACCTCGAAATGGTTCTTTCCCCCCGCGGCGGCGTCGAGTATTCGGGTGACACTCGCGCGGGTGGTGTCAAGGTTGGTCAGATTTCGGATGGCACGCTGACGCATTGAGTGTTGCCCCTTTCCCCTCGCCAGGAAGAAAGTTGATCCCACTGACCCCACTCATTTGGTCCAACAATACCAATGATCCATCAACGCCCGGATCTGACAATAGAAAGAGCAATATTTGTTGGGAAATATCCATTTCCCGTTGTGGCGCGGGGAAGTGTCAGATCATCTATGGGTCAGACGGTCACGGTGCGCATACAGCAACTCGTGGGTTTCGTCGCCCATGGTGGTGGTGACCGACAGCTTGGTGAATGCCTGGTGATAGGCCTCGACCGCGGTCGCATCGGTGATCACTTCATCGGAGTCGATGGCGTGGGCGCAGGCCACATCGGGCTCGAAGGCCTCCGGGAAGCGCCACATGGTGAACGATCCGCTACGGGGCAGATAGATCGGATCGTCGATCGGCACGATGTGCAGCGAGATGTTGGGCCGCTTCGCGTACTCGATCAGCCGGTCGAGCTGAGCCGCCTGCGTCTGGAGGTCGGCGATCGAGCGCAGCAGGACGCTCTCGTCGATCACCGCCCAGAGCACGGGGCCGTCGCCGTGGTTCAGCAGCGCCTGGCGGGAGCGGATCAGGCCCACGGCCGCGTCGGCCGACGTCTGGCCGAGCCCGGCGTTGCCCGCCACCTCGATGGCGGCCCGCGCGTAGGCCTCGGTCTGCAGCAGCGGCGGGACGAGCTGGGTCTGGTAGGTGCGGATCAGCGAGGCCCGCTGCTCCAGCGCGTACGTCGCGGCCATCCAGACGGGCACGGAGCCGGCGTCGTACCAGGAGGGCGGGCGTTCGCCGCGAGCCAGCGACAGGACGTACTCGCGGGTCGGCGGGGCGGTCACGCCGTAGAGGGTGAGCAGGCGCTCGACCGTGACGGGCGCGGGCGTGACGCGGCCCTCCTCGATCGCGCCGATGGCGGCGGCGCCCCGGCCCAGGGAGGTCTCGACCTCCTCCGGCGACATGCGCGCGATCAGCCGGAGGTTGCGCAGGCGGTCGCCGAGCGCTTCGCGTTGCGGCTCGGTCAGCGGGGCCGCGGCCTCGGGGATCTCGGGGGCGGTGGTCTCCGGCTGCTCGGGCAGTCCCTCGGCCGCGCGCGCGAGCCCTATCACGCCACGCAGGACACTCAGCGACCCGTCGGAGAGCCCGGAGGCGGACGCGCCGATCGCGGCGGCCCGCAACTGGAGCTCCTCGACCGCGCCGGAGTCCACGGCGTCCTCGCCCAGCAGCCAGCCCACGCTCACCTGGAGGCAGGCGGCGAGGGCGCGTAGCACCTGGAGGGTCGGGTTGGTCTGCTTGCCCGTGCGCAACTGGCTGACGTAGGCGCGCGTGATCGGGATGCCGGCTTCGGTGAGGGCCGCGGCAAGTTGAGCCCCCGAAAAGCCGCGCTTGCTCAGAGCGAGATCGAGTCGCTCGGCGAAGTTCGCCACTCGTACCTCCCAGCCGCCACAAGCCTCCAGCGTAAAGGAAGCCTGGCTCGCCGTCCCCTGCCCCGCGGGAAGCGAAACTCCGCAGCGGGAGGTCAATGTATACGAAAACTGTCAGTTGACACAACGAGCGGGGGGCGCCCACTATCGTACTGATCGTGGTAACTGAGACTTGACAGCCGGAGGGTTCTGGAGAGTCTCCGGCGAGGAGGTGGCCGGACGTGACCGTCGATTCCGTCGATTCCAAGGTCCGTTCCTGGTTCTCGAAGAATCCGGCCCCGCCCGCGCAGGCGAACGTGATCAGACGCGTCTGCGCTCGGGCGGCCCCAGAGAGGAATGTGATCCATGTAGCCGAGCTGCCACTTGGCGGCGTACAGGTCTGGGTGGACGACACCCCCGACCGGTGGAGTGTGCAACACCGCATGGCCCGCGAGCTGCGGCTCGCCGGGTGGCACACGGAGGCGGGCGCCGATCGCCTGCTGGTGCTCGGTTGGAGCGCCGACTGCCTGCACCACCGCGCCCGCATGCTGGCCGCGGCGCTGAGGGGCCGGCTGGCCGACTTCGACCAGACCGCGGTCATGGCCGTCATGATCGCCAACCCGCTGAAGGACCGGGACCTGTCCGTCGACGAGATCACCCTCGAGGTGGAGACGCAGCTCAGCCGGTCGCTGCGCTGGCCCGACAGACTCGCCGACCTCGACGGGCTCGAACGCACCGCTACCGTGGAGCCGCTGCGGCTCAGGCTGGCGCAGATCGCCGGTCTGGAGGCCAAGGTGGCCCGCCGCTGTGCCGAGCACCTGGCCCTGGCCGCGCAGGTCGCCCTGACGCTGGCCGGCGGCGACGTGCCGTCCAGGGTCCGCACGAGCAGCCGCGACATCGGCCTGTCCGAACGGGTCGTCGCCGCGAGCGTGCCGAACAACAGCCCGGTGCCGGTTCCCGCCGAACCCGTTCCGGCCCCGGTCGAGCCCGAACTCAGCTACGCGGAGTCGGCCCGATGACCTTGACGCCCATCCGCGAGGGCGTCACCGGTCCCATGGTGGTGCCCGCGATGCCGTCGGCTCGCCGGATCCGGGGGCGGTTCGCCGTACTGCGGCTGGTCGCCTCCGGGGTGGTGGTCGCCATCATGGCGGACAGCACCGCGACGACGTTGGCGATCCCCGTGCTCAGCCGAGACCCGCTGGCGGCGGCCCTGCCGCTGGCCGAGGTCACCTGGGTGAGCACGGTCAACTTCGCCGCGGTCGCGGCGCTGCTCGCCACCGCCGGACGCTTCGCCGACCTGCTGGGCAGGCGCAGCGTCCTCGCGCTCGGGCTGGCCCTGTACGGCCTGGGCGCGACGACGGTCATCGCCGCCCCGTCCTGGACCCTGCTCCTCACCGGGCGGGTGGCCCAGGGGGTGGGGGCGGCGCTGATGTTCCCCGCCTCGCTGGCGCTGCTGCTCGGCGAGCTGCCCGCCAACCGCCGCGCCGGAGCCATCGCGCTGTGGAGCGCGTCGTCCGGCATCGGGGCCCTGGCCCTGCAAGGGGGCGGGGGCTGGCTGCTGACCGAGTACGGCTGGCGCGGCCTGTTCCTGCCCGGCGCGGGACTCGCGGCGGCGCTGCTGATGCTCACCCCGGCGCTGCCCCGCAACCGCGGCACCAGGCAGGGCGTACCGGACCTGTTCGGCGCGGTCCTGCTGATCGGCGCGGTCGCGGGAGCGGTGCTGGCCATCTCCCAGGGCAGCCTGTGGGGCTGGACCTCCATGCGCACGCTGGCGTGCGCGGGAGGCGGCGGGCTGCTGTTGGCCGGGGCCATCGCGATCTCGTGGCGGCATCGCGCCGGAGCGATCGACATGAGCCTGTGGCGGCGTCCCGGCTTCCTGTGGGCCGGGGCCACCTCCTCCATGTACGGAGCCGCATCCTTCGTCGTGCTGGCCATGGGGCCGCTCTACCTGCGCAACGCCGAGTTCGACACGAGCACCATCGGCCTCTGGCTCACCCCGATCTCCATCGCCATGATCGTTTCAAGCCCGATGGCCGCACCGATCAGCCGGCGCATCGGCATCAACGGCGTCATCTATGGCGGTGCCCTCATGCTCGGCACGGGCTGTGCGCTGATGCTGGCCCAGCCGCACCCGAACCTGTGGTGCCTGTTGGGCGCGGTCATGCTGGGCACCGGGTTCGGCTTCCTGTCCACCGGAACGTTCATGGTCGGCTCGATGGCCGCCGACCCCAGCCAGTACGCCTCGGCGGTCGGCGCGATCAACACCGCGCGCATGCTCGGCGGAGCCATCGGCGTGGCCGGCGCCTCGGTGCTGGTCGACCATCCCATGCTGGCCGGACCGATGCCGGGCTTCTCCACGGTGCTGGTGGCCTGCCTGGCGGTGGCGGTCCTGCTCGGTGTCGCGGCACTGATCCGCGTAGCCGTCGCGGCCACCAGCAACCGGCCACGCCGTCCCTCCCTGCGAGAAGCGGAAGCGGAGCTGGTGTTGCTGCGCAGCCTGCTCGCCGAGCTCCGCGACAGCTTCGTCCAGGTCCGCAGCGAGGCCGAGCATGAGCTGGCCCGCTTCGGCGTCCGAGACCCGTCCGCATTCCGGACCCTTGACCAGCGCTGACAGGAGTGATCATGCTCGCGAACGAGACCCGCAGGCCGTACCCGCATCCCTACGAAGTGCGCTCGCCCAGCGTCCGGCACGTGCTGCCGCCAGGTGCCAGGCCCGATACCGACGACACACAGCCCGCGAGCATTCCACCCCAGAGCATTCCGCTACAGACCATTCCCCGTCAGAGCGGCCCCCGTCAGAGCAGCCCCACCCAGGCGGCCGCCAACGGCGGCGTGCCGCCGCAGACCCCGCCCGAGCTGACGGCGCGCACCGTCCACCGGCTTCGCCACATCCGGCAGGTGTCGGACCAGGCGATCAGCGTGATCGACCAGGCGCTCCACCAGCTTCCCTGACTCCTCTCAGGCCGTTCCTTGAACCCCCCAGGCTCCCTCGCAGGAGGAACTCATGCTCACCATCCAGGTCGAATCCCCGGCAGGACTGGCAGAAGATAGACAACGGGAGTTCGCCGATACCGTGATCGGGGCAGCGGTGGATCTCCTAGGGGTGGAGCGCGGCGAGATCCGGCTCGTCCTCACCGACTGGGACGAGGCGCGGGCGCGTCGGGAGGCGGCGTTCTGGGCCGCGGCTTGGTCGGGTTGCTGATGCCCGCCACCCTCGCCCGCCGGGCGACCGCCGGCGAAGGCGGGAACGCTCTGGGGGCTTCGTACCGCTGCCCTAATGGCTCCAGAAGGGTCCCAACGGTGCCGGTGCCGCCTACCGTCCCCGTCGTACAAGCACTAAAACGGAAGGCGGCCGCCGTCGCGGACGCCGAGCTCGGACGGCTTGCCTCCCGCGCGCCCAGCCTGGACGCCGCGGCCCGCGCCGAGATCAAGGACGCCGTCCAGCGGGTGGTCGACGCCTTCCTGCGCGAGCCGATCAGCCGGGTGACCAGCCATGCCGACTCCCCTCTGGGAGAGAGCTACGCGGACGCCTTATGTGAGCTGTTCTCCCTCGAACTGCCTGCTTTCTCACTCGACCATCCAGCCAGGAGCGCCTGATGAGCCGCGGCCGGGTCGGCGTGCTGGTACCGCCGGCGAATCCATCGGTGGAGCCCGAGCTGGCCCGGCTGTTCGGGTCCCGGGCCGACATGTACGTGAGCCGCTTCCCGGTACGGCCCGGCCTGACGCTGGCCGAGCGGCTGGAGACCTACAACGAGGTCCTGCCCGCGATGATCTGCTCGTTCGGCGACCTGCCGCTCGACGCACTGGTCATGGCGTGCAGCGGCTCGCGATATCTGTTCGCACCCGAGGAGGATCGTGAGAGGTGCGACAAGCTGAGCGGTGAGGCGGGCATCCCCTTCGCCTCGGCGACACTGGCGACGCGGGAGGCGCTGGAGCACATCGGGGCGCAGGAGTTCGTGCTCGTCTCGCCGTATCAGCCCTGGCTCACCGAACTCGCCGAACGGTTCTGGGCGGCGACGGGCCTGCGCGTCACCCGCGTGATACCGGTACGGGCGCAGGGCGGCTTCTCTCCGTACACCGTCACGCCGAACGAGCTGGTCGAGCAGGTGGAACAGGCCGGCCTGCCGGCCGACGCGGTGGTGCTGTTCAGCGGCACCGGGATGTCCACCCTGCCCGCGCTGGGGCCCCTGGGCGCCGGCAACGACCGGATCCTGCTCACCTCGAACCTGTGCAGCGCCTGGTGGGCGCTGGCGCACGCGACCGGTCAGCCGGTCACGCTCAGCCGGGTGCCCCACCGCCCGGTCGCGCAGGGGCGGTCATGAACGGCGTCACCGTGGTCGGCGCGGGCCCGGTCGGGCTGACCGCGGCGCTCACGCTGGCGCGGGCCGGCGTGCCGGTGACGGTCCTGGAACGCGAGCCGGGCCTCGGCCGGCAGTCACGGGCCTCGACCTTCCACCCGGCCACGCTCGACCTGCTGGAGGAGCTCGGGATCGCCACCGCGCTGATCGCCCGTGGCCGGGTGGTGGAGCGGGTCCAGTGGCGTGACCGGGCGGGCCGGGTGCTGGCCGAGATGCTGATGGGCAGCCTCGACGGCCTGACCGAGCACCCGTTCCGGCTGCACGCCGAGCAGTCCACGCTCACCGCGCTGCTGCTGGAGGCGCTGTCGGCCTACCCGGAGGCGGAGGTGCGCTTCGGCACCCCGGTCGACGGGATCGCCGAGGGCGGCACGGGCGTCCGGCTGCGCATCGGCCGCACATGGGCGCGGGCCCGCTACGTGGTCGCGGCGGACGGCGCGCACAGCACCGTGCGCAGCTCGCTCGGCCTGCCGTTCCCGCGCTCGGAGTATCCGACGCAGGCGCTGCGGGTCTTCACCGACTCACCGCTCGACGCGCTGCTGCCCGGCCTGGCGCCGCTGACCTACGTCCGCGACTCCCGCCAGTCGTGCAGCCTGCTGGCGCTGCCCGATCACTGGCGGATCATCATCAGGATCCCGGGCAACGCCCGCGACCCGCTCAATCCCCAGAACATCGCCAAACTGGTGCACCGCGCCCTGCCCACCGAGAAGACGCCGATCCGGGTGATCGGGGCCGACCGGTACAGCCTGGCCCGCGGCGTGCTGGCCGACTACCGGTGCGGGCGGGTGCTGTTCGTCGGCGACGCCGCGCACCTGACCTCCACGGCCGGCGGCCTGAACATGAACGCCGGCATCCACGACGCCGTCGAGATCGGCCAGGTGCTCGCGGCCGTGCTCGGCGGATTCACCGCACCCGCCGCGCTGGACGCGTGGGCGTGGCGGCGGCGCACCGTACTGGTCAACCGGGTGATCCCGCGCAGCGAAGCGCGGGTGGCCGGTGTGCAGGACCGAGACACCACGAAGCTGGCGGCGGCCATGGCGGGGCTGCGCGCCATCGCCGGCGATCCGGAGTCCACCCGCGCCTACCTGGCGCAAGCCTCGATGCTCGACACGATGCCCGATCGCTCAAGGCCCCATCAATCTCACGTGAGGCATGGCTGACATGCGCATCTGGTTCCAGAAACACACCGTCGAGGGTCGGTCCGCCCTGCTGGACAAGCTGTACGCCGAGCACTTATCCAAGATCACCGAACCCGGCACCGAGGTGGAGATCCACACGTTGCCGGCCGACACATACGGCACCGATCTGCCCGAGCACCTGGTCGGCTACGGGCAGCTGGGACTGCTGTTCGGCAACTACTTCGCCCAGACGGCCGTGGCGGCGGAACGCGACGGGTGCGCCGCCTGGATCAGCGGCGCGGGGCAGGACCCCGGGCTGGCCGCCGCCCGCTCACGCGTGTCGATCCCCGTGATCGGCTACGGCGACGCGGTCTGGCAGGCGGCGCGCATGGAGCGCCACCGGCTCGGCGTGCTGGGCTTCATCCCGTACCTGGCCGAACCGATCACCGAGAACATCCGGGCGGCGGGCGCCGACCTGGCCTCATATCAGGTGGTGGAGGACGGCACCACCCTCGTCCAGCGAGCCCTGGCCCAGGACTTCGGCCCGCTGCTCAAGGCGTACACCAGTGCCGCGAAACGGGCGGCGGACGCGGGCGCGCAGTGGCTGGTGCCCGCCGAAGGCATCCCGAACGAGATCCTCGTCCACCTCGGCGTGCACGAACTGCACGGCCTGCCGGTGATCGACCCGGACGGGCTGGCGGTCAAGACGGCCGAACACCTGTGCCACCTGCGCCGGCTCAACATCACCGCGCGCAGCACCAGCGGCTACTGGTATCGGCTCCCGCCCGCGGATGCTGTCAGGCACGCGGAACGTGTTTTCCTCGGCAAGGTAATCGGAGGCTAGGACCCATGAGCTTCCCCGCTGACCGTCCCCGCCGCCTGCGGCGCACATCCGCTCTGCGCGGCCTGGTCGCCGAAACGCGGCTGCATCCGGCCGACCTGGTGCAGCCCTTGTTCGTCCGCGAAGGACTCGACGAACCCCGTGAGATCCCCAGCATGCCCGGCCAGGTCCAGCACACCCGCGACAGCCTGCGCAAGGCGGCCTCGGCCGCGGCCACCGCGGGCGTCGGCGGCCTGCTGATCTTCGGCATCCCGGCCGAGAAGGACCCCGAAGGCTACGGCGCCTGGGACCCGTGCGGCATCGCGCAACTGGCCATCGCCGACGTCGCCAAGGAAGTGGGCGACGCCACCGTGGTGATCAGCGACATCAACCTGGACGAATACACCGAGCACGGCCAGGTCGGCGTCCTGGACGCGAGCGGCGACGTCGACAACGACGCCACCCTGCGTGCCTACGCCGAGGTCGCCATCGCCCAGGCCAACGCGGGCGCGCACGTGGTGGCGCCGAGCGGCATGATGGACGGCCAGGTCGCCGCCGTCAGGCAGGCGCTCGACCGGGCCGGCCACGATCGGGTGGCGATCCTGGCCTACGCCGCCAAGTACGACTCCGCCTTCTACGGCCCGTTCCGCGACGCCGTCGAATCGCGGCTGACCGGCACCCGCTCGACCGCCCAGCAGGATCCCGCCAACAGCCGCGAGGCGCTGCGCGAGGTGCTGCTGGACATCGAGGAGGGGGCCGACATGGTGATGGTCAAACCGGCGGGTCTGTATCTGGACGTCGTACGCATGGTGGCCGACGCGGTCCACGTGCCGGTCTCCGCGTACCAGACCTCCGGCGAGTACGCCGCGATCGAGGCCGCCGCCGCCCAGGGGTGGCTCGTCCGCGACCGCGCCATCCGGGAGAGCCTGACGGCGATCCGGCGGGCGGGCGCCGGGAGCGTGATCACCTACTGGGCGACGGAGATCGCGGAGCAGTTACCCGGCTGAGGCTTCTTCGGTGATTCTTCGGCTTTCAGCAGCTCTGGAAGGAGGTGGCACAGGTGATGTGGCGGACGTTGACCGAGGACGTACGTGAAGAGATCCGCGACCTGTGCGACGAGTACGGATCCCACCTCTACGACTACTGCCGGACGGAGCTCGCCCAGAGCGAGGCCGAACTGGCGGTCGCCGGAGCGCTGCTGTCAGCGCACGGTCACACGCACCGGGTCGTCGACTCCTCCCTGGTGCGGCCGTGGCTCTACGGGCTGGCCCGGGCGCATCGCGCGACCGTGGCCGGCCCCGCGAGCACCGGCTCGTGGTCGCGTTCCGGCCGGATGCCGGACCTGCTGCCCGAGGCTCTGCGCGCGCTGGACACCCTGCAGCGGGAGCTGCTCGACCTGTCCGTACGGCACGGGCTCACGCATCAGGAGATCGCGGTGATCTTCGATGTGACGCCCCCGGACGTGACGTCCATCGTGAGCGAGGCGGCCCGCGGGGTGGAGCGGTGGTTCTCCGCCGTCATCGCCGCCCGGGCCGCCAACGGCTGCGGCCAGCTCGCCGCCAAGGTCTCGGCCTGGGCGACGACGCCCACGCGGCGCAACCGAGCCCGCATCAGCCGCCACATCCCCATCTGCCCCACGTGCCGGGCGGCGCCCCGGGCCGTGGTGGCGGCCACATTACTGCGTGAGCTGCCCATCGCCACCGCTCCACCCACGCTGCGCGACCGCCTGACGTGGGCCCAGCCGCTGCCGGACGCGGGCGAGCTGTGGCGCGTGGACGGGTTCCCCGTGCAGGTTCGGGGGCTGGTCGAGGCCGCTCCGATGCTGATCTCCCCGATCGCCGACCCCACGGCGGCGACCAGGGGAAGCGCCTGGCCGGCGGCGGGCGCGGCTGCCGCCGGCCAGGAGCGCAAACCCCACAGGAGCCACCGCGCTCCCACCACCGTCCCAACCCGACACAACAGACCAACCACCACCCCGGCCCGGCCCGACGCGCCGCACGCCATTCCGGCCCGACCCGACGCGCCACCCGCCGCCCCGCCTCGTCACGACGCCCCGGCCGCCATTCCGCTTCAGCGGTCCGACCCGGACGCGAGTCCGGCGCCTCGCGATCACGAGACCACCATTCCGCTCGCCCGGAAACCCGCTGCCGGCGTCCTTCCGCGGAGCGCCGCGGCTACTGGCCCGTCCGCTCCCGGCATCCTGGCCGCCCCCACGTTTGAGGCTCCGGCGGCTCCCCCACAAGGCGCCCCCACCAACCGCCAGCAGGACCGGAATGCGAGCCCAGCTGACTCACCACCGCCCGAGGTCGCCTCGGCTCCATCCGCGCCGGTGTCGCAGCCGCGCGAAGCGACCTCGGCACCGTTCGCGCCGGTGTCGCGGCCGCCTGAGGTGACCTCTCCGCCACCCCAGCCGGTCTTGCGGCTGCCTGGGCTGGTCATCGGTGGGCCTCCGGTGCCTGAAGTGCCCGCACAAAGTCGCCACGAGTTGGGCACGCCACCGGCCAACCCGCACGCGGCGACCGCGCCCACCGGCAACCGGCGACCTCGGACCGCCCCCATCGCCAAGCCGCCCACGCTGGGCGCCCCCGTCGGCAACCGGCCGCCTCTGGGCGCCCCCGTCGGCGAGCCACCTGCGCTGGGCGTCGACGACCCGCCCGTGCCGGGTGCGTCCACCGGCCAGGCGCCGCCGGATGCGTCCGATCGTGGTCCGGCGGCCGGTGCGGGGCCTCGTGGCCGGCACCCCTTCGGCGATCGTCACCGGGACGTCCTGGTGGCCACCGCCCGCGACAGGCAGGGCGTCTTCGTAGCGGCCAGCGGCACCCGCCGCGAAACCCCCGCCGCCAGGAGCCGCCCGGCCCCCTCGGCCCCGAGCAGCCGCCGGGACGCCACGACCACGAGCCCGCACCGGGACGCGGCCACGTCCGGTAACCGCCGGGACACCCCCACCCCAGACACCCACCGAGGCGCCGCGACCACCGCCCCCGGCACCCGCGGAGACGGACCGTTCGCCACGACAGGCACGCGTCCGGACACTCTGATCGCGACCACCGGCACCCGCCAGAACGCCCTGACCTCCACCCCCGCCACCCGCCGAAACGGACCGTTCAGCACAGCGGGCCAGGATGCTCTGCTCACCACCCACCGAAACGAGCCATTCACCACAAACCGCCCGGACGCCCTGTTCACCACCGCCGGAACCCACCGTGACGCCCTGATCATCGCCGGCGGCGAGCACCGAGACCTCCTGGTCGCGACCCCCAGCACCGACCTCGGCCCAGGAGGCGCCGAGCCGGACGCGGACATCTGGCGCGACCGCCCGGAGGACCCGGACTCGGAGTTCTGGCGTAACCGTCCCGACGACTTCGGGCCCGACGGCCGGTTCACCATCCGGTCCGTGGCCACGGTGGGGCTGCTCGTCGGCGCCGGGATGCTGGTGGCGAGCCTCGCCTGGTCCGGCCTTCAGAGCCGCCAGCGCCCCGCCATGTCCGAGACGCACACCACCCGCCTGTCGAACACCGGCACCATCCCGGCCGCACCACCGGCCAACGGCCCCAACGTCACGCTCAACCCCACGGTGGTCCCACCACCGGCCGGCGTGACGGCGACCGGCCCCGCGCCCACCCCGTCGGCCAAGGGCGACCCGAGTGCCACGGCAGCACCGTCCAAGCCGGAATCCAAGATGAGCGACACCCCCACCGGCGAGGTCCGGCCGCAGAAGATAGCCCTGCCCGGTCCCAATCCCCCGGTCGCGAGCCTGTCGCCGTCGTCGATCAACCTGGGCACCCGCCGTACCGGATCATTCAGGTTGGTCTGTCCGGGTGACTGCAAGGTCACCGCGGTGTCCGGGTCGAAGGGGATCGCGGTCTCCGCGCACGCGTTCCGGGTGCGCGTGCCCGCCTCGCGGCCCGGGTGTCCGGGGCCGCCCGCCACCGAGTTCGGGCGGATCACCGTACGGTGGACCGGTACGTCCAGCGGCGACGGCGAGAACACCACGGGCGTCGCCCGCAGTAGCGGAACTCTCAACCTGCGCCTGTCCTGGACCGTGGCCAACGCCAAGGGAGCGTACGTGGCCGACGGAAAGGGCGGCGGTTACTGGACGAACTGCGGATAGCTCCAGGAACCTCAGGTGGTGGCGGACCGGTCCGCCGGCCGCTCCGCCGTACGGGACAAGACCACCACCGTGCTGGTCGTCGCCGAG
>NZ_JBEZDR010000001.1:916292-1015547 GCF_040648415.1 Nonomuraea sp. NPDC049141
TAGTACAACCGGGCGTATCGCAAGGTATAGACGGTGTGCACCACCGCCCACGAGGTGATCACGCTGGCGACACCGAGCGCCGCGCCGGTCCGCCACCACCTGACTGCTGCTAGAAGAAAGTGTTCTCCGGCTCCGGCAGGTCGATCCGCGCCGGTCCGCGGAACTGGCCCGCGTCCTTCGGCACGTCCACCGTCGGCGCCCCCTGCGTGAACGGCACGATCACGCTGCTCCTGGCCAGGTCGAGCGTGACGTTCGCGCCCGTACCCGCCTCAGAGGTGTACGTCGTGTCGGTGCCCGCGACGATCAGGGCGATCCGGTGCCCCTTCCTGAAGGTGTAGTCGTGCGGCAGCGTCTGCCACTTGACCTTGCCCCATGTGCCGACCGGCAGGGGCGACGGAGTGCTCAGCGAGTCGCGGTTCCGCACGTCGATCCAGCCGCGGGCGACGATCTCGGCGGGCCGCGTCACCGTGTTCGTGGTCACCTTGCGGTAGCAGGCGTCGTCGGCGGCGGTGCTGTCGCCGTGGCAGTCCTCCTCGGTGAGCGTGGTGATGCCCTGGCCGCGCCGCCAGTCGACGCGGGTGGCGTCGCCGAAGTCGACGAGCAGGGCGGTCAGATTGGCGTCCGGTTTGTCGAGCTTGACCCGCAGGTCGGCCGTGGGCGTACCGGACAGGCGCAGGTCGAGTGGGAGCGCGCCGCTGGTGAACGCCACCCGGCCCGGCTTGGCCGTACCGACGTCGGCGATCATCTCCTCCTCCTCGAGCGCCACGTCGGTGAAGGAGGAGCTGGCATCGCGCCTGGCCTGGACGAGGCCGAGCGAGCCGTCGGCGGCCGGCCGCAGCGCGACGTTCGCCGACAGCGGTGCCGGCCAGTCGCGCTGGGTGATCCACTGCGTCGGGCCGGTCTGCACGTCGGCGCGCGGGGCGTTCATGACCTCGTTGCGTACGCCCTGCAACCAGTGGTCGAACCAGCCGTGCAGCGTGTCCACCCACACGTCCCTGCGGCCCTCGAAGTCGAACGGGTCCACGTGCTGGTACTGGCCCACCCAGATCTTGCGCGGTACGTTCCGCTTGGCCAGGGCCTGCCACCAGGTGGAGAAGTTGTCCGGCTTGACGTTCAGGTCGTTGGCGGTGTGCACCACGAAGACGCTCGCCCTGACCTTGGAGACGTCGCCGAGCAGGCCGTTGATGTAGTCGCGCTCGGCCCAGAACGCGTTGTAGTCGCCCGTGTCGTCGCCGTCCTCGGCGTCCAGGCGATCCCGTACGGCCTGACACTTGGGCTCGGGGTCGGTGTCGACGTAGTTGGCCAGCCAGGAGGCGTAGTCGTAGTTGTAGACCACGCCGTTCGAGCGCTGGTACTTGTACCAGGAGCTGATCGCCGAGATCGGCACGATCGTCTCAAGTCCGCGCACGCCGGTGGCGGCCACGGCGTTGGCCAGCGTGCCGTCATAGGACTTGCCGATCATCCCGGCCTTACCGGTGGTCCAGTCGGCCACGGCCTGGGTGCCGTCCGCGCGGTAGGCCTTGGCCCGGCCGTTCAGCCAGTCCACGACGGCCTTGCCGCCCAGGACGTCCGCCTTGCCGCCGATGTCGGGGCAGCCGTCGGACCTGGTGGTGCCGAGCATGTCGACGTTCAGGACGGCGTAGCCGCGTGGCACGAAGTAGTTGTCATAGAAGAGCGGAAATTTCGTGACATTCCCGGCGGCGTCGTAGACCTTCCGCTCGGCCTCGTTGCCGCGTCCAGAATTGTCGTAGTACGGGCTCTCGTCGATGATCACCGGCACCTTGAGCCGCGGACCGGACTCCTTGGGCCTGATGATGTCGACGCGTACCCGGTCCAACCGGCCGTCGGAGTCGCTGTCGACGCTCGACTCGACGTACACGTATTCGCGGACGGCGTCCGCGTAGGAGAAGACCGGCTGCGTGCGGCCGTTCTCAACGGTGATCCTGGGGCCGGCGGCCGCTTGCGCGGGACTCGCGATCGCCATGGTGAGGGCGACGGCGACGAGGGCCGGGCGTAATTGTGGCACGCGTGTCCTCCGAGACGGGTGGGCGCCAAGTAACCGCAATCTCTCACCCGGCAGGGGGCCTGACAAGATCCGGTGCGTTGACGTACAGGGGCGTGTTGGACAGATATAGCCGCATCTGACGCCCGGCTCTACGGCCTCGTCCGCGAGCGCTACCCGCCGATGATCGTACGGAAGGTCACCGACACTCGCCGCCCCCGTAGGACCCGGCCCGCCGCACCCGGGTCGCTCTTACGGGCGGCGATGCCGTGCCGCCACGCATATCTGGCGGGTCCGGTCATGACGCACAAGCTGCCTGGAGCGAGCCGCACCGGCGACCGCTGTCCCGCCTCGGGGTGAGTGAAATCCATGTCGCAGCCAGAGCCCAGGGATATCGCCGCGACAACCGGGCCGAAACAGGGCACGCAGTCGATATGTGGGCTGATGCCCTGCCCCGGCTGATACTCGTTGATGATCGCCTGATCCGGTTCCCGGTCCATGATCCCTTCACGCACCAGGCGCATGGAATCGCCCCCGCAGGTCAGCAGGCTGACAGCCATCTGACGAAGACGGCCCTGGACGGGATGCCGCTGGGCACCACCGCGACGTGGTCCCACTCGTACACGTTGCTCGGCCCCTCGTCGCCCTCGGCGGGCACCATCTGGGGCGAGTCCAGAACGCTCTCGCCGTGCTGCCCACGCTGGCCACCACGCGCTGCTGGGCGTCCATGAAGACGAGCTTGCTGTGCCAGACGTCGGCGTGCTTGGTGAAGTCGGTGTCGCTCACCGCGTGCACGTGTACGCGAGTAGTGCCACTTTCGATGAAGACGTAGCTGGGGAACTCCAGATGGCAGTCCCCGACCTTCCACGGGCTGCCGAACGCCCCTCGGGCGAAGAGCGAGCTCGACGTGAGTGAGAGCAGCCTGGAGTCGGTGGCGGCGTCAGCGGAGGCCGGGCTCTGGATGCCGAGCGTGGCGATGAGCGAGACGATCGCGGCGACGGCGCAGGCTCCCCGTCTGAAGATGCGCATGGATCCTCCTGAGAGATGGGTTTGCCCTTTAGGCGTTCCACGCCGTTCCCGCGTGCTCCGGGGGTGAGCCGCCGGCCGCCGCTTGCGATACGGTGCCGTACTAAGTAATCACTGAGAATCGGCGATCGGCTCATGCGAAACGTGGCGCGGACCTCCCTTGTGGATGCCGCGATCGAGGAGCTCCGCAAGGAGATCACCAGCGGCGCCTGGCCGGTGGGGACGAAGATCCCGTCTGAGCTGCGGCTCGCGGAGAGCCTCGGCATGAGCCGGCTCTCGGTCCGTGAGGCCGTACGCGTGCTGGCCCACTCCGGACTGCTGACCACCCGCCAGGGTGACGGTACGTACGTCACGGCGGTCGACGAGTCGCAGGTCGCGCTGGGCAGGCGGATCGCCAAGGCGGCCGCGATGGACATCATCGACGTACGGCGCGGGCTCGATCTGGTGGCCGCGCGGCTGGCCGCCGGGAAGCGGACCGAAGAGGACCTCACCGGCATGCGCGAGGCGCTGGTACGCCGGGACGCGGCCGGGCGGGCGGGGGACGTGGACGCGTTCGCCGACGCGGATGTCGATTTCCACCTCCTGGTGGCCGACGCGGCGCACAACCCGCTGCTCAGCGACCTCTACCGGAGCATGAGCGACGCGCTGCGCGACAGCGTCCGCCACATGGAACAGGCGGCGCTGGTGCTCGACGGCTCGCACGAGGAGCTGTTGCAGGCGATCGAGGACCGCGATCCCGGCGCCGCCGTGGCGATCTCCGTCGCCATCCTCGACCAGCAGGAACGCGACCTCTGACCAGCCGGGCAACGCCCGATCGGCTACCGCGACGGCAGCACCAGCAGGACGATCCCGCCCGCCACCCCGAACACCACGGACGCCACGGCGATGACCGGTGCGAGCCACCCCCGAGCCGACCCCCCAACACCCTCCCTGGCGAAGACCGGCCGGATCCATCGCAGGTAGTAGAAGACGCTGGCCACCGTGTTCACCGCCACCACCACGGCCAGCCAGGCATAACCGCCGTCCCAGGCCGCCGCGAAGACGAGCAGCTTCCCCACGAACACCCCCGTCGGCGGCGTGCCGATCAACCCCAGCAGGCACACCACCAGCGCGAACGCCGCCCACGGCGACCTCCTGGCCAGCCCCGCGTAGTCCCCGAGCCGGTCGGAGCCCAAGGACACGACCACGGCGAACGCGCCCAGGTTCGTGATCGCGTACGCGGCCACGTAGTACAGCAACGCCGGCGAGGCGAGGCCGGTACGGCCCGCCATGGCGACCGGCACCAGCAGGTAGCCGGCCTGGCTGATCGTGGAGTAGGCGAGCAGGCGGCGCACGTTGTCCTGGTGGAAGGCGGCCAGGTTGCCCAGCGTCATCGTGGCCACGGCGAGCACCGCGATCAGCGCGGGCTCGTCGAACACCTCGCCGGCCAGCCGGAACAGCGCCACCAGCGCGCCGATCTTCGGCACCGTGGTGACGAACGCGGCCACCGGCCGGGAGGCGCCCTCGGTGACGTCGGGCACCCAGAAGTGCGCGGGCACGCCCCCTGCCTTGAACAGCAGCCCGGCCAGCAGCAGGATCACGCCCACGACCGGCGCGTCCAGGCCGGGGTAGGCCGTCGCGCCCGCCATGCCGTACACGAGGGTGACGCCCGCCAGCATGAGCACGCCGAGGAACGCGCCCATCAGGTAGTACTTCAGCGCGGCCTCGGTGCCGGGCGCGTCCTTGCCGAAGCCCGCCAGGGCGTACGCGGGGATGCTGGCGAGCAGGTACGCGGCGACGAGCACGAGCAGGTCGTCGGCGCCCGCCATGAGGACGGTGCCGAGCGCGGCCAGCAGGAGCAGCGTGTAGACCTCGGTCTCGCGGGGGTGTCCACGGGCCCAGCGGGTGGTCATGATGATCACGAGCAGGGTGGCGAGCGCGACCGTGGCCCGGGTGACGTTCGTGAGGGGGTCCACGGCGTAAGCGGCGAACGCCATCTTGTCCGGATTTTTCATGACAACGGCGGTGGCGACCATCGCGCCGGCCAGAGCCAGGCCGCAGATCCAGGCGGCGATCCGCTGCCGGGGCCTGGGCAGGAAGAGGCCGGTCAGCAGGCCCGCCACGGCGCCCAGCAGGATCAGCAGCTCGGGGAGCAGGTCGAGCGGGTTCTCGGTCATCGGCTGACCAGGTTCACGAGGGCGGCGGCGGCGGGTTCGATCAGGTCGAGGAGCCAGCGGGGGGCGATGCCGATGATCAGCGAGAGGATCAGCAGCGGGGCGATGGCGGCCAGTTCGCGGGGGCGTACGTCGGTGACCCGCGAGGTGAGCTCGCCGGGGCGGCCCAGGAAGGCGCGCTGCAGGACACGCAGGAACAGCGCGGCCGTGATGAGGATGCCCACGATGCCCAGCGCACCGGAGATCACCGCACCTGCACCGATAACGCCAGTGAAGATCTGAAATTCCGCGACAAATCCGGAAAGGCCGGGGATGCCGAGCGAGCCGAACGCGGCCATCGCCATCAGCCCGGTCAGCACCGGCGGCATACCGCCATATTTGCTGATCTCGTAGCTCTGGGCCCGGTCCCACAGAATGCCGGTGATCAGGAACAGCGCCCCGGTGAGCAGGCCGTGACTGACCATCTGGGTGACCGCGCCGCTGACCGCCAGCTCCCTGGCCTGCGTCGGAGCGCTCAGCCCGGCCGCGCCCAATGCCAGGACGATGTAGCCCATGTGGTTGACGGAGGTGTACGCGATCAGCCGCTTCAGGTTCTCCTGGGCCAGGGCGACCAGCGCGCCGTACAGAACTCCGGCCACGCCGATCACGATGATCACCCAGGCGTACTCGCGCCACGCCTGCGGCAGCATCGGCATCGCGATGCGGGCGAAGCCGTACGTGCCCATCTTGAGCAGCACCCCGGCGAGGATGGCCGAGCCGGCGGCGGGCGCGTCGGTGTGGGCGGGCGGCAGCCAGGTGTGCACGGGGACGGTCGGCGTCTTGATCGCCAGCCCCACGCCGATCGCGAGCAGGACCAGGGGCACGGCTTTGGCGGGGTTCGTGGTGAGGTCGACCAGGTCGAAGGTGTGCGGCTCGGCGCCGAGGTACAGGCCGATGAAGCCGAGGAGCAGGGCCAGGGACCCGAGGAAGGTGTACAGGAAGAACTTCAGCGCCGAGCGGGCCCTGTCGCCGTGCCCCCAGCCGACGATCACGAAGTACATGCCGACGATCGACAGGTCGAAAAAGACGAAGAACAGCAGCAGGTCGAGCGCCGCGAACAGGCCGATGGAGACCGTCTGCAGGAACAGGAACAACGCCGCGTACGCCCGGCCGGCCTCCCCCAGCGAGTAAACGGCGCAGACCAGGAACAGCAGCGCGGTCATCGCGATCAGCGGCAGCGACAGCCCGTCGACGCCGACGTGATAACCCGCGCCCACGGACGGCATCCAGCGCAGCCTGGTCTCGTAGCCGATGCCGCCCTGGTAGCCCGTCCACATGGCGATCACCAGGGCCAGGTCCAGCGAGCAGACGCCGACCCACACCCATCCGGCGGCCTTCCCGCGTGGGATCACCGCCAGCAGCGCCGCCGCCACCAGGGGAAGGAAGATCACGATATCGAGCACGCTCACCTCGCCAGCGCGAACACGACGGCCAGCACGATCAGGGCGACGGCGGCCTGGGCGAAATACGTGTGCACCTGGCCGGTCTGCGGACGCCGGGCCAGCGTGCCGAGCCGTCCGGCCGCGCCGGCCACCGCCCGTACAAAGCCCTCGATTCCCGACTCGAACGGCCTGCGCGCCAGGCGCGCGGCGGCCATCCCCAGCCGGGGTACGGCGTTGACGGCGCCGTCGACGACCCGATGGTCGAACCACGCGGCCCCGCCGGCCAGTGCCGTCAACGGCCGCCACACCAGGACGACGGCGGCCTTCTCCAACCACAGCCAGCCGGCGAGCAACCCCCGCATGCCCGGCACCGCGACCGCCGGACGTGCGGCCGCGCCCGGCACAGTGTCCGGTCGGTTCCGTGTCGCGAAGGCGACGGCGAGCACCACGGCCGCCGCCAGCGTCCCCGAGAGGGCCAGCTCGCCGACGGCCAGGTGCCGTCCGGCGCCCACCAGGACGGGCAGCCCCAGCACGACCGCGCCCAGCGCGAGCACCGGCAGCGGCAGCCGTTCCAGCACCCCAACCCGCCGGGTGCCCGGCTGTTCGGTGTCGTCACGGGTACCCGCGTCGACGGGCCGCCAGACGGCCACCAGCGCCTTGGCGGCGTAGGCGGCACCCAGCAGCGCACCCGCGAACGCCACCCCGTACAGCACCGGCTCACGCACCGCCCCGAGCACCGCGTCCTTGGTCAGCCACAACGACAGCGGCGGCACCCCGGCCAGAGCCAGCGCCCCGATCCCGAACGTGACGCCGACCAGCGGATACCGCCGCGCGGCCCCGTGCAGCCCGGTCAGGTCCTTGGTGCCGAGCGCCGCCAGCCACGCCCCGGCCCCGAGGAACAGCAGGCTCTTGACCGCCGCGTGCGCCACCAGCTGCGCCGCACCGCCCGGCACCTCCCCCACGCCCGCGCCCAGCACCATGAACCCGATCTGGGCGCAGGTGGAGGCGGCGAGCAGTTGCTTGAGGTCCCGCTGCGCGACGGCGACGGCCCCGAGCAGCAGCGCGGTCGCCGCCCCTGCCCATGCCACCACCGCCGCCGCCCACCCGGTCGCGGCCAGCAGCGGCTGGGCACGCAGCAGCAGGTACGCCCCCGCGGCCACCATCGTCGCCGAGTGCAGCAGCGCGGACACCGGACTGGGCCCGGCCATCGCCCGCGACAGCCAGAACGAGAACGGCACCTGAGCCGACTTGCCCAGCGCCGCCAGCACGATCCCGGCCGCGATCAGATCCCGCCACGGGGCCGGATCACCGGACAGTACGGCCAGCTCGAACGCCCCGTCCCCGTTGCCGGTGGCGGCCAGCGCGCCCGCGAAGGCGGCGCTGGCGGCGAAGTACAGGCCGAGGTCGCCGGCCCGGGTGGTGACGAACGCGATCGTCGCCGAGCGCACCCGCTCGGGGTCGTGCCACCAGTAGCCGATGAGCGCGTACGACATCGCGCCCATGACCTCCCACCCTATGAGCAGCAGCACCAGGTCGGTGGCCGTCACGGTCAGCAGCATGGCGCCGACGAAGATCAGCATGAGCCCGAAGAACCGCGCCTCGCGCAGCTCACCGGCGGCGAAGACCAGGACGGCCAGCGCCACCCCCGCCACGGTCACGACCATCGCCGCCGACAGCCCGTCCACGGCCAGCCCGGACTCGAAGAACAGCCGCGCGCCGACCCGTGGCCGCGCCACCGCCGCGTAACCGGCCAGCCCCAGGGTGGCGACGGCCGTGGCGAGGGCCACCGGCCTGGCGGCCCGCCGTACCAGGAGGAGGGCGGCACCCATGGCGAGGGGGAGGGCGGGCAGCAGCCAGAGGAGGGCGTTCATTCCTTGAGGTCTCCGGCGTCGTCCGTCGTGTCCACATCGCGCGCCCGGAATATCGCGGTCACCACGGCGAACCCCATCGCCATCTCCAGCGCCATCACGGTCACGGCGACGAGCACCAGCACCTGTCCGTCGGCGTTCTGGGGGGCGACGTAGTACCAGAAGGCGCCGCCGGCCACGATCAGGCCGTTGATCATGAGTTCGAGGCCCATCATGAGCATGACGATCGACTGCTGGGACAGCGCGCCGTACAGGCCCACCGCGAAGAGCGCGGCGGCGAGCAGCAGGAAGGCCTGGAGAGTCATCGGTCGTAGCGCCCCTTGTGCGTGGCGAGCACCACGGTGGAGATCATCGTGGCCAGGATCGCCACGCCGATGACCATCATCACGAGCATCTTCGGCCCCATGATCGACAGGCCGAGCGCGTGGGTGGGGTCGCCGCCCGGACGTCCCTTCGCGGCCGGCCAGGGGGTGAGCAGCGCCCCCGCCGCCAGCAGGACGAACGCGGCCCCGGCGATGATCGCGGCGGCCCGGTTGTTGTGCACCATCTTCATCGGCATCAGCCCCGCAGGGTTCATCATGTACATGATCATGAAGATCGCCATGATCATCATCTCCATGACCATCATCAGCACGATCAGCACGCCGAGGTAGCGCAGGTCGATCAGCAGGAACGTACCGCCGACGGCCAGCAGCGACGCGAGCAGCGCGAACGTCGCCCGCGCCATCGAGTCCACCACGAACACCATGACCCCGGCCACCACCGCCACCACGGCGAGAACCCAGAAGGCGACGCTCATGGCAGCACCACTATCCCGACCACCAGCAACTGCGCCAGCATGAGCGGGATCAGCACCATCCAGGAGAAGTCCATGAACCGATCCATCCGTACGGCCGGCAGCCGATGCTTGGCCACGACCAGCAGGACCAGCACCGCGACGGTCTTGACCAGCGTCCACGCCCACGCCGGCAGCAGCGGCCCCGCGCCACCCCCGAGGAACAGGGGCACGGCCGCGGCGGCGGCCACCACGAGCACCCCGTACCGTCCGGCCAGGAACAGCAGCCGATCGGCACCGGACAACTCGGCGGGCACTCCCCCGGCGAGGTCCCGGCCGAGCGGCTGCCCCATCGGCCCCCAGAACGCCATGGCCAGCGCCGAGACCAGGTAGACGAGGAAGGCGACGGGCATCCAGACGGCGTACCAGAGGCCGTGCTGCGCCTGGACGATGCCGGTCATCCGCAGCGACCCCGCGCCCAGGGCGACGGTGATCAGGGCGAACATGTGCGGCAGCTCGTACGCCAGCCCTTGGGCGACGTAGCGGTAGCCGCCGATCAGCGGATAGACGGAGTTGGCGCCCCAGCCGATCAGCCAGAGGGCCGGCCAGACGCACACTTCCATGGCGTTGAACCACACGACCCCGACGTCCAGGTCCGCCACCGGCGCCCCGCCGAGGGGCAGCACGGCGGCGGCCAGAACGGGGGCCAGGAGCAGCGTCAGAAGGCCGATGCGGGTGAGCAGGACGTCGGGCAACAGCGTCAGGCGCCGCTGCTGCACCAGCAACCGGGCCACCTCCCGCAACGGCCCGCCCTGCTGCGGCGGCGGCCCCGGGCGCCTTGCCGGATGCCGCGACCGCGGGGGTGAGCCCAGGCGGGCGTCGAGTGCCGCAGCGCCCCATACGAGTGCCGCCAGCGCGACGGCCAGCCCGAGGACCGCACCGGGCTCAGCCATGGAACGCCTCCTGGGGGAGCTGGTCGAGGTCGGGGTCGAGACCGGCCACGATCAGGCGGGCGGCGGCCAGCTCGGCTCCGTCCAGCAACCGGGGAAGCACGTCCAACGCCGCCGCCGACCGCCGCTCTCCCACGGGGCCCCTGGGTCCGTCGTCCCCTACGAGCGGTGTCGTGTCGTCCAGCGCGTCGATGGCGGCCGCGGTGCTGTCCAGCCACCAGCGCAGCCGACTCAGTACGTCCGTCTCCGACAAGGCGAGGGCTCCCGCGTCGGGTCCCGCGCGAGGTCGTACAGCGGCTCCCGCGTCGGACTCCACGCCAGGTCGCACAGCGGCTCCCGCGTCGGACTCCACGCCAGGTCGCACGCCGAGGCCCACGCCGCGGAGCATCCAGGCGAGGATCCTCGACCGCCGTACCCGCCGCGCGAACCGGGCGTGATCACGGCTCAGGCCAGCTCGGGAGTCCCCCGCCAACGTACGGTCCCGCAGCCATCTGGCCCGCAGAGCCGCCGAAGGCCACCCGGCAACGGCCAGCAGCCGCCCAAGGCTGTCGAGGTGCGACGCGGCCCTACGCCGCTCCGCCTCCCCCCGCGTCACCACCCGCCCCTCCGACGCGGCCACCCAGGGCTCATCCCAGAAGCTCACCCCACCCCCGACGCCGCCAACCACACGCACGGTCGCCTGCTGGATCACGTCACCCTGGAGCACCGTCTCCACGACCAGCCCACTGGGCCAGTCCACGAGCACCGGTCCCAGCGGGACGTGCAGCCGGTCGAGCTTGAGCCCGTCCCGATCCGGCCCCCGCTCGGCCATGGCCACCCCACCGGGACTCCCCATGTGATGCTCATGCCCACCGCCCCCCATGCCCCCATGCATCCCACCGTGATCCATCCCACCGTGGTCACTACGGTCCATCGGCTCCTGCGGCCAGGACTGCGACTCTCGTTCGGCCGCGTCGCGACGCTGACCGGGCTCATCCCCCAGCGCCACCACCGCACCGTCCAACGCCCCCGCGACCACGTCAGGCGTGGCGTCCGACGGCAGCTCCACGAACGCCCGAGGACTCGCGACACCACCCCAAACGACCGTAATCGCCGCCGCCAACTCCTCCCCCGGCACGCCGCACACCACCACCAGGCTCGCCTCCCCCGGCGACAGGGCGACGGCCCACCCCCGGCGCGCCACCTCCGCTTCCACCAGCAGCCGCGTACGCGTCCCGTACACCCCGGCGACGACCAGCGGCCGCACGGACGCCCGCCGCATCAGCCACCCGCTCAAACCCACCGGAACGCCCCCTCCCGCCACGCGTAGACGACCCCGACCATCAGCAACCCGAGGAACGCGAACATCTCCACCAGCGCCACACCGCCCACCTCGGCCACCACCAGCGCCCACGGGTACATGAAGATCATCTCCATGTCGAAGGCGAGGAAGACGAGCGTCACGGCGTACCAGCGAACGTGAAACCGGGCCAGCGCGTGCTCCCGCGGCAGCCCACCCGACAGATACGGCCCCACCCGCGACGTCCCCCGAGGCGCGACGACCAGCGAAACGGCGTAGACCCCGGCCACACCCACGACGACAAGGGCCACCAGACCGAGCACTGCCAAGAACGCCTGCATCGATCACACCCCAGCCGTCTGCCAAGCGCGGTAGTGAGCAATCTCCACCGTATAGATGCACAGCATCCCCACTGACGACACACAATGGGAGACAAGGCGAGGAGCGAGGAGGCTGTTCGCCGTGTCCGCCGTGGGACGTGACCACCTGGCCGCGATGCTGGATGTCCTGGTCTTCGAGAACGTCCTGCTCGTCTGGCGGCGAGCGCCTTTCGGCCGGTACGAGATCGTCTCGCGCGACGGCGAGGAGACCACGCTCACCCTCGGACAGACCGAGATGTGGGCGCATGGCGCGTTCGCCGTCTATCTGGCACTCGTCGACCAGGGCCGCATCACACCACGCCTGCCGGGCGGCAAGCGCCCCTAAGGTCTGCGGGCGAGCCCCAGGATGTGAGCCATGGCCGGCGACTTCGGCGTCGCCTTATGGACGAACCGGTCGATGTCCTCGATCACGAACCCCGCGTCCCGGATCGCCGCCGCGGTGTCCCGGTTGGGGCGGCAGTCTCCGGCCATCAGCCGCCACAGCGGGGTGATGAGATCCTGCAGCACGCCCCGGACCGGGTTCGCCGAGCGTACGTGCTCGAAGAAGCGCAGCTCACCGCCCGGCTTGAGCACCCTGCGTACCTCCGCCAGCACCGCGGCCTGGTCGGGGACGGAGCACAGCACCAGCGACACCACGGCCGCGTCGAACGACCCGGCGTCGTACGGCAACGCGCCGGCATGCCCCCGGACCATCGTCACGGGCACCGGAGCCGGAGCCGCGGCCCGCTCGCCCAGCGCGCGCAGGTGGTCCTCGGGCTCGACGGCGACGACCTCGCGCACCTGCGGGGGATAGTGCGGGAAGTTCATCCCGTTGCCGGCGCCCACCTCCACCACCCGGCCGCTCAACCCGGACAGCAACCGCCGCCGCAGCCCGGCCATGCCGTTCCGCTCGGCCTCGGCGCTGAGCCGCTCGTACATACGGGCGAAGCGTCGATGCTGGAACTCCGAAAGGTCCTGCATGCCCCCACGCTAAATCGCACACCGTCCCACCGCGCGCCCACGGCCCCGCACGCCTGGGGGCGCCGCCGATGTGATCGGTGGCGCCCCCAGACGTGCTTGAGACTGGAGACCGGCCGCTGAGAGGCAAGCAGGCATGTCACCGGCCCGCTCAGGTCGGCTCGTTGTCCATGAAGAGGTCGATCTTCCACTCACCGTCGGCCTTCTTGAGAAGGAAGAACTCGCGGTAGGTCTCGTCACCCTCCTTGCTGGTGGTGCGGACGAAGGCCGCCTCGTTCCCGAAGGTCCGCGTCTCGTCGAAGGTGTGTGTGCGTTCGGCCTTCGCCTTGAACTCGTCCTCGAACAGTTTGCGCAGCGCCTCGGTGCCGTCCGCGGTCGGCTTGCCCGCTATGGCGGCCATGCCGTCGGAGGCGAACGCGTCGGCGGCCTTGTCCGCGTCACCGGCCTTGGCCGCGTCGAAGTACGCCTGTACGGCCGCGCGCGGCGAGGTCATCTCGGGGCCCGAGGGTTCCGGGCTCATGGTGCCCGACTCGGACGGCATCGGGCTCGTGGTGCCCGTCTCCGACTCGGCCGGTGTCGGGCCTGATTCCGAGGGCATGGGCGGAACCGGGCTCGCCACCGCGCCCATCAGTCGCATATTGCTACCGCCCGCGGCACAGCCCGTGACGAGCATCGCCGGGACGACTGCCGCCAGCAGGAGTGCTCTGGCCTGGGATTTTGTGCTCATAGCGGGCTAATTCCCCCCAACACCCGCCCCGAATGCACCATTTATCCACTTCGGACAACCCTTTTACCACCCCCCGCCACAGCCACGGGGATTGCTCACAGTAACCTTCACAGGAGTTGGTGAGACCGTTCAGAGGTTGGATCGTTGCCGGGCCGCGACCAACCCGCCGCCGTGTCCGATAGCGTCGAACGAGTGCCGCACCTGGAGACGAGCCTGAGCACCGAACCCGAGCCTTTGCCGCAACGCGACGATGCGGAGCGCTGCGACAGCATCGACTCCGAACGGCGCTGTGTCCTGCCGGTGGGACATCAGACCGCGCATGTATACCCACCGGCGGAGATGATGCTCGAGCACTGAAGCCAGAAGAGGCGACCCGGTCGCGCTCGATGAGCGTGACCGGCCCGCCTCCTCAAACCAGAGCTGTCAGACGCCCACCTGCACCAGCCCACCGTCCACCCGGATCGGATACACCGGTACGGAGAACCCGGGCTCGTCCAAGCACTCCCCGCTCACCAGCGAGAACACCTGCTTGTGCAGGGGTGACGCCACAGTGGGCTCCCCCTGCCGGGTGCCGACGATCCCCCGCGACAACACCTGCACCCCGCTGAACGGGTCCAGATTGCCGATCGCGTGCACCGTACCGTCGAACGTACGGAAGACGGCCACCTGCCGTCCGTCCACCAGAGCGCACACCCCGCGCTCCGGCAGCAACGCCTGATACCCGCAGACGGGAATCCAGCTACTCATCGGGCCAACACCTCCACCGGCTTGATCTGGTCGCGTTCGGTCTCGAAGACGATCGACGGGTCGGGAACCCCCGGCGCGTTGACGAAGCTGACGAACCGGCCGAGCTTCTCCGGATCGTCGATGGTCGTCTGCCATTCGTCCACGTACGTGGAGACGTGGTGCTCCATCTGGGCATCCAGCTCGGCGCAGATCCCCAGGGAGTCGTCGATGATCACCTGCCGCAGGTAGTCGAGCCCGCCGTCGAGCGACTCCAGCCAGGCGGCGGTGCGTTGCAGCCGATCGGCGGTGCGGATGTAGAACATGACGAACCGGTCGATCGTCCTGATCAGTTCCTCGGTGCTCAGATCGGCCGCCAGGAGGTCGGCGTGGCGCGGCTTGAACCCGCCGTTGCCGCCGACGTACAGGTTCCAGCCCTGCTCGGTGGCGATGACCCCGAAGTCCTTCGACCTGGCCTCCGCGCACTCGCGGGCACAGCCGGACACGGCCGACTTGAGCTTGTGCGGCGCGCGCAGGCCGCGGTAGCGCAGCTCCAGGTCGATGGCCAGGCCGACGGAGTCCTGGACGCCGTAGCGGCACCAGGCCGATCCCACGCACGACTTCACCGTCCGCAGCGCCTTGCCGTAGGCGTGCCCGGACTCGAACCCGGCGTCGACGAGCCGCCGCCAGATCTGCGGCAGTTGCTCGACGCGGGCGCCGAACAGGTCGATCCGCTGCCCTCCGGTGATCTTGGTGTAGAGGCCGAAGTCGCGGGCCACCTCACCGATCACGATGAGCTTGTCCGGCGTGATCTCGCCGCCGGGGATGCGCGGGACGACCGAGTAGGTGCCGTTCTTCTGGATGTTGGCGAGGAAGGCGTCGTTGGTGTCCTGCAGGGCCGCCCGCTCGCCGTCGAGGACGTGCCCGTTGTGCAGCGAGGCGAGGATCGAGGCCACGGCCGGCTTGCAGATGTCGCAGCCCCGGCCCTGCCCGTGCGCGGAGATCAGGTCCGAGAACGTGGTGATGCCGCGCACCCTGACGATGTCGTACAGCTCGGCCCTGGAGTAGGTGAAGTGCTCGCACAGCGCCTTGCTCACCTCGACCCCGGACTTCTCCAGGAGCTGCTTGAGCATCGGTACGCAGCTTCCGCAGGTGGTGCCCGCCCGCGTGCACCCCTTGATCCCGGGAACGTCGGTGAGCGACTTGTCGGCGATGGCGGTGCGGACCGTCCCCGCGCTGACGTTGTTGCACGAGCACACCTGCGCGTCGTCGGGCAGGTCCAGCTCGGCTCCCGACCCGGTGAACAGCAGGTCGGACGGCGCCGCCGGCAGCGGCTTGCCGACGAAGGGACGCAGCGCGGAGTACGGCGAGGCGTCGCCGACGCAGATGCCGCCGAGCAGCGTCTTGGCGTCGTCGCTGATGAACAGCTTTTTGTAGACGCCGCCCACCGGGTCCATGTAGGTGACGTCGAGCGCCCCGTCCATCGCGCCGAACTGCGCCACCTCGACGCCGAGCAGCTTCAGCTTGGTCGACAGGTCGGCCCCGTCGAAGGTGGCGGCCCCGCCCAGGATGCGGTCCGCGGCCACCTCCGCCATCGTGAAGCACGGCCCGACCAGCCCGTACACCATGCCGCCCGCCAGCGCGCACTCGCCGATCGCGTAGATCGCCGGGTCGGACGTACGCATCCCGGCGTCCACCGTGATGCCGCCCCGCTCGCCCACGTCCAGCCCGCTGGTCCGGGCGAGCTCGTCGCGCGGCCTGATCCCGGCGGAGAAGACGACGATCTGGGCGTCGAGCAGGGTGCCGTCGGGCTTGCGCAGCCCGGTGACGCCGCGCTCACCCGCGACGATCTCCTTCACGCCCGCGCCCGCGTGCACGCTGAGCCCGAGCGCCTCGATGTGGCCCTTGAGCACCGAGCCGCCGCCCTCGTCGACCTGGCGGGGCATCAGCCAGGGGCTCATCTCCACGATGTGCGTCTTGAGCCCCAGCCCGCGCAGCGCGTCGGCGGCCTCCAGGCCGAGCAGCCCGCCGCCGACCACCACGCCCTCGGTCGCGTCCTTGGCGGCCATCCTGATCGCGTCGAGGTCGTCGATGGTCCGGTAGACGTAGGCGTGCTCCGCGCCCGGCACCGGCGGCACGAACGGCGCCGACCCGGTCGCCAGCACGAGCACGTCGTACGGCTCGGCCGACCCGTCGGCCAGCGTGACCGTGCGGGCCTCGCGGTCGATCCCGGTGACGCGCCCGCCGAGCCTGGTCACCGTGCCCGGCGGCACCGGGTAGGTGAGGTCCTCGACGCTGATCCCCGACAGGTAGGAGGTCAGCGCGACCCGGTCGTAGGCGGGGCGGGGCTCCTCGCCTATCACCGTGACCCGGCCGTCGAAGCCCCGCTCGTGCAGCGTTTCGACGAGCCGATGGGCGGTGGGTCCGTAACCGACGACGACGATCCTGTTCATGCCGAGATCCCTTCCTGCTCACACAGCCAGCCGACGATGCCTTCCACGGCATCCCGGCAGGTCCCGCACCCGGTCGTGGCCCTGGTCGCGGACGCCACCGCGGCCACGTCCCGCGCGCCGGCCTCCCAGCACGCCCTGATCTGGCCCTTGGTCACGTTGTTGCACTGGCACACCTTCGCCGCGTCGGGCATGAGCACCGGGCTGTCGGCCACGGTGACCGTCGCCAGCCCGGGGAACAGCAGCCCGGCGCGGTCGCCCGGCAGCGGCCCACCGCGGTCGAAGAGCTGGGTGAGCGTGCCGACGGCGTCGGTGTCGCCCAGCAGGATCGCGCCGACCAACCGGCCGTCGCGGATGACGAGCTTGCGGTAGGTGCCGCGAGCTCGGTGGCTGAAGCGCACCACCTCGGCGTGTTCCTCGGTGAGCTGGGTCTCGCCCATCGCGGCCAGCTCGACGCTCCTGGCCTTGAGCCTGGTCACCAGCCGCGAACCCCGGTAGAGCGCCTTGCCGCCGGTGATGACCTCGGCGGCGACGGCCGCCTGCTCCCAGGCGGGGGCGACCAGGCCGTAGACGGTGCCGTCGTGCTCGGCGCACTCACCGATGGCGAACACCGCGGGGTCCTCGGTACGCATCTCGTCGTCCACGACGATGCCCCGCCGTACGGACAGGCCCGAATCCTTGGCCAGCCCGGTCACCGGACGCACGCCGCACGCCAGCACGACGAGGTCGCCCTCGACCACCTCGCCGTCGGCCAGCCGGACGCCCTCTTCCAGGATCGCCTCGGCCGACACGCCGGTGCGGATGTCCACGCCGAGCCCGGTGAGCGTCTCGCCGAGCACCAGCCCGGCCTCGGCGTCGAGCTGCCGTTCCATCAGATGGTCGGCCAGGTGCAGCAGCGTCACGGGCAGGCCGCGCCCGGCCAGCCCGCGCGCGGCCTCGATGCCGAGCAGGCCGCCGCCGACCACCACCGCCCTGTCCGCGCGCTCCGCCGCCTCCAGGATGCGGTGGCAGTCGTCGAGCGTGCGGAACGGGATCGCCAGCTCGGCCCCCGGCACCGGCGGGACGACCGCCTGGCTGCCGGTGGCCAGGACCAGCATGTCGTACGGCGTGCTCCGGCCGTCGGCGGTGATCACCGTCTGGGCGCTCCGGTCGATGCGCACCACCTCGCTGCCGAAGACGGCCTCGACGTCGTGGGTGGCGTACCAGCTCGGGTCGAGCAGCCGTACCTGGTCGGGACCCGAGCTTCCGGCCAGGACGTTCGACAGCAGCACCCGGTTGTAGGGCTGCCAGGTCTCGGCGCCGAACACGGTGACCGACAGGTGCGGGTCACGCGCCCGCACCTCGCCGACCAGCCGCGACCCGGCCATCCCGTTCCCTACTACGACGAGCCTCATGCGATCTTCTCCACCCTGACGGCGCAGACCTTGAACTCCGGCATCCGCGATGTCGGATCGAGTGCGGGGTTGGTCAGACGGTTGGCGCCCTCCCAGTGGAACGGCATGAAGACGGTGTCGCGCCGGATCGATTCGCTGATCCGGGCGAGCCCCGTGCTCTCACCTCGCCGGCTGAGCACGCGCACGACGTCTCCGGCGGTGATGGCCAGCTGCTCGGCGAGATCGGGGTGGAGCTCGACGAACGGCTCCGGCGCGGCCTTGGACAGGGCGGCGATCCTGCGGGTCTGCGCGCCGCTCTGGTACTGGGCCAGCACGCGGCCCGTGGTCAGGTAGACGGGGTAGTCGTCGTCGGGCTCCTCGGCCGCGGGCCGGTGCTCGACGGGCACGAACCTGGCCCGGCCGTCCGGGGTGGCGAAGGAGTCGAGGAACGGGCGCGGGCGGCCTGGGTCCTCCGGCGACGGGCAGGGCCAGAACACGCCGGTCTCCTCGGTGATCCGTTCGTAGCTGATGCCCGCGTAGTCGGCCGCGCCGCCCGCGCTGGCCCGGCCCAGCTCGTCGAACACCTCCCGCGGCTCGGCGGAGAACCGGTGGCCGAGCCGTCCGGCCAGCTCCCGGATGACCTCCAGGTCGCTCCTGACCCCCTCGGGAGCGGGTACGGCCTGGCGGCGCAGGAGCACCCGGCCTTCGAGGTTCGTCATGGTGCCGGTCTCCTCGGCCCACTGCGTCACGGGGAACACCACGTCGGCCCGCGCGGCCGTCTCCGACAGCACGATGTCGGAGACCACCAGCAGGTCGAGCGCGTCGAGCCGCTCGGTCACGTGCGCGGAGCGCGGCGCGGACACCACGGGGTTGGAACCGAAGACCAGCAGGGCGCGCGCCCCCTGGGGCGTCCCGAGCGTGTCGAGCAGCTCGTAGGCCGAGCGTCCCGGGCCGGGCAGCTCGTCGGGCCGGACGCCCCAGACCGCGGCGACGTGCTCGCGGGCGGCCGGGTCGTCGATCTTGCGGTAGCCGGGCAGCTGGTCGGCCTTCTGGCCGTGCTCCCTGCCGCCCTGGCCGTTGCCCTGCCCGGTCAGGCAGCCGTACCCGGAACCGGGCCGGCCGGGCAACCCCAGCGCCAGGGCCAGGTTGATGAACGCGGTGACGGTGTCGGTGCCCTTGGCGTGCTGTTCGGCGCCCCGCCCGGTGAGCACGGCGGCCCGCCCGGCCGCGGCGAGCGCCCGTACGGCCTCACGCATCCTGGCGACCGGCACACCGGTGATGCGCTCGACCCGCTCGGGCCACCATGAGGCCAGCGAGGTGCGGACCTGCTCGAAGCCCGACGTCCTGGCGGCGACGTAGTCCTCGTCGACCAGCCCTTCGGCGATGACCAGGTGCAGCATCCCCAGGGCGAGCGCCAGATCGGTGCCCGGCGTGGGCTGCAGGTGCAGCCAGGCCAGCTTGGCCGTCGCGGTGCGGCGGGGGTCGATGACGATGAGCCGCGGCCCGGTCAGGTGCCGGACGAAGGGCGGCATGGTCTCGGCGACGTTCCCGCCGGCCAGCAGGACGACGTCGGTCTCGGCCAGGTCGGTGATCGGGAACGGCAGACCGCGGTCCATCCCGAACGCCCTGAGCGAGGCGGCCGCGGCCGACGACATGCAGAAGCGGCCGTTGTAGTCGATCTGGCTGGTGCCGAGCGCCACCCTGGCGAACTTGCCGAGCTGGTAGGCCTTCTCGTTGGTCAGCCCGCCGCCGCCGAACACGGCCACGGCGTCGGGGCCGTGCGCGGCGCGGATGGCGACCAGCCGGTCGGCCACGTAGTCGAGAGCGGTCTCCCAGGCCACGGGCCGGCCGTGGAGCAGCGGCGTGGTCAGCCGTTCGCCGTTGGTCAGCAGGTCGGCCGCCGTCCAGCCCTTCTGGCACAGGGCGCCGCCGGAGTTCGCCGGGACGTCGGTGCGCGGCGCGATCGTGATCTCGGATCCCCGGGCGGTGATCGTCATGCCGCACTGGAGAGCGCAGTACGGGCAGTGGGTCGCGGTCACCACGGGATCCTCAGACACGGGCGTCGGCCAGGCTGCCCACGAGCGAGACGCCGACCTTGCGCGTGTAGCACCACCAGGTCAGCGTGAAGCAGGCCACGTAGAAGGCGCCGAACCCGACGAACGCGGTGGCCGGGCTACCTGTCTGGGCGAACGACATGCCGAACGCCCGGTTGATGAAGAAGCCGCCGAGCGCCCCGACCGCGGAGATGATCCCGATGGCCGCGGACGCCTGCCGCTTGCCGTACATCAGGGCCTCCTCGCCGGCGCCGCGCTCGGCCACGGCCTTGGCCTGGAAGATCGCCGGGATCATCCGGTAGGTGGAGCCGTTGCCGATGCCCGCCGTGATGAAGAGCACCTGAAAGGACAGGAAGAACAGCCAGAAGTTGCCCGAGGTGCTGGCCAGCCAGATCAGGACCACTCCGACGCCCATGCCGGCGAAGTTCCACAGGGTCACCGGCGCCCCGCCCTTCTTGTCGGCGAGCCAGCCGCCGACCGGCCTGATCAGCGAGCCGAGCAGCGGGCCGACGAACGCCACCGCCGCCCACGGCGAGCCGGGGAACAGGCTCTTGGCCAGTAGCGGGAAGGCCGTCGAGTAGCCGATGAACGAGCCGAACGTGCCGATGTACAGGAACGACATGATCCACGTCTGCGCCCGCCCGGCCACCGCCAGCTGCTCGCGCGGCTTGGCCTTGGCCACCGCCAGGTTGTCCATGAAGAACCAGGCGCAGACGGCGGCCACGACGACCAGCGGCACCCAGAACCAGCCCGCGGCGGCCAGCCCGAACCCGCCGATCACCAGCGGCATGACCAGCTGCACGGAGCTGACCCCGATGTTGCCGCCGGCCGCGTTCAGCCCGAGCGCCACCCCCTGCCGCGAGCGCGGGTAGAAGTAGGTGATGTTCGCCATGCTGGAGGCGAAGTTGCCGCCGCCGACCCCGGCCAGCGCCGCGATCACCAGGAACATCCAGTACGGGGTGCCCGGGTCGCTGACCGCCAGCCCGAGCAGCACCGTGGGGATGACCAGCAGCAACGCGCTGACCGTGGTGAACGTGGCGCCACCGAACCTGGCCGGCCCGAACGTGTAGGGGACGCGCAACACGGAGCCGACGAGGTTGGGCAGTGCCACGAGCCAGAAGAGCTGGTCGGTGGAGAAGTCGTAGGCGCCCATCTTGGCGGCCACGATGCTCAGCAGCGTCCACACCGTGAACCCGAGGTGCTCGGCCAGGATCGAGAAGACGAGATTGCGCCGGGCGATCCGCTTGCCGGAGCCCTCCCAGAAGGTCTTGTCGTCGGGGTGCCAATCGGCTATCCAGCGCGCCATCGTTCCTCCTACATTCGGTGGCGAGGACTCGAATGTAGGAAGCGCGCGTTACGCACTTTGACGATCCGTGGCTGTGCGTTCGTTACGTGTAACTCACTGGCGTAACGAGCAATCAATATGTGTCACGGTGGAAACCTGCCGTTAATCCAGGCTTCCGCCGGCGTGGGCGGCGCGGAGCAAGGCGACGTCGAAGTGGACGGTGCGGAACGGGTTGGGCAGTCCGGCCTCGGCCGCGCGCGCCTCGTGGTCGACGAGCGCGAATCGCCGGATCAGGCTCTCCTTGACACCGAAGACGGCATCGGAGTCCAGATAGGGGCTGTCGTCGACGAACAGGTGCGTAGTGACCGGGCGGTATCCCGGAGCGGTGACGATGAAGTGCATGTGCGCCGGCCGGTACGGGTGCCGGCCGGTCGCGGCCAGGAGCTCGCCCACCGGCCCGTCGTCGGGGATCGGGCAATAGCGGGGCACGATCGTCCGGAACCAGAACCTGCCATCCTCGTCGGAGGTGAACAGCCCGCGCAGGTTCAGCTCAGGCTGCACGCCCGGCTGCTGCACGTCGTAGAAGCCATCGGCGTTGGCCTGCCACACGTCGACCAGCGCGCCGGCCAGCGGTTCGCCGTCGGGTCCTTTGACCTGGCCGGTGACCAGGCACGGCTCCCCCTTGCTGTCCAGCGCGATGTTCTCACCCAGTTCGCGTGGCGGGGACTCGACCATGTGGAACGGACCGAGCACCGTCGACTCCGTCGAGGTGCCTCCGCTGCGGTGGTTGATCGTCTCTACCAGCATCGAGACGCCCAGCACGTCGGAGAGCAGCACGAACTCCTGCCGCGCGGCGTCGCACTTCTGCCCGGTCCGGGTGAGGAAGTCGATGCCCGCGCACCACTCCTCCTCGGTCAGCTCCGTCTCTCTCACGAAGGCATGCAGATGCCGCACCAGTGCGGTCAGCACGTCCCGCAACCGCGGGTCCGCCGTGCCGGCGAAGCTCTCAGCGACCACGTGCGCCGATCGTTCCTCACTGAACAGCTCCATGCGTGTACTCCTCGTCGTCCTGTTCGGTCGCGGCATCAGACCGATGCCGCGCTCGCTTCCGCCTCGGCGTCGTAGGCGTAGATCCACCCATTGGCGACCAGCGGATCCGCGTCCGCGAGCGCCGCGTCCCGGGCTTCCTGCTCAGGCCCGTCCGGCAGGTGGTTGACGTGGGCCCGGGCGTGGCTGACCTCCTGCAGCCGCGCGGTGCGTGCGATCCGGAGCGACTCGTAGCGACGCAGCGCGTGTACGGGGGCCTGCGGGTCCTGCGCGATGCAACGGGCCAGGACCGCGGCGTCCTCGATGGACTGCGCGGCGCCCTGGGCGAAGAAGGGGAACATCGGGTGCGCGGCGTCGCCCAGGAGGGTGAGTGGCCCGTGGCTCCAGCGTTCGAGCGGCCTGCGGTCGAGCAGCGCCCATCGGCCCGGTGTGCCGGCTGCCTGGATCAGCTCCCGCAGGCGCGGGTCCCAGTCCGCGAACTCGGCGAGGAACTCCGCCACGGTCGCGGTGGCGCTCCATGACTCGGCCGTGCAGCCGCCGGCCGGGGCGATCGCCACGAGGTTGACCACGGCTCCGCCGCAGATGGGGTAGTGGACCAGGTGGTGGTCCGGGCCGAGCCACAGCGTCTGGGCCCGGCGGCGGGCGAAGGCGGGCGCGTGCTCGGCCGGCACGAGGGCGCGGAAGGCGCAGATTCCCGAATAGGTCGCCGGTGTGGGAGTGGTGACCGCGCCCCGCACCGTCGAGTGAACGCCGTCGGCGCCGATCACGACATCGGCCTCGGCCGAGGTTCCGTCGGCGAAGTCCAATACCGCGCGATCGGCGCGTACCGTGACGGAGGCGCAGCGTCTCCCCAGCTGGACCGCGCCCGAAGGGACCGCGGAGCTGATCGCGTCCAGGAGGTCGGCCCGGTGCACGGTGTAGGTACGTTCCCCGTACAGACGCTCGCATGCGCCGACCAGGTCCTCCGCCGACAGGACCCGCCCGTCCTCCCACCGGCGGAACTCCCACCCCACCTCCAGCGGGACCACGTGGTCCGTCAACCGGTCCATCGCGCCCAGCCGGCGCAGCAGCCGTACTGCGTTGGGCGCCAGGACGAGCCCGGCGCCGACCTCTCTCAGTTCGGGGGTCTGCTCATAGACGACACTCGGGATACCCGCGCGGTGCAGGAAGGCGGCGGCGGCGAGGCCACCGATGCCGCCACCGACGATGGCGACACGGACAGGCGATGCGCTCATGCGGTGATCCTGTGCCAGTCTCGCTCTTCAGGGAACCGCGGTGCTCATTGAATGATCGAAGCTCCTTCCACCTTCGCGCCGATGCCGCACTTACAGTGCGTTGGGAACACGACAGGGGAGGCAACCGCGTTATGCCGCGTACGAGCGAACCGGGGCGAAGTGTCAGCTCCCGGCTGCTTGAACTGCTGTTCTGCTTCGAGCCCGGCCAGACCGAGCTGAACCTGGCCGAGCTTGTGCGCAAGACGGGCCTGCCGCGCCCGACGGTACGCCGGCTCGTGCTGGAACTCACGCAGGCAGGCGCCCTTGATCGCCGGGCCGACGGCCGGTTCTCCGTCGGTCTGAAACTGTGGCGGTTGGGCACGCTGGCACCCCTGACAGAATCGCTGCGGGCCATGGCCCGGCCGTACATGGAGGATCTCTACAGCGCCCTCCATCAGCATGTTCAACTCGCGGTGCTGGAGGGCAACGAGGCGGTGGTCATCGAGCGTCTCTCCGCCCCTCAAGCCATGGAGCTGATGTCGCAGGTCGGCGGACGCCTCCCTCTGCATTGCTCCGGCGTCGGGAAGATCCTGCTCAGCCACAGTGGACCTGACCTTCTCGAGGAGGTTCTTGACGGGTGCCTGCAGCGATTCACTTCCCGGACGGTGACCGATCCGTCGACGCTCCGCAAGGAGCTCGCCAACTGTCGCCGTACCGGTACTGCTCTTGTTCATGGAGAGCTGTCCGACGGCGCCGACTCGATCGCGGCCCGGATCATCGACAACGAGGGAAAAGTGGTGGCCGCGCTGTCGGTCGTCTTCCGGTCCGGGTCCGTGGACCGGCAGGCGATCCTTCCCGCGGTGATCACCTGTGCTCTGGCCATCTCACGCATGCTGGGGTGGCGCCCCGGCGTGAAGGTCCGTGAGGGTCTGTTCCAGCCCAGTTGACAGGGCGGAAGTGTCAGTGGGGCTCGACATGATGGACCCATGACCGAGACACCTCCCATCACCGCCCTGTCCGACGACACGGCCTACGCCGAAGCCGTGCAGTTGGCTGTCGATGCGGCCGCCGCCTACTACGCCGACGGCACCTCGACGCTCGACGACGATGCCTATGACCGGTTGGTCCGGGGCATTCAGGCGTACGAGAAGGCGCACCCTGAGTCGGTGCTGCCGTCCTCGCCGACCGGCAAGGTGGCCGGTGGGGCGGTGACGGGCGACGTGCCGCACACGGTGCCGATGCTCAGTCTGGACAACGTCTTCGGCCCCGAGCAGCTCGCGGACTGGGCGGCGGGGCTGGAGCGCAGGCTCGGCAGGCCCGTGACGGCGTGGAGTGTGGAGCCGAAGCTCGACGGGCTGGCCATCTCGGCGCGCTACCGGAACGGGCGGCTGGCCCAGCTGGTCACGCGGGGCGACGGCACCGCGGGCGAGGATGTCTCCCACGCCATCGGCACCATCGTCGGCCTGCCCGAGCGGCTGGCCGAGCCGGTCACGGTCGAGCTGCGCGGTGAGGTGATGATGACCGCCTCGCAGTTCGAGGACGCCTGTGCCAAGCGGCAGGCGCACGACGGCACCACGTTCGCCAATCCGCGCAGCGCGGCGGCGGGCACGCTGCGGGCACAGGACCGGCCGTACGTGTGCGAGCTGACGTTCTTCGGTTACGGCGCGCTGCCCCACCCCGACGACGCCTCCGAGCCGGCAGTCCGGCTGCGCGAGCTGCCGCACAGCGAGGTCATGGAGTGGGTGGCCGGGCAGGGCGTGCAGACCACGGCGGCCACGCCGGTCGCGGGCATCGTGGCCGAGTCGCTGGAGCGGGTTCAGGAGCGCGTCGGGGAGATCGCCGCCGCCCGTTCCGAGCTGTCGTTCGGCATCGACGGCATCGTGATCAAGTGTGATCTGGCGGCCGACCAGGCGCAGGCCGGGTTCAGCTCGCGCGCGCCGCGCTGGGCGACGGCCTACAAGCTGCCCGCCACCGAGAAGATCACCAAGTTGCTGGCCGTGGAGTGGAACACCGGCCGCACCGGCATCATCGCCCCGCGGGCCGTGCTGGAGCCGGTCGAGCTCGACGGCAGCATCGTCACCTACGCCACTCTGCACAATCCCGCCGACATCGCGCGGCGAGGCTTGATGCTCGGCGACAGCGTCACCGTCTACAAGGCGGGCGACGTCATCCCGCGGGTCGAGGCGCCGGTGGTGCATCTGCGCACGGGTGAGGAACAGCCGATCGAGATTCCGGCGGCCTGCCCGTCCTGTGGCGACGCGATCGACAGCTCCCAGGAGCGGTGGCGGTGCGTGCGCGGGCGTCAGTGCCGCGCGATCGCCTCCATCGTCTACGCCGCGGGCCGCGACCAGCTCGACATCGAGGGACTGGCCGAGAACCGCATCAAGCAGATGCTGGACGCGGGCCTCATCGCCGACTTCGCCGACCTGTTCTTCCTGACCCGCGAGCAGCTGCTCGGCCTGGAGCGCATGGGCGAGACCAGCACCGACAACCTGCTCGCGGCCATCGAGCGGGCCAAGGGCCAGCCGCTCAGCCGGGTGTTCTGCGCGCTCGGCGTGCGCGGCACCGGTCGGTCCATGAGCCGGCGCATCGCCCGGCACTTCGGCAGCATGGACGCCATCCGCACGGCCGAGGCCGAGGCGATCCAGGCGGTCGAGGGCATCGGCCCAGAGAAGGCCCCAGTGGTGGTGGCGGAGCTGGTCGAGCTCGCCTCCCTCATCGACAAGCTGGTCAAGGCCGGGGTCACCATGACGGAGCCGGGCTGGACACCACCCGCCGAGCCCGGTGCCACGAAGGCCGACGGCGGGTTCGAGCTGCCGCTGGCTGGGATGTCCGTCGTGGTCACCGGCGCGATGAGCGGAGCGCTGGAGGCGCTGAGCCGCAACCAGATGAACGAGCTGATCGAGCGCGCGGGCGGCAAGGCGTCCTCCAGCGTCTCGGCGAAGACATCGCTGCTGGTAGCCGGAGAGAAAGCGGGCTCCAAGCGGAGCAAGGCGGAGGGCCTGGGCGTGCGGGTCGTCACCCCTGAGGAGTTCGCCGGCCTTGTCGGCTCGTTCATCTGATCAAAGCGGCACGCGAGGTCAGCCACGCGCGACCGAGCCGGCCTGCGCGTCCATTCGGCCGGTGGGCAGGTCGCGCAGGCGGCGCAGTGGGCTGGCCAGCAGGATGAGGCCGCTCAGCGCGAAGACGCCCAGCATCACCCACAGGGCCGCGCGCACGGAGAACGCCTCGGCCAGCGTGCCCGCCAGCAGGGCGCCGAGCGGGATGGCGCCGAAGTTGACCACCTGGATGCTGGTGCTCACCCTGCCCATCAGCTCGCCGGGCACGTACGACTGCGTGAACCCGCTGAAGATCACGTTCCCGGCGACGATCCCCCCGATGATCGTGATGCTGGCCGCGACGAACAGCACCAGCCCGACACCGCGATCCGCGCACGCGATCAACAGGCCCAGCGGCGCCAGACCGGCCTTGCCGAGCAGGACGGCCCGCGCGCTGCCCAGCCGGGCCGCCAGCGGCCGGGCCGCGAAGGCACCGGCGACGCCGCCCGCGCTGGTGGCCGCGAGCAGCGCGCCGGTCACGCCCGCGGACAGGCCGATGTCGCCGACCAGGAAGACCACGAGCAGCGACTGGTAGCCGGTCAGCGCCAGGTTGGCCACACAGCCGTAGAGCATGTTGCCGCGCAGCAGCGGATCGCCCACCACCGTACGCAGCCCGTCCCTGATCTCGCTGCGCAGCCGCCGCCGGGGCCGCGGCTTGACGATCTCGACGTGCCTGACGCGCATCAGGCAGAGCGCCGAGACGGCGAAGCTCACCGCGTCCACCACCAGACCGCCGAGGGCGGAGGCGAACTGGGCGAGGAGCCCGGCGACGCCCGGCCCGGCCAGGTTGGCCACCTGCTCGCTGCCCTGCAGCTTCGCGTTGGCCTCCAGCAGGTCGCGGCCCTCGACCAGCGACGGCAGGTACGCCCGGTAAGCGGTCGCGAAGAACACCTTCGCCGTCCCCGCGACCAGCGCGACCGCGACGAGCTGGCCGGTGGTCAGGACGCCGAGCAGGGCCGCGGCCGGAACGCTGAGGAAGGCCGCCATCGACACCCAGTCGGCGGCGAGCATCACCCTGCGCCGGGACAGCCGGTCGACCCAGGCCCCCGCGGGCAGGCCGACCAGCAGCCACGGTAACCAGACGGCCGCCGCCAGCACGCTGACGGCGAACGCGGAGGCGTGCAGCACGGTCACCGCCACCAGGGGCAGCGCGACGCCGGTGACGGCGCTGCCCAGACTGCTGGCGCTCTCGCCGATCCACAGCAGCCGGAAGTCACGCTCCCGGAGCAATCCGAACCTGGGCTTGGCCAGCGTCTCGGCCGTCATGGCTGCCCCGGGACGCCGCGCGCGAAGGTGAAGACGGTGGCGCGTTCCTTGCCGTCATCAGGGATGTCACGCTCGGCCCACTTGTCCATGACGGCGATGATCTCGGCGGCGAACTGCGCCAGCTCGTCGTCGGTCGCCTGGATCCAGGTCTCGGTGGAGAACGGGCCGCGCTGCCAGCGTTCCTGCTCGGACTGGGGCTGGTCGGCCCAGCGCCGTACGTGGCCGACCTGCCGTTCCAGGTTGAGCGACTCCAGGGCGCGGGCGATGGCCTCGCCCGCCGCGTCCTCGGCGAAGTCCGCGGAGGACCAGCAGAGCTTCTCGGAGGTGCGTCGCCACCAGCGCTCGCGCCGGTCGCGGGCCAGCTCGGGCGCCTCCTCTATCAGGCCGGCGGCGGCCAGGGCGCGCAGGTGGTGGCTGACGTTGCCCACCGCCTCGCCCGTCCGCTGGGCGAGCGCGCTCGCGGTGCCGGCGCCATCGAGCTTCAACAGGTCGAGCAGGCGCCGGCGCACCGGATGCGCCATGGCTGCGAGCACCCTGGAGTCGGTGATCTGGGACATGACGCCACCCTAAATCCACAAGAGTTGTTGTGCAACATCTCTTGTACTTTAGGTGCGGCGACCGAAACTTCTGAGAGATTTTCCGGCTCGCCTGTCGATCCGGGCCATCGCGGTTCGTGTGAGGGGTAAGACGCCGGCACGAGGCCGGCGCCGAACCAGACAGGAGCTCGCCATGACCATTGTCGTGACCAGCAGCGCGACGACCACCACCGCGAGGGAGGCGTGATGACCCAGTACCTGCTCAGCGTGTACCAGCCGGACGGGCCCCCGCCGCCTCCGCCGGTCCTCGACAAGATCATGAACGACCTGGAGACGCTGAACCAGGAGCTGCGCGCCGCCGGCGCGTGGGTGTTCAGCGTGGGCCTGTATCCACCGAGCACGGCCACCGTGGTCCGCGCCGGGGACGGCGACGTGCTGATGACCGACGGCCCCTTCACCGAAGGCAAGGAACACGTCGGCGGCTTCACCGTGATCGAGGCCCCGGACCTGGACGCGGCGCTGGCCTGGGCCGGCCGGATGGCCCAGGCCACCACCCTGCCCATCGAGATCCGCCCTATCCGATGACACGTCCTATCCGATGACACGTCCGATCCGATGACACCCGATCCGATGACACCCGATCCGACGACACCCGATCCGACGACACCCGATCCGACGACGCCGGGTCCGATGACACCGGATCCGATGACGCCGGATGTCGAGGGCGTGTTCCGCGCGGAGTACGGGCGCGCCGTGTCGGTCCTGGTCCGCGTCTTCGGCGACATCGACCTCGCCGAGGAGGCGGTCCAGGACGCCTTCGGCGAGGCGGTCAAGCGGTGGCCGTCCACCGGCCCGCCGCCCAGCCCCGCCGGTTGGATCATCACCACCGCCCGCAACCGGGCCGTCGACCGGCTGCGCCGCGAGGCGACCCGCGACCGGCGTCACGCCGAGGCCGCCCTGCTGCACGCCCGCGACGAACCGGCCGAGGAGGGCCCCGTGCGCGACGACCGGCTCCGTCTGATCTTCACCTGCTGCCACCCCGCGCTGGCCACCGCCGCCCAGGTCGCGCTCACCCTTCGGCTGCTCGGCGGCCTGTCCACCGCGGAGATCGCGCACGCCTTCCTGGTCTCCGAGCCGACCATGGCCCAGCGCCTGGTCCGCGCCAAAGGCAAGATCCGCGACGCCCGCATCCCCTACCGCGTGCCCGCCGACGCCGACCTCCCGGCCCGGCTGCGGTCCGTGCTGGCCGTGGTGTACCTGATCTTCAACGAGGGCTACACCGCGAGCTCCGGCGACCGGCTGACCCGCGAGGACCTCGCCGCCGAGGCGATCCGGCTGGGCCGCCTGCTGGCCGCGCTGATGCCCGACGAACCCGAGGTCCTCGGGCTGCTCGCGCTGATGCTGCTGATCGAGTCGCGGCGGGCCGCCCGGACCACCCCGGACGGCGACCTGGTGCTCCTGGCCGACCAGGACCGGGCCCGCTGGGAGCACTCCCTGATCGCGGAAGGCCAGGCCCTCGTCCGGGCCTGCCTGCGGCGCGGCCGGCCCGGCCCGTACCAGATCCAGGCGGCGATCAACGCGGTGCACAGCGACGCGCCGTCGGCCGCCGCCACCGACTGGGGGCAGATCCTCCAGTTGTACGACCAGCTGATGGTGCTGGCACCGAGCCCGGTGGTCGCGTTGAACCGGGCGGTGGTGGTGGCCGAGGTCAACGGCCTGTCGGTGGCACTGGCCCTGGTGAACACGCTCGACCTGGACGATTTTTACCTGTATCACGCGATCCGCGCGGACCTACTCCGCCGCCTGGGCCGTGGCGCGGAGGCGGCACTGGCGTATGAGGCGGCCATCGCGCGCAGCGGCAACGCGGCCGAACGCGCTTTCCTGCGCCGTGCGGCTCTGGCGGTAGCTCCCACGCCGGACTGACCTGCGGGGGCTGCCTCCGCTGTCGCGGGGGTTTTCAGGGAAGCCACGGCCGGCGATGCGCCGTAACGGCGCCGGGCCCCGTGCGGGTCAGAGGCCGTCTCCCTGGAGGCCATCGGCCACGTACGGCGGGTGGCGCCTACCAGGCTGTGCCGTACAAGAAAGATCAAAGGTGTGAACTACGGAGATCACGTCGCCGCGGCGGACGAAGTGATCACGGCGCGTGGGGAGTACGGAGGTCACGTCGCCACGTGGACGAAGTGACCGCGACGGGTCGGGAGGACGGTGGCGCACGCTTCGGGCTCGTCGAGCCCGTCGAGCAGGATCGCGGCGAGCTGCCGGCGCTGGGAGCTGGTCAAGGTCATGGGCAGCACGATGGGCATCAGCTCGATGGCGTCGCCGGGCAACTCACGGACATGGCAAGGCAGGAGGAGAGAGGTGTGAAGCACTCCCCCACTATCGCAGCCGCCACCGACAGATCATGGCGACTTGGTCTCACCGAGACCTGAGCGAATCCTCTCCGACTCCTGCGGGACACGATTACCGCCCCTGACCTCGGGTAACAGCACGAGGACAAGGGGGAATCATGATCAGAATGCTCCACAAAATGGGCATCAAGTCCAGCCATATGTACGCGGCCGGCGCCGCGTCGATCGCCGCGTCCATCGCGTCCTGGATGATGTCGAGGAACTACGAGATGGCCGGCGTCGACCGGGCGGACCGTTGGGGGATCTTCGTCGGCCAGTGGGCGCCCACGTTCTTCGCGCTGGGCATCGCGCTCCGCATAGAGGAGACGCACGCGGCCATCGAGGAGGAACCGAAGACCGAGATGTTCGACCGCGCCTCCGGCGGCGTCCGCGAACGGGCACCCGCCGGCACCTGACGCACGGGACGCGGAAGCGCGGCGAGCCGGACACACGCCGGCACGCAGCGAACAACCGCACGCTGGCACGGAGCGAACCAACCGCGGGCCGGCACGCGACAAATCGACCGCAGGCCGCCTCTCACGGACGCGGCCTGCAGGCCGATTCCGAAAAGGTCTGAACCCCGGAGAAGGCCGGTGAGGTAACTCCGCCAGAGATCTAGCGCGCTACAGCGGCAGACTCCGCCAGGCGCTGGAGCGGCTCGTCGGTCAGCCTGAACATCGTCCACTCGTCGAGCGGCACGGCGCCGAGCTTGCGGTAGAACCCGATGGCCGGTTCGTTCCAGTCGAGCACCGACCATTCGAGCCGGTGGTAGCCGCGTTCGGCGCAGATCCGGGCCAGCTCGGCCAGCAACGCCTTGCCGTATCCGGAGCCGCGCATGCCGGGACGCACGTACAGGTCCTCCAGATAGATCCCGTGCGTCCCCCGCCAGGTGGAGAAGCTGAGGAACCACACCGCGAAACCGGCCACCTCACCGTCGTGTTCGACGACGTGCGCGAACACGGCGGGCTCGGCGCCGAAGAGCACCTCGCGCAGTTGCGCCTCGGTCGCCCGTACCTCGTGCGCGGCCTTCTCGTACTCGGCCAGCTCGTGCACGAGCTGGAGCATCGCGGGGACATCGTCAATGGTGGCGCGGCGAATCATGGGTCTCAGCGTAGTGCTGAGATGCAAATCCCAGAACCGGTTGCAGTCATTCCGGCGCTTAGAGACCCGATGTTTTTTGCGCGATAACCCCTCGATCTGGATGTTTCCAAATCCTATCCCTTGTCACATCCGACCTTTGAGCCTAGCTTGAGCGTCAGGTCTGCAACCGACTGTTAGGCAGGAGCACCCCCCATGAGCGAATCCGCCTTAGCAAGAGCAGCCTCCTGGGTTGCCGCCGTCGTTCTGGCGATCTTCTCGATCGTCATCCCCGCCCAGTCCGCGGGGGCACTGGCGGTGTTCAACGTCAAGGACTACGGAGCGACAGGCAACGGCTCCACGAACGACACCGCCGCCATCAACGCGGCGATCACGGCGGCGAACAGCGCCGGCGGCGGGACCGTGCAGTTCCCGTCGGGCACCTACAAGTCCGCCAACTCCATCCACATGAAGAGCAACGTCACCATCCAGCTCGACAGCGGCTCCACCATCATGGGCGCGTCCAATGACGACTACGACGCCCCGGAGTCGAACCCGAACGACGACTATCAGGACTACGGGCACAGCCATTTCCACAACGCGATGATCTGGGGCGACCGCCTCACCAACATCGGGTTCGTCGGGACGGGCACCATCGACGGCGGCGGCAACCTCATCACCGGCAACCCGGACTCCGGCGAGGCCGACAAGATCATCTCGCTCACCCGGTGCGACGGGCTGACGGTCAGCGGCATCCGCCTGCGGCGCGGCGGCCACTTCGCGATGCTCACCAACGCCTGCAACAACATCACCTCGGACAACCTGCGGATCGACACGGCCAGCGACCGTGACGGCTGGAACGTCATCAGCGCGCAGAACGTCACGATCCGCAACGCGAACATCGCGGCCAACGACGATGCCCTCGCCTTCAAGAGCGACTGGGCACTGGGCCAGACCTACGCGAACGGCAACGTCACCGTCACCGACGCCCAGCTCTCGGCCGTGTGCTGCAACGCGCTGATGTTCGGCTCGGAGACCTGCGGCAACTTCACCGGCTACCACTTCGAGCGCATCTCCATCAACGGCTCGAACAAGTCGGGTCTCGGCATGGTGTCGATGGACGGCACGATCATCTCCGACGTCCACTACAAGGACATCACGATGACGAACGTACGGGCGGCGATCACCGAGAAGATCGGCACCCGCAGACGCTGCGGCAACAGTCCGGGCGTCGGCCGGATCGAGAACATCACCTACGAGAACGTCACCTCCTCCGGCCAGAGCGGCAACAACTTCACCGCCACCCTGTGGGGCGAGTCGAACACCAGCAACCGGATCCGCAACGTCACGTTCACCAACGTCGACCTGACCGTCCCCGGCGGCAACGGCTGCGTGGGCACCGGCGTGCCGAGCAACGACCCGACCAACTACAACCCCAACAGCATCGGCACCCGGCCGGCGTACGGCTGGTACATCCACAACGCGCACGACATCAAGTTCGTCGACAGCTCGGTCCAGTTCAACTCCAATGACTGCCGGCCCGCGGTGATCGCCAACACGGGCAGCACGGTGACGTTCGACCGGTTCACGGCCGAGCGGGGCAGCAACAGCCCGAACGACATGGTCTTCCAGACGATCACCGGCTACTGCGTCCAGAACAGCCAGAACACCGCGGGTGGCGCCCTGCGCGTCAGTGCCACCGGTTCCACCGACACCTGCACGCCGGGCAATCCCGGCACCGAGTTCCTGGAGGCCGAGGACGCCACGATCTCCCAGGGCGTCGTGGAGTCCAACCACGCGGGCTTCAGCGGCACCGGCTTCGTCAACGGCGACAACGTCGTCGGCAGCTACGTGGAGTGGAATGCGCCGGCGGAGCAGGCGGGCAACGCCACGCTGACCTTCCGCTACGCCAACGGCACCACGACCAACCGGCCGATGGACATCACGGTCAACGGCGTTCTCGTGGCCGACGAGCTGGCCTTCCCGCCGACGGGCGCCTGGACCACCTGGCAGTCCGTGACGGTGACCGCGCCGCTGAACGCGGGCGCCAACGCCGTGCGGGCCACCTCCACCACGGCCGGCGGCGGCCCGAACCTCGACTATCTCGACACCGCCGCGGCCGGGCCCGCCCCCACGGAGTACCAGGCGGAGAACGCGACGATCTCCCAGGGCGTGGTCGAGTCCAACCACGCGGGCTTCACCGGCACCGGCTTCGTGAACTACGACAACGTGGTCGGCAGCTACGTCGAGTTCGCGGTGACGGCCGCCCAGGCGGGCAACGCCACGGTGGTCCTGCGCTTCGCGAACGGCACCACGGCCAACCGGCCGATGGACATCACGGTCAACGGCGTTCTGGTCTCGGACGAGCTCGCCTTCCCCGCCACCGGCGCGTGGACGACCTGGAGCACCGTCACCGTGACCGTCCCGCTCAACGCGGGCGCCAACGCGATCCGTACGACCTCGACCACGGCCGGCGGCGGCCCCAACCTGGACCGGATCTCCGTCGCCTGAGCCTTCCGCCTTCCTGCGGCGGAACGGACCGCCGCCCCGCACCCACCGGCGGGGCGGCGGTTTCAAAGGCAGCGCCCCAACCCCATGCCCGGCTCCGGCGGCACGATATAAAGATCACCACGGAAAGCGTCGGGGCGTCGTTTGGGAGCGCTCCCGGAACCGATCGGGATGGACCAAACACTGGCGACCCGAGGGGAGGGCCCCGCGACGTGCCCGCCAACGAACGGGAGGACCTCCCCTTTGTTCCACAACCGCATCGCCGCGGTGATCACCGGTCTGGCACTCGTGCTCGGCAGCACAGCCACACCCAGCTCGGCGACTCCCTCCACCACAACGGACGAACCACTCAAGCCCGGCACCATCACGCTGATCACCGGCGACGTCGTCGACTTCACGCCGGGCGTGAACGGCGGGCCGCCGATATTAGCCACCCGGGCCGCACCCAGGCCTGACGGCGAGCCGGTGACGTTCGCCACGCTGCCCGACCGCGACGGTGGCACCCTGGTCATCCCGTCCGACGCCGCCGACCTGGTGGCCGCGGGCACCCTCGACGACGAGCTGTTCGACGTGGAGACGCTCGTACGGGAGCACCGCACCCAAGCGATCCCGCTGATCGTCACCTACGGCGGCAACCCCGGTGAGGCGGCCGTCACGAAGGCCGCCGAGGCCCTGCCCGGCACCGAGCGCACCCGCACGCTCGACGTCATCCACGGCGCGGCCGTGACGGTGCAGACCGCCGAGACGGGCAAGCTGTGGTCGGCCCTCCTGCCCAACGGACTGAAGGCGAACCGGCCTGCCAAGATCTGGCTGGACCGGCGCGTCACGGCGTCCCTGGACCAGAGCGTCCCGCTCATCGGCGGCCCCACCGCGTGGCAGAAGGGTTTCGACGGCGCCGGCACCAAGGTCGCGGTCCTCGACACCGGCATCGACGCCGGGCACCCCGACTTCACCGGCCGCATCGCCGCCACCGAGAACTTCTCCACCACCCCGGACACCACCGACGTGGTCGGCCACGGCACCCACGTCGCCTCCACCATCGCCGGCTCCGGCGCCGCCTCCGACGGCAAGTACCGGGGAGTCGCGCCCGCCGCGTCACTGCTCGTCGGCAAGGTGCTCGACGACGACGGCTACGGCGAGCTGTCCTGGCTGATCGCGGGCATGGAGTGGGCCTCGGCCCAGGGCGCCGACGTGGTGAACATGAGCCTCGGCGTGTGCTGCGGAGACGGCACGGACCCGACGAGCCAGGCGGTCAACGAGCTGACCAGGAAGTACGGCACGCTGTTCGTCGCCGCCGCGGGCAACGAGGGCGAGCCCCAGACGGTGAGCGTCCCGGCCGCCGCCGACAAGGCGCTCGCCGTCGGCGCGGTGGACAAGATCACCGGTACGACCCTGGCCCCGTTCTCCAGCATCGGCCCGCGGCTGGACGACGCCGCGGTCAAGCCGAACATCGTGGCCCCCGGCGTCAGCATCGTCGCCGCCCGGTCCGGCGCCTCCGGGCAGCCGTCCATCCCGGGCAACGACCGCTACACCTCCTTCAGCGGCACCTCGATGGCCACGCCGCACGTCGCGGGCGCCGCGGCGGTGCTGGCCCAGCAGCATCCCGACTGGGACGCCGACGAACTGAGCGCCGCCCTGGTCTCCACCTCGGCGCGCAACGAGAAGCACAACTGGTTCGAGGAGGGCGGCGGCCGGCTGGACCTGGGGCGCGCGGTCACGCAGAGCGTGTTCGCCGACCCGGTCGTCGACTTCCTCCGCCTCGAACGGGGCAAGGGCACCGTCACCAAGAAGGTCACGTACCGCAACACCGGCCCTGAACCCATCACACTCGCCCTGAAAGCCGACACCCGCGCCTGGAGCGGCGGCCCCACCCCGTCGGGAGCGATCCGCCTGGGCGCGGAGACCGTCACCGTCCCCGCGAACGGCACCGCCACGGTCGACCTCACCGTGAACCCGGCGCTGGGCCCCGAGGGCGCCTACGGCGGCTGGGTCACCGCGACGGCGGGCGACTCCCGTCTGTCCACGCCGTTCAGCTACTACACCGGCCCGGACACGCACCTGCTGAAGATCTCGCTGACCAACTCCTACGGCGCCAAGGAGTTCTCCTCCCGTCCCGGCCAGGGCGGGCGGCTCGGGCCGCTGGTCTACATCGTCCCGTTGCGGCGGAGCAACAGCAAGGATGACCCCTTCCATCCGTACGCGTACTACTACGGCCGGCTCGACCTGACCGGGAACGGCGAGCAGTACCTGCCGGACGGCGACTACGAGGTGATCGCCGTCGCGAACGAGACCTACATGAGGACCCGCACCTCCCTGGTCATCGGCAACGTGACCCTGAAGGGCGACCAGACCCTCGACCTGGACGCCCGCGACACCGTGCCGCTCAAACCGGCCGCGCGCGACGCCATGGACGCCGAGGGCAAGGTCCAGTACGTACGGACCTTCACCGACCGGCCCTCGCCCATCTCGATCACGGCGAGCACCGAGAACGGCAGGCACGTGGACCTGTACGCCACGCCGGTGTCGTCGGTCAAGGCAGGCACGATGAGGCTGTCGCACATGTGGCAGCTGGAGCCGGGCGTGCTGGCCACCGCCACGGCGGGCAGGCTCACCCTCGACCCGTCGTACGAGGTCGACACGGTGCGCTCGATCATCACCAAGCCCACCACCTATCCCGTCGTCTACGCCGGCCAGGGCAGGCCGGCCGACTTCGCGGGCCTCGACGTCACCGGCAAGCTGGTGCTGGTGGGGGTGCCCCTCGGCACCGGCGCGACACCGTACAGCGACGCGACCCCGCTGATGGACGAGGCGTCCGCGCTGGCCAAGCAGGGCGGGGCCGCCGGGTTCATCGGGTTCTACGACGCCGACGGGGCCGGGACGCGGCTGCCCGGGTTCGCCGACACCAGGTTCCTGCGGTTCGGGCTGGACGCGGCCCAGGGTCGTGCCCTGCGGGACACCGTACGGCGGGGTACGGACTCGCTGCGTCTCACCCCCTACACCGGAGAGTCCACCTACTACCGGCTGCGCTATGACGAACAGGGGAAGATCCCCCGCAAGCCGGCGAAGCTGGACCGGGACCGGCTGGCCCGCGTCGACACCCGCTATCACGCCGACCAGCCGAACGCCCAGGGACACCTGCTGGTGACGACGTCCGCCGGCGCGTCCGCGCTGTCGTTCGGCCAGTGGGTGACGATGCCGTTCGAACGCACCGAGTACTACGGCCCGGCCGGGGACGACGTGCTCTGGTCGCGCTCGGTCGGCAACCAGGGCCTGGAGCTCACGTCGCAGGACACGTTCGCGCGGGCGGGCCGTACGGACGAGGACTGGTTCAAGGCTCCGCTGGTGCCCGGCGCGGCCGCCGTGCCGGCGCGCTACCCGGCGACGGTGCCGTGCGCGCTGTGCCGGGACGGCGACCGGTTCGTGCCCGCCGAGCAGTGGCTGGACTCGGACCCGCGCCACTACAGTGCGCTGAGCACGGTCTCCTCCGCCCCTCACCTTGTGGCGGGCGGCACCGAGATCCCGGTGAAGGGCTGGGGCCCCCGCTCGTTCACCGTGCCCGCGGGCTCGTCCGCGTACCGGCTGGACGCGGTGGACACCAGCTACCGGGCGCTGTCGCCGAAGGTGACCACCGGCTGGCGGTTCACCTCCTCGGCAGACCCGTCAGGCACGCCCCGCGGCGCCTCCTGCTCCTTCGGCCCGGCCTGCACGTTCCAGCCCGCTTTGGTGCTCAAGTACGACCTGCCGGTGGACCTGCTCAACCGAGCCCCGTCCGGGCGGCCTTTCACCTTCGAACTGACCGCCCGCCCGGCGGCGCCTTCGGCTTCGCAGGCACGGTCGGCCAGGGTGGAGTACTCCGTCGACGACGGCACCACCTGGCGCCCGGCCGAGAACGTCCGCAAGCTCGGCGACGGCCGTTTCCGCGTCCGCATCCTCCACCCGGCACTGGCCGCCACCAGCGGTTTCGTGTCACTGCGAGTCAACGCTGAGGACAAGACGGGCGGCACGGTCACCCAGACCGTCGACCGCGCGTACGGGCTGAAGTAAACTCCTTCGGCTTCGGCGGCCACGGGACGCTCGCGCGCCCCGTGGCCGCCTCCTCGCTGGATCAATGCACCAAGCCGGGCACGGCGTACGCTCCTTCCGCCCGGAGCGGGAACAACTTACGGGCCTTCCCCGTCAGCACATTCACCGCGTAGGCCACCGCCGACGCATCGCTCCCGGGCGACCGCGCGACGGCGACCAACGTGACCTCGTCGGCGCTCAACCAGCCGCCCAGCTTGGCCGGCTCCAGATCTCCCGGAATTCCGGACACCGGCACCCGCGCCTGGATGCCCCCGGTGAGGGCGTCGAAGGTGACGATCATTCCGTCTCTCCGCACCATCGGCTCCGTACGGCTCAGGAACTGCCCCATGCGAACGAGCCTGCGGCCATCAGGGTTCAAAGCGCTGAACTCGTAGGTGAAGGTGGGGATAGTGACCGGCTTATGGCCGCGTACCCAGACCTTGGTGCTCTTGTCGTACGGCTTGGCCAGCACCACCGGGCCGTCACCGTCTGCCACGCTCACCGGCCACCAGCCACTGTCCAGTTGCTCCACCGTCCCCTGCTCGATGTCCACCAGCATGTTCGGCTCACGCCGACCACCCCAGCCGGAGACGATGAACCGCAACCCGTTGGGTGACATCCGCAGGGTGTACTCGACCTTGAAGTCCTGCTTCGGCTGCTTCAGCGGCGCCTTCCAGATCTGGCCACTGGCCAGGTCGCGCACCACGATCCTGCGGTCCTTCTCGCTGTAGTAGGCGATCCGGCGCCCGTCAACCGTGGCCTCCACCGGCCCCGGCACCTCGGGCAGCTGAAAGGTTTCGCCGCGTCGGGTCACGATGCGCCACCCGCTCTCCTGGCACCCGCCCCGGCAGAACGGCCGATAGACCTGCTCCACCGGCGCGACCCCCTTGTCGGGCAGCGGCAGCGCCTTGGTCTCCGGCGGTGTGAGAACGACCGGCGGCACCGGCCGTACCTCCTGCTGAAGACGTATGACGGAGCCGCCGGCGATCCCGGCAGCCACCACGGCGGCGGCCAGCGACAGGCGGACCACGCGGTTGCGGCGGCGCGCTCCCCTGATCGCCACGTCGGCCAGGTCGACGTCGGGCGCGTGGGCGGCCAGCTCGTGCAGATCCTCGCGGAGCGTGTTCATCGATCCACCTCCTGTGGGGTGAGCGCACGCAGCTTCGACAGCGCGTAATGCGTCTGGCTCTTGACCGTGCCTATCGACGTGCCCATGAGCTGGGCGGTCTCGTGTTCGGTGTGATCTTCGTAGTAACGCAGCACGATCACCGTCCGCTGTTTCGGGGTGAGCTGGGCGAGCGCGTGCAGCAAGGCGAGCCGCCGCACGGTCGCCTCGTCGTGCGACTGACCGACCTCCGGCAACTCGGCTCCCGGCAGCTCGACCCGCTTGCGTCTGCGCCACGAGATGTTCTGGTTGACCAGGGCCTTACGGGCGTACGCCTCGGGATTGCCGCCCTTGGCGAGCTTGGCCCAGTGTGAGGCGACGCGGGTGAGGACCGTCTGCAACAGATCCTCGGCGAGGTGGGTGTCTCCGGTGAGCAGGTACGCCGTCCGCATCAGCGATTGCTGACGGGCACGCACGAACTCGTGGAACCCCTCATAACGGTCCATGTCCTAAAGAACTCCGGAAAAGACCCCGAGGTTGGAAACAGGCTCAAGAACGTGACCGCTCGCGAAGAGCCGGCGTCGGCTCAGAGCTCCGGCCCGCGGATCTCGACCTTGTCGGCAGGCAGCACCGCGACCCTGCCACTCGCCTTTTCAAGCACGAACACGGCGGCTTCCGGATCGAGACCGAGCCGCTCACTCTCCTGCTCGCTCGCCACCCGGAAGATGCCGCAGTCCCCCGGCTCGATCACCACAACGGTGATGTCGTCCGATCCGAGACGTACCACGGTGCCCCAGTTCGGGACCGTGTAGACGTAACCGCTGTCCCGCAGATGATTGATCGCCTCGAGGATGGTGCTCCGAGCCACGCCATACTCGCCCTCAAGCTCCGCGACCCGAGGCAGGCGGTGGCGAGGCAGCCATTCGCCGGACTCGATACGCTCGCGGAGGGACGCCGCGACCTGCAGATATACCGGCTGCTCGCCCGTGGGATCGATCACGGTCCCACGTTAAGCCCCGACCGCGCTCGACAGACCGTAGCGCCACGCATACTGCCAGGCGCGTCGCGATCAGCCCTGACCGTCACCCAGAAATCGCCGCGCAACCTGGTCCGAGGCCGCCGCTGAGTCATGGCACAGTCCAAGCGCACGTCCCGAGGGCCGGGCAACCTGGCGGCCTACAGGGTGTAGGCGAAGCAGCCGGAGGCGCGGCCGATGCTGACGGTGATGCGGACGTGCCCGTCACGTGGCAGCAGAATCGCGCCGGGGTAGATCGTGTCCCCGGAGGGTGTGCCGTCGTCGTTGGTTGTGGTGGCGGTCGCCGCGGCGTCACGGACGAAGTAGGCGATGGTGCCCGATTCGACGTGCTCGATCCGGATCAGCGCGTCCGCCCGGCCCTTGGCATCCTGCGCGACCCATAGTTTGGCCACGCCACCGCGTTGCTGGCGCAGGGACGCGCCGAACGGGCCTGCCCGCACACCGCCCACCGAGGCACCCTTCTCTCCGGCCTTGTCGGCGTCGATGCACGGCACACCGCCAGGCGGGGTCGCCGGCGATGACACGGGGGTCGTCCAGCCCAGTGTGCTCGGGGGGCTCGATGCCTGTTTTACCTCCGCCGTGCCCGATGAACAGGCCGTTTGGCTGCATAACAGAACTAGTGCCGCCGAGCATGACAAGATTTTTGACTTACTCATTGATCAAAGTATTGCGGCCATTTATGATCACGTCCATGGACATGGCCGAATTAGTTGGAGTGGGCTGCGGCCTTCTCGCCGCCCTCTTCGTCGCCAGCGGCGTTCCCAAGATCAGACGGCCGTTCGCGCTCGCGCTCGCGCTGGTCCGCTTCGGTGTCGTCAAGCGCGTACGGCCCGGCTTGGGCCGGATTCTCGGCGCCCTGGAGGTCGCGGTCGGTGTCGCCGTAGCGGTGAGCCCGGCCTTGCTTCCGGCCGCGACCTGCGCTCTTGTGCTTCTGGTCGCCTTCACCGCGGTGGTCGTACGGTCGGTCATGGCGGGGAAGAGCGTGGAGTGCGCCTGCTTCGGCACGGGCGAGACGACCTCGTGGGCGACCGTGGTGCGCAACCTCGTCCTGATCGGCGTCGCGGCGTTCGTCGCCGCGGCATCGGCGGTGCCCACCCTGGACCAGCGCATTTCAGGACTGCTCATCGGTACGGCAATCACCTGCGGATATCTACTATTTTCCACACTGGCCGTAGTCAAGCCTTTCAGCGTCCGACTCGACGGGTGAATGAGACGTCATGAGCTATACCGCACTATTTTTCCTGGCTTCCGTCTGGTTACTTCTGCTCGCTCTCGGACTGCTGGTCGTACGCCGTGAACTGTCGATCCTCCAGGACCGTGTGTCAGTGAGCGGAAACGCGCCCGCCGACGGACTCGCCGTGGGCGCGCTCGCCCCGCAGTTTCCCGGCATGCGGCCGGACGACGTGGTCCTGTTCTTCTTCGGGGACTGCGAGCCCTGCCACGAGGTGGCGACGGAGGTGGCCCGGTCCGCCGATCCCGGCGGGTTCGCCTGTGTGGTCAGCGACGGCACCATGGCCGGGTCGTCGGCCGGTTTCCGGCAGATCCTGCCCGAGAACGCGCGTGTGCTCACGGGCGATGAGGCCGCTGCCGTGAGAGACCGGTACAAGGTCCACTCCGGCCCCTTCGGCGTGGCGGTGTCCAATGGCCTGGTGGTGGCCAAGGGCATCCTGCGGTATGCCGACGACCTGGAACATCTCCATAGCTCTGCCTACCGCGCGACCTCGGTCGGCAGGTAAAGGAGACATGATGGGTGGCATCCTGGCCAGCCCTCGGATCAGGCCGGCGTTGGCGACACCGCTGGCCGCGCTGGGTGTGCTCGCCGGCCATCTCCTGGGCCTCCAGCCCTGGACGCTGCTCGTCATGTCCGCACTGATAGTCGCGATCGCGCAGCAGACCCTCCCTTGAGGCCCCAACGTGATCATCATGATCACGCGCGCCCGCGTGTCCGGGTGCTTCGGTTCCTCGGTGGTGGCTGGTGCCGTCCTCATATTGTCGGCAATGGCCGGAGCAGCGCTCACCGGGGCATTCGTCGGTCTCCTCGGCGCGGTTATGGAACCCTCGATGCGGGTTCTGCTCGCTGTGACCGCAGTGTCGGCAGTCATCATCGGAGCGGCGTTCAAGCCCGTTCCCTGGCAACTGGACCGTGAGACCAACACCCGCTGGCTCACGTACAACGACTGGCGCACCGCCGCGTACAACGGCTTGGCCCTCGGCGTCGGCTTCACCACGCGTATCGGTTTCTGGCTCTGGTACCTGGTCCCGCTGACCGCCTTCATCACGGCCGACCCGGTCCTCGGAGCGCTCGGCTTCACCGTCTTCGCGCTGACGCGGGTGGGCCTGTCCGCGCTGCTCACCTCAGCGGACATCTATATCTCCGACGGGATCATTCGCGCCCGCATGATCGCCGACCCGCTGGCCCTCGCCGCGCTCGGCGCCCTCTACCCCATCCTCACGCCGTTGCTGTGACCAACAGACCGTTGTGTCACCAACAGAAAGGAAGAAGTAATGAAGGAGGAAACAACCAGACGCGGGCTGTTCGCCGGAGTCTTCAAAGACACGGCCGGCAGCTCGCCACTACCCCCGTCCGACGCCTCTGCCGGCGTCCTGGTCAGCGGTTCGGGCCAGGACGTGACAGTGCGCCGCTACGGCTCGGCCGGCCTCACGGCCGCCGCGCCCGTCCCGGCCAAGGCCGAGGAACTGCCCTACGGCTGGACGCTCAGGCCCGGCGACCTCGTCGTGCTCGACGAGTCCACCGCGGGTCAGCGCGTCGCGGTCACTCTGCACCGCAACATCACCGGAAGCGTGACGGAGGTCACCGCCGATCGCATCTCGGTGAACGGCCAGGTCTGCCTGCTCGACCCGCGGACGCTGCACTATGAGGGCATGTCGGCCGAACCGGCCGCCAAACCGCTGGCCCAGCCACTGAAGGCCGGGGACACCGTCGCCCTGGAGTGCTTCGACAACCGCGTGGACGGCACCCTGACCGTCCACTTCATGCGGCGGATCAGGCAGGCTGCCTGATGGAACGCGTTCTCGCCGTCGTGCTGGTGGCGGCGTGCGTCGTCCTCACGGTGGCCTTCCTGGCCTGCCTGCGGGGAATCGCGGAGCTGCGCCTGCGCCTCACCGGGCGCGGCATGGATCCCAGCGCCCAGCTGATCATCGGCAGGAAACTTCCAGACAGCCTGGTCTCCCTGATCCCCGACGCGACGCAGGACGCGTTGCTGCTCTTCATGTCCAGCACCTGCGGCACTTGTCACGGCCTCGCGGCAGATCTGGACAAGTTCGCGGACCGTCAAACGGTGGCGATCATCGCCGGCGACTCCACCGCCGAGTTGCTCGCGATGATCCCATCACACGTCAATGCCTTCGACGGCGAGCGGGCCAAGGCCGTCGACGCCGACCTGCCCATGGCGATGTGGCCCACCGTCGTCCTGCAGCGGGACGGCTTCATGGTCGCCGTCGCGACGGGCAGCGACGCCGACAGCGCCGCGGACCTCGAGGTGCTGTGGGAACAGAGAGTGGACGTACCAGAGGGGATGAGAGCATGATCGTCGAGCACGTGAAGAAGACTCGGCTGACGAGGAACAAGTTCCTCGCCGTCGCCGGGGCGACAATCGTCGGGGTCGCCACCAACGCGTGGTTCCCCGGACGAGCCGAAGCGGCGCCGGACGGCTGCTACGGTTACGACGGCTGTAGCTGCTGCTCAGCCACGACCTGCTGCTCGAGCGGCTGCACCAGCATCAACAGCTGCGGCGGCAAGCACTGCTGGACGACATGCGCCTACTTGGGGAGCACGCTGTACCGGTTCGAGTGCTGCGACTACAGAAAGAGCGGCACCAACTGCATCTGCAGGGTGAACAACCGACCCTGCACCTGAGTGATGATCATGATGCGGTGGGCCCGGCCCACCGCATCATGATCACCGCTGACCGTCACCCAGGAATTGCCGCGCGCCGCGCAACTCGGTCCGAAGCCGCCGCTGGGTCATGGCGCAGTCCAAGCGCACGTCTATGGGGCCGGGCAGCCTGGTGTCCGCCCGCCGGCCTGACGGCAAGTGGTGCGTGTCGAGGCCATCGCGGCGAGCGATGAGCAGCCCAAGCTCGTATCGGCTTACGGCATCGGCTCCGGCGACGTGGTGGATACCCCGATACTCAGCAGCGGCAAGTTCCAGCAGCGCCGCAGCAAGATCGACGACATGCACGGGACACCGCACGTCATCGGTGAACAGCACTCCTCTCGCGCTCCCTGTGGCAAGTGAATGCACCAGGGCCTCGTGCGGGGAGTCACCGTCGCCGATGATCAAGGATGTCCGGGCTATCACCGCGGCGGGCACGATCGCGTTCACCGCTGTCTCGGCGGCGGCTTTGGCCGCACCATACGGGCTGATCGGGTCAGGGACGCACATCTCGTCATAGCGAACCGCAGCGCCGGAGAAGACCGCATCGCTGGACACATGGACGAGGCGTCCACCTGCCGTGGAGATCGCGAGGGCCACGTTCGCGGCGCCGATCGCCGTTGTAACCCAATCGGTCTGCCGGTAGGCAGCGTTTATGACCACCTCTGGCCGGAATGCGCCGATCAACGCATCGACGTCCTCTCGTCGGCGCACGTCGAGCTGCGACCACTCAACGCCGGCGGTCTCTCCCGGTCGGGTCAGGTACGTGGCGGCGACCTCGTGTCCTGCCAGCGAACACTGTCGAGCGAGCTCGCCGCCGAGCAAGCCACTACCGCCGACTATGAGGGTTCTCATGGCCGGTCACCATAGTTGGTCAGCTGGGTCGCAGGTGGGTCGTGCCCAGCCCGGCGCGGAACCGCATCGCCCCACGAGCTCGACTCGGGTCGGCCCAGGGGCTCAGGACCTCCGCCGTCTAGCGTTGCTTGAGGCGGACTGCTTCTTTGCGGGTCTCGGCCTGGACGGTCCGCTCGCGCTCCAGCCACGCCGGGTTCTCCGCCTTCAGCGCGTCGATCTCAGCGGTGGTGAGCGGTTCGGTGATCCCGCCTCTGGCCAGGCCGGAAATGGAGACCCCGAGCTTCGCGGCGACGACCTGCTTGGGGTGCGGGCCGTTGCGGCGCAGGTCGGCGAGCCAGGTGGGTGGCGTCGACTGCAACTCGTTCAACTCGTCCCTGGAGACGACACCCGCCTGGAACTCGGCGGGCGTGGCCGAGAGAAGGACACCCAGCTTCTTGGCCGCGGTCTCAGGCTTCATCGTCTGGATGGTCTTCGGTTTGGACATGGCGCAAAGCGTAGTCAGTCGAAACGGGTTCCGCTGACATCGGTACGCTGAGGAAGTGACTGATGGGGAGACCGGCGACGAGTTCCGGCTGGCGTACGTGCCCGGGGTGACACCAGCCAAATGGGTGGGCGTCTGGACCGAGAGACTGCCCGACGTACCGATCACCCTGGTCGCGGTTCCCGCCGCCGAGGTGGTGGGACTCCTGCGCGAAGGCGGCGCCGACGCCGGATTCGTCAGGCTGCCGGTCGACCGGGACGGGCTCAGCGTGATTCCCCTGTACGTGGAGACCACGGTGGTCGTGGTGCCCAAGGACCACGCGGTTACCGCCGCCGACGAGGTGGCCATCGCCGATCTGGCCGACGACGAGGTGTTCCATCCTCTGGACGAGATAATCGAGTGGACGGTCCGGCCCGGAGTGCCCGCCTTCACCCGCCCGGCCACGACTGCGGCCGCGGTCGAGCTGGTAGCCTCCGGCGCTGGGCTGCTCCTGGTCCCGCAGTCGCTGGCCCGCCTCCACGACCGCCGGGATCTCACGTACCGGCCGGTGCTGGACGCGCCGCAGTCTCAGGTCGCGCTGGCCTGGCCCACGGACGCGACCACCGACCTGGTGGAAGATTTCATCGGCATCGTACGCGGCCGGACCGTGAACAGCTCGCGGGGCCGTACTCCAGCCGCCTCCCCTGCGGAGGAGCGGACACAGCGGCAGCCACAAAACCCACGAAAGCCACAAAAAGCCTCGCAGAGTGGCTCCAGCCGCCGGACCGTGCCGACCAGCCGTAAGAAGAAGGGCAACCGCCCTCGGTAGCAGCAAGGCATGAAAGCGCCGCCACCCGCAGGGGGTGGCGGCGTTCATGGTTCAGACGTCAGCTGCAGTGTTCGAAGGGGCTGTTGTAGGTGGCGGTACCGGCCTTGCCGCCCCACTTGACGCACTTGTCCGCCGCACTGGCGCGTACCGGACCCGCGAAGTAGGTGAAGTTGCCGGTGTCGCTGACCCGCGTCTTGCCCTTCACCTCCAGGTAGGCGCTGGCCGCGGTGGCCTTGCCAAGGGAGGTCGCCTTGATGGTGGCCACGCAGTTCTGGCCCTTGGCCGAGTTGAACAGCAGGTAGACCTTGCCCGCCGTACCCAGGGCGGCCGAGTCGATCACCTTGTAGCCGCTGCCGCACACCGACGCGGCGGTGTGCGGGTTACCGCCGCCGCCTCCGCCGCAGTTCTTGGAGGTGAGGGTCTGGTTCGGGTAGCCGAACGTAACCCCGTTGAAGACGGCCTTGCGGATGTTCGACGGGTAGCTGCTGCCCTGGCGCACCTCGAAGTGCAGGTGAGGCGAGATGCCGTTGCCCGGCTTGCTGGTGTTGCCGACCGCGCCGATCTTCTGGCCCTGAGTGACCTTGGCCCCGGCGGCGACGGCGCGCGAGTTCAGATGCGCGTAGAAGGACGTCCAGCCGCCCCCGTGGTCGATCTTGACCAGGTTCCCGTAGCCGTTGACCGAACCCTGGTGGGCCGAGATGACCACGGTGCCCGCGGCGGCGGCGACAACGGTGTCCCCGAGGTCGGCGTTCGGCGTGCTGCCCCGGTTGAAGTCGATCTCATAGGACCGGTGAGCGCTGCTGCCGCTGTTGTTACCGTTCCACGACTGGCCGCAGGGGAAGGGGAGCTGGAAGCCCGGGGCGGCCAGGGTCGACACCTGCGGCCCCTCAACCTGGTTCGGGGGGTCGTTGTTGTCCGCCCCGGAGGTCGGCGTGGGGGTGGGTGTGACGGTCTTCGTGGCGGTCGGTGTAGCAGTCGGCGTCGGACCGGCCTCGGCCCCCGTCGTGCTCGCTAACGCGGCCTGGCCCGACGCGAGACAGACGAACAGAGCGAACCCAACCGTGAGTACCCCTTTGGGTCTCATACGAAATCCTTTCTACGTGTGCCGGGGACGAGGCTTGGCCGGCACCGTGCGTTGTCTATGAGGTCGTGCGAAACGTCTCTTGCTGGAGATCAAGAGTGCGGATGAGCCATACAGAGAACATCCAAAACCCGCATAGAGGGCCGGCCGGTTCGGGCACCTGTTGGTCACCGTCAGTCACCGGAGACCGGGAGAGTGGGAGTTGACCTGCGGTTCGCGCTCACACTGCGGAGCCGGTACGCAGAGAGGGCAGGCGGGCGAAAGATGTGCGCGAGGCCATCAGATCCGACCAGGATCAACGACCGCGGGGCGCTTCCAGCCGGGCCTGACGGGTCAGCCGCCCCGAGGCGGCCAGGACCCCGGCGTGTCCGGCGAGGGTATGAGCGAGTTTCCCCCAAAGGGCAGCGCGCCGCGCCGCCGCTTGATCTTCATCAAGGCGAGCAGCAGGATGATCTGAACAGCACTTACCCTGCGCAGCCAAGGAGCCGACTCAAGTGAACTTCACAATGTGGGCAGTCATATTAGGACTCGGATGCGTCCTCGCGCATTCGGGATATACACGCTGGTCACCAATCGACTCCCCCGCCCGTTGATCGGCAAACGCGCGCAATATGAGCCTCGCCGCTACGGCTTGGGGCAACTACTCATGGGGCTCTTCTCCGTTTTCCTGGCACTGTCCAATATGGTGATGGGCTGGTCACATGGATTGTCTCTGGCGCTGATCTTTCTCGCGATCGGATGCACCATGGCAGGTTCATGGTTCTTGTTCTCGGCGATGTCCTCCCGCCGCGCACCTTGAGCGTGCCCACTCGTTCGGATGATGTCGGCTCTCACCTGGGCAAACGTTCCACCGGGATCACTGGCTGCCCCCGTACGCCGCCAAGGGCGCCGAAGCCGCCGGCACCGTCGTTCATCGCCTGTCCTGCCGGGTGTGCGCCGGACGCGGGCGGTTGAGCCTGACGGCCACCTGCGACCTATGCCACGGCACGGAACTCAAACCGGATCTGAGCCTCGACGCCATCCCCGTCACCGACCAAGCGCGTCGCATGATCCGTACCTGCTGGGACCTGGCTGGAGCGCGGCCTCGGCGCAGGTCGGTCGCCACGGTGAAGATGCACAACACCTGCGCCGACAAGCATGTGGTTGCCTGCTCTCGGGCTCGCAAGCTGCGAGCGTGGAAGGACACGGACCTCGTGTTCTGCACACGGACGGGGACGCCTGTCACGGCCCACACGTACGGCGCGACTTCCGAAAGGTCCGCCAGGCTTCCGCCGGATCCCATGGCACGACGATCATGCTCTTCCACCATGTCACTATGCCGTCTGATCAGGGTTTCCTCATCGCGCCAGGGCCAGCGAATAGCACGCCCGCACTGACCGCCTGCGGCGCCCGTCGCGATTCCCGGAGCCGAGGCCCCGCCGCAGGCTCTATCTACGGCGTGGCAGCAACATCGTGGCAAGCCAAATGATGGTGGGCAGCAGAAGGAGCAACACCATGAGGCCGACCCCGAGAGCGATCTCGACGTTGGTCACTGGTCCACCTGAGAGATCATCGTCCACCCCTCGATGCTATCCGCTGCGCTCCCTGATCCTGCCGCCACCTTCGCGAGCCTGCGCTGGGGCGAAGTGGCAGCCCTCCGTCGAATGGACCTGGACCTCATCCTGCGGCGGAGCGACTTCCGAGGCGCGGCCAAGTGGGACGAGAACACACGGAAGATCGGCTCCCGGCCCGCACTTCCATGAAGCAGACCGTAAGATCGCCGACGCGACGAACGCCATGATCAACGAGCACAAGCCGTTTTCTGCCGGTGGGCGATACTGATATCGAACCAGTGACCCCCTCGCTTGTAAGCCAACCCGGGAAGGGGCGGGAGCAGCACCAGCACCTACCCTGATTTGGGCAGACAGTCCACAGTTGGCCACCACTGTCCGAGCCTGTACACGGCCGTCGGCACCCAGATGGTCACCCAGTACGGCGGTGCCTGCGATCAGCCGGGAAGCAGAGTGAAGGCCTCGTCGTGGCGCGGGCGAACCACTAGCAAGTGCCGGTGTTCGACGGTTGCCACCTCCTGAGTCCCAGGCACTCGGCGATCGCGATGACAGCGGCGTCCACCAGGCCGAGAGAAAGATCTATAGACCTCTCGACGAGTTCGGCCATGCGAGGAAGGTCCTCGTCCTCCGACCCGGCCACTGAAACCCGTTGCCACCGAAGGACTTCAGGAACGTGACTTCGGCCTGCGGAGCCGCGCCTGGATGCCGCTCCCCTATCTTGCGTGCATGCAGCCCGGAGTTGAACGGTGGGCGACGCCGGCGAGCACCAGGTCGAGTTCCGCCAGCGAGTCCTCCAGAGCGGCACGCTGGTCCGGGGCGCGTGCGATGTCCAGGGCACTCTCGCAGATCCCCCCGTACAGCAGCGAGGTGGGGGGGTCCAACGGCCGGTTCGGGATGCATCCGGCCTCGATCGCGATGGCCAGCCCGCGCCGCATCTGCTCCTTGCACCCGGCCTGGATGTCTCGCATGGCAGACCAGCCGAGCGCGCCCGGCGCCTCGACCAGCGTGATCTGGCGTACGGCGGGTTCGAGGGACGCCTCCAGCAGGCGTCGGCAGCCCGCCGACACCCCGTCCCACGGATCCCGCTGGGCCTGGAACGCCCGCCGGACGATCATCGCGAGCGCCTTCTGGTCGGCGGCGTAGACCTCGCGGAAGATGTGTTCCTTGTTGCTGAAGTGATGGTAGAAAGCGCCACGTGTCACGCCGGCCCTGGCACAGATCTCGTCCACCGCGGTGGCGGAGAAACCGTCGCTGATGAAAAGCTCGCGCGCCGCCGCGACCAAGGCGCCCGTGGTCGCCTTGGTGCGCTCGTGCTGGCTCCGTCGCACATTCGTGTTCTCTGCCACCCGCGTATCTCCTCTTGCTCTCAACTCGAGGTTAGAAGAACATACGCGGCGAACGTATTTTCCGAGCCGTCACGGGTGCCCGTGCAGGTGGAGCAGTGGCAGGAGCTGGCCCGCGACCTTTTCCAGGGCCGCGTGATGGTCATCAGCGGCCAGCCGGATGATGACGTGCCGGGCTCCTACCCGGATGTAGGAGTTCAGCTATCTCGCCGAGACCGGTCAGCGTCGGAGCGTGGACCTCACGACCGGTCTCTCACAACCGCGCGGGCACGTGCCGCCGGCAGCAGCCGCCGTGCCCGGCCCCATGAACCAGCACGTAGGCCATCATCGCGCCGCCGCCTTCGCCCGCTCCCGCCAGGCGGCGAACCGCGCCGCGGCCTCGGCGGTGGACAGCCCGAGTTGCTCGCACATCTGATGGAAGTCGAAGAAGAACCGCTCGTGGGCGATCAGCCCGTCCCGCACTCTCCAGTGGCAGGCGAACGGCAGCGCGAAGGCTCTGCCCGTGGGCTCGATCCCCACCAGGCTCTCCACCATGGTGGCTCGGATCGTCCCGGCGCCGACGACCAGGTCGCCCGCCGCAACGAGATATTCGAGCTCCACACCGTAATCGGGGAAGGTGCGCAGGAACGCGGCGTTCTGTCGGGCGACCTCATCGATGCCGGTCGCGACGGCCTGGAACGCGATCGTCTCGAAAACGGTGTCCGGGCTGCAGTACCGCAGAGCCGCCTGCATATCGGCGCGGCTCTTGGCCTGCGCGTAAGCGTGGACCACGTCAGCCGGTGTGGTGTGCTGTTCCGACACTGCTCCTCCTTAATTCATCTCGCCGACGGCGAGCACAACCTTGCCCCTGGTACGCCCCGAACCGAGGAGGTCATGCGCCTTAGCCGCCTCCGCCAGCGGGAACACCGCGTCGAGGTGCACCTTCAACTGCCTCTCGGCCACGAGGCCGGCCAGTGCGGCGAGCCCGGCGCCGTCGGGATCGACGAGGTAGGCCACGGCACGCACGCCGAGCTCGTCGGCACGCTCGTGCAACCCGGGGGTCCAGGCCGCCTGCCCGCTGACCAGGACGCCGCCCGGCCGCAGGCACTCCAGCGCTTTGAGCCCGGCCTCACCGCCGAACATCTGGACGACGACATCCATGTCACGCGCCACGGCGGACACCTCTGTCGTGGTGTGGTCGATCACTTCGTCCGCCCCCAATCCGCGGACGAAGGCATGCTTGGCGGCGCTCGCGGTGCCGGTCACGTGGGCGCCGCGGGCTTTGGCGATCTGGACCGCCAGGTGTCCCACGCCCCCGGCCGCGCCCGCCACGAGGATCCGCTGCCCCGGGGCGACGGCGGCGACCTCGGTGAGCATCTGCCACGCCGTCAACCCGGCGAGCGGCAGCGCCGCCGCCTCGGTGAAGCTCAAGCCCTCCGGCATACGGGCGAAGTGGCGGGCAGGGGCGGTGACGTACTCGGCATAACAACCCGCGGCCCGGGGGAACCACGGCATCCCGAACACCCGATCGCCGGGCCGGAACCGGGCCGTGCCGTAGCCGGTCCTCACCACTGTCCCCGCGACGTCCCAGCCATTGATGAACGGCAGGTCGAGCACCCGGTTGTACGCCTGCCCCCGGCGCGTGAAGACGTCCACCGGATTGACCCCGGCCGCCATGACCCTGACCAGCACCTCGCCGAACACCGGCGCAGGCTCCTCCACCTCGACCAACGCCATGGTCTCGGCCTCTCCCCACGCCGACTGCTGCATCGCCCGCATGACCGCCCCTCCTGGAGTGATGATGACGCGAGAATACATACATGCACCATGTATGTAAATGCGGGAGCGAACGGTGAACGGGCGGTGACGGCGGCATTGAGACGACTGGCAAGACGCTCGATCAGGAGGCTGGTGACGTCGGCGGCGCCGGACGGGGGGCGCCTCGGACATCACGTCGATCGGGAACTCGTCAGGCTGCGCGATGCTCGGACAGTCGGCTCCGGGGTGCTGGGCTCTCTCGGAGGCGACGCGTCTGAAGGCGCCGAATCGGAACAGGACGAAATGTAACCGGAAACCGAGTAAATGTAACCAGCACATGATTACATTTACCTGTGAGCCAGAGCGTAAACGAGTTGGTCGCACGTCTCCGCACAGCCGGAGGCGACTACGACGATGTCGAGGTCAAGTCGGCGGCAGGAGGGTTGCCGCAGTCGCTCGCCTCAACTCTGAGTGCGCTGGCAAACCATCCAGGCGGCGGGATGATCATCCTCGGCCTCGACGAGGCCACCGGCTTTCGTCCGGTACAGCTTTCAGATCCGCAAGCTCTCAAGCAGGGCCTCGCTCACAAGGCTCGCTCGTTCTCGCCGCCTGTCCAGCTTACGATCAGCGACGCGGAAGTGGATGGGGCACCGGTCATCGTCGCCAGGGTGCATGAATGCGATCCGTCGGCCAAGCCGTGTCGGATCACGGCGTCGGGTACGGCATACATGCGGGGGTACGACGGGGACTTCCCACTGTCGGATTTGGAAGAGCAGGCATTCCTTGCCGCCCGGAAGCCGCCGCTCTTCGACCGGCAGCCCGTCACAGGCGCCAGCCGCGAGGACCTGGACAGCGACCTTGTCGCAGCGTTCCTACGTTCGGTCCGCGAACGGGATCCCTACGGCCTGGGCCGTTTCCTTGACGATGCCGAGTTGCTGCGGCGTGCTGGAGTTACTCTGCCCGACGGCACTCCGACCGTCGCCGGAGTGTTGGCTTTGGGGGTTCATCCACAGGAGTGGTTTCCGCGCTTCGTCATCCAGGCTTCGGCAGAGCCATTGCCGACCGATCCCGTAGGATCGCGGGCTCGGAACCAGACAACGATCACTGGAGCTATTCCACGGATGCTGGAAGAGGCCCTGAACTGGGCACGGCGAACCTTTGACACCAGCGTCGTGTCGGCACCGGACGGGACTGTTCGTGATCGGCCCGCCTATCCATACATCGCATTTCGCGAGATCATCGCGAACGCTCTTCTCCATCGCGACCTCGATCATTGGTCGGCTGGCATGGCCGTGGAGGTTCGGCTCCGCCGTGACCGGCTGATCGTCTCAAACCCGGGCGGCCTGTACGGCATCACGGTCGATCGGCTCGGCCGGGATGCCGTCACCTCAGCACGCAATGCGCGACTCGTTGCGATCTGCCAACACGCTCGCACACCAGAAACAGGCGCGCGAGTGATCGAGGCGCTGGCAACCGGCATTCCGATCGTGGCCGATGCCCTGGCAGAGGCCGGGCTTCCACCTGCGCACTATATCGACGCCGCCATTCGATTCACTGTCGTCCTACGGCGGCAGGCAGTTCCCGTCATCCGCCCGGGCGACGACCTGAACGAGACGGAGCTACGCGTCTACGACACCTTGGCGGCCGGGACACGCAGTGTCGCTGACCTCAAGCAGGAACTGAACCTGTCCGCACCCAACATCCGCAAGGCACTACGCGAACTGAGATCGAGGGGGCTCGTCGAGCAACTTGGGGGCCAAGGGCGGCCAACAACCTACCGGAAGCTCTCGGAGTAGGGGCGATGCTGATGTCCATGTACGGCGGTTCGCCCAGCCAGACAAGATGGCATGCGAATGGCGTAAGCGGCCCTGTGGCGTGATCGCTGCGGGGCTTCTTGATGCAGGCAGGCGGTACTGGGTTCGAACCAGAGACCTTTCACTTGTAAGGAGCCTCTTGAGCCCAGCGTGCCACCAGGCAAGCCGCTGGGCGATCGACGGACCCTCCGGCGGCCACTGTCCGGGCGGTGGGGACACATCCGATCTGAAGGAACTGCCCGCGTCAGTGCGCAGTTCCTTCGTCGGCAGTCAAGGTACCGGCCAAGCGCCCGGCAGACCGTCGAAGGTCCACTGCCTCACGGCGCTCTCCGTGGGCATGCAGCGTCCAGCCGCGGAGCCTAAGCAGGAGACGGGAGACCCGGGCACCTCGGCCCAGCAGGATCTTCAGCGACCCAATGTCATCGGCGCTCGGGGTCGAGCGTCTGTGTGAAGAGCGCCTTGCCCTCGACGTCCTTGAGGGTGACGGTCAACTGCTGCGTGCGCGGGTCGATGTCGACCTGGCCGAAGAATTGGTAGCCCTCCAGCGGCGAGGTGGACGGCCGCGGCGGCACGGCCTGGAAGACGGCCTCCGGGCCGAAGGTCGCGTCGAGCACGTTCGGGCCGAAGGCGCCGGCGTTGAGCGGTCCGGAGACGAACTCCCAGAACGGGTCGAAGTCCTGGTACGCCGCCCGGTCGGGGTGGTAGTGGTGCGCGGCGGTGTAATGCACGTCGGCGGTGAGCCAGACGTGGTTGCGGATACCGAGGCGCTTGATCTGCGTGAGGAGGTAGGCGACGTCGAGCTCGCGGCCCAGCGGCGCACCCGGGTCGCCGTTGGACGACGACTCCTGATTGCTCCCGTCGGGCACGACGAGGCCGATCGGCAGGTCGTTGGCGATCACCTTCCAGGTCGCCTTCGACGCCTTGAGCTCGCGCAGCAGCCACGCGGTCTGCTCCGTGCCCAGCAGGCCACCGTCGGCGACGGTCTCGAGGTCGGTGGTGTTCGGGTCCTTGTAGGTACGCATGTCGAGGATGAACAGATCCATCAGCGGCCCGTAGGACAGCTTGCGGTAGACGCGGCCGATCTTGTCCGGCGAGGCCGGGGAGACCGGGATGTACTCGTGGAACGCCTGGCGGGCACGGGCCGCCAATGGGTCCGCGAGCGTGCCGTCGGGGAACCCGGCACGGCCGACCAGGACCTCGCCGGGGTACCAGTTGTTGAGCACCTCGTGGTCGTCCCACTGGGCGACGATCGCGGTCTCGGCGAGGAAGGCGCGCCAGTTGTCGGCGAGCAGGTTGTACTTGAACTGGCCGCGGTATTGGTCGAGCGTCTGCGCGACCGCGGTCTTCTCCTCGATCACCAGGTTCCGCCAGATCCGGCCGTCGGGCAGGGTCACGGTCTCGGTGACCGGCCCGTCGGAGTACACGTTGTCGCCGGAGCAGAGGAAGAAGTCGGCGTTCGCCGCGCGCATCGCGTCGGCGATCCGGAACCCACCCAGGTCGGGGTTGACGCCCCAGCCCTGGCCGGCGATGTCGCCGGACCAGATGAAGCGGATCGGGCGGTGGCCGTCGTGGCGGCCCAGGCCCGCGCTGAAGTGGCCGACGAGCGGCTCGCTGCTGCGGTCGTGGTCGTGCTGGTCGACGGCGGTGATCCGGTAGTAGAGGTCGGTGGCGGTGGGCAGGCCGCGCACGTTGATCTGGCCGGTCAGATCCGAGGCGGGGGTGACGGTCGGCCCTGCGACGCTGCGCAGGATCCGGCGGAAGGAGGGGTCTGCGGCGATCTCCGCACGCAGCCGGGCAGGGCGGTCGACGCGGGTCCATAGGGAGACGGAGCCGCCAACGGCGTCGCCGGCCTGGATGCCGTGGGTGAGAACGGGGCGGTTGGCGAGTATCTGCCCGGGGGCGCGGCGGGTCGGGCGGGCGAGAGCAGGGGAGGCGAGCGCGGGGGCCAGGGCGAGGCCAACTCCGATGGCGGTCGTGCCCCGGAGCAGCGTGCGGCGGTTGAGCGCGGTCATGCGCTGAGCCTGATGCGATTCGGTCAACGCTGGGTAAAATGCCGGGAACCCGGTGCTGAATCCGCAGCGATCACGAGTACCAGCTTGGCGGTGACCTGCGCTTTGATCACGGCGGCTGGCCCCCGGCGCACCGGGCTGCTTACCCGGACGGCATTTCGCACCGCGGGCAGGCTCGGCCCTCAGCTGACCTTGCCGGGCAGATCGTCACTGGCTGAGGACATCCCGGAGTTCCCGCTGTTCAGGCATTGCATCGCTTGCGGGCCGGCCAGTACCGCGTGTTCGGCCAGCCACCAGCAGTTCTTGCGCTCGATCCCGGACAGCAGCCCGGTCAGGTAGGCGCGGGCGGTACGGCGCGGTCCACCCGGCAGAACCGGTCCGCGATCCGGCCCATCAGTTCCTCGAAGGTGACCAGCCCGTCCTCAGCGTCTACGCTGTCGCCCACGGCCACGGCATGATCACGCGGTGGCCGTACTCATGTGGCCTCAACAGCAAGACCGCGAAGTGTCACTGGGGCCCCATGGAGCACTAGGAGGCAGCGCATGCCCACGAAGCCGTCCCTGCCCGAGGTGGTCGCGGCGCTGCTACGCCGAGACCCGGTCGTGCTGTGCACCCGGCTGGCGCTCACACACGAAGGAGTTGCCCGGCTGCCGATCCCGGGGCGCCGGAAGTTTTGGGTGGTGAGCGATCCCGAGTGCCTGCATCGAATCCTGGTCACCGACGCGATGCAGTTCGACAAGGGCGGGCCCATCTATCGGATCATCGCCGATGCCCTGGGCGAGGATGGCCTATTCACGGTGAACGATGAGGCGACCTGGCGCCTGCTGCGCCAGATCATGAATCCTGCCTTTCGCCGAGCCGAACTGCGCACCGTAATGGAGTTGACGGCCGATGCCTGGCGGAGCCGAATGGACGCATGGGATCTGCGCGGTCCGATAGAGCTCTTCAGCGAGCTGAAGCTGCTGAGTGTCGAGGTGTTGATGCGGCATGCGCTGGGGAACGCAGTCGATACGGCCGAGCTCACGCGGCTCGCCCTGCCGGTCTTCGACGGCATGGCGGGGCGAATCTTCCTCCCGCACTGGGCACCCGGGGCGAGCGGCTATCGAAAGGCCATCGCGGCGCTGGATGGCAGAGTTAGGTCAATCATCTCCTCGCGCCGGGATCAGGGCACCGAGGCCGGGGACCTGCTCGGGCAGCTGATGACCGCCACCGATCCGCAGACCGGTCACCGCCTGAGCGACCGGCAGGTACGAGACCAGGTCTTCACGCTGTTGATGGCGGGATTCGACTCCACGGCAACCGTGCTGTCGTGGGCGTGCGTCCTGATGGCCGAGCGAGGGGATCTGTTGGACCGGCTACGGGCCGAGGTGGCCGATGTCTGCGCGGACCGCACCCCTACGCTGGAGGACCTTCCGCGGCTCGTCACCGCGCAGGCTCTGCTGCAGGAGTCGCTGCGCCTGCATCCCGCGTTCCCCATGTTCTTCCGCAACGTCAAGGCGGAGACTCGACTTGGCAGGCACCGGCTCGCCGTGGGCGACCAGATCATCGTCGCCCCCTATGCGACGCACCGCGATCCAGCCCGATGGCCGGATCCGGCGGGCTTCGACTCCGGCCGATTCGCCGGCAGGCTCGACCACGAGCAACGGGCGGCTCATCTGCCGTTCGGCGAGGGAAAGCGGAAATGTATCGGTGAGGACATGGCCACCATGACCGGGCTCCTCATCCTGGCTATGTTGGCGCAGCGGTTTGCCGCCTTTCGCCGCCCGGACGACCATAGCGGCCAGGCGGCCCGATATGCGATGACCCGTCCATCGAGGGACAACGCCCGCTTGATCCTCACGCCGATCGATGAGTAGGCCGACCTAGTACGGCAGCCTCCATTTGTTAGCTGAGCTGCTTGTATGCCGTGGCCAGGCGGATTTGTTGGTGGAACCAGCGGGCGCGGACTTGGTGCTGGCATCGCCAGTGTGACCAGCGCGGGATGTGGTTCTCGTCGATGGGTGGTCGGGTCAGCAGGGCGAAGAGGCGGCGGATCTCGTTGGCGGAGATCGCGATGAGCTGGCCGGCGCCGGTTCTGGCCGACGAGGCAGGTTCGGGGCTGGGGGCGGCACGGGTGGCGGCGAGGAAGGCCAGGGCGAGCATGGCCAGGGTGACGTAGCAGTACCAGGCGGGATAGAGCCGGCAGAGGTTGACCGGAAGATCGCGAACGCGATGAATTCCAAGATCACGCGGGACGCCGATGGATCTTCGGAGGGCCCTCCGACGCTGGCCAATGGCACGAAGCCCCGGTTCCATGATCGGAAACGGGGCTTTTCTGCTGGTGGGCGGTACTGGTATCGAACCAGTGACCCCTCGCTTGTAAGGAGCCATGACCCCCTCGGCCCTGCCCCCAAGCTGCGGCGCCCCTCACATCGCTGACCATCCCCAACCGCGTCAGACGCAGGCTAATGGCACGCTTATGGCACGGTGATCATGCCGATTTCCAGCGAATCGATCAAGCTGGAGGTGACGTAGTGGCACAGGCTCAGGCACGCAGATGGCACGGAAGCGCACCCGGCGTCCATATAGGCGACCCACCCGCATGGGGTCGAACTGCTGGCGGCTTTACAGCTCGTGACCGTTCTCGACGGTTCACGGCCGTTGACCAGGGAACTCAGAGTGCTCTATGCCGAGTAAGACCTTGATCATTGCACGCATATTGCATGCCTCCTGAGGTGCCCACTCCGTAGCCAGGCACGACGAACGCCTCTGGCGAGGGAGCACTCCGTCCTTGGCAATCGCCTCTGCGGCAGAAGGCCATCCGGTGGCCAGGGCCCACTGTGGACCTCGTGCTCTAGATTGTCGGCGTCGATCCATTCGAGAAAGCTGGTTGTGTCCTGTGTTCAGTGAGGTCGCTAAGCGTTACGCCGAGCTGGTTCGCCGGATGCCGTGGGAAGACATGGCGTGCACGGTGACGCTTCCTGACCATGGCGTGATGACGGTCGAAGACGCGGTGCGCCGGCTCGGGGTGGATGCCGCCATCGTGCGCGCTGCGAGAGAGGTCGAGCCCAACGACCTCGGACTTCAACAAGTCGGCTCGGGTGTCGTCACATGGTCGAACAACCCATATCCCGATGGCAAGGAGATGACGGATCGACTCGGCGGTGCAGGATTCCGGCACTGGTATCTAAGTGACGACATCGAGGGCAACACCACCCTGTATGCCTCCTACGGAGAGAGCGACGGGCAGCTTCAATTTCCCGAACCTGATTGGTTGCCCTTCATTCCCTGGACCGAACAGATCGGGCCGCTGGCGCCCTACGCGGACAAGTTCGCTGCCGTATACGACACCTGGTCGGGCGACCCCGAGACTTGGTCGGGCAACCCCGAGGTATCGGTGCTGGGCACGTGTCTTGCAGTGATCGAGTTGGAAAGCGGCGTTCGCCTGGACAAGGAGATGAGCAGGGGCCCGAAGACATACGTGCCGATGCCCACGTGACCCTCGTAACGGCTGTCGCTAGCCGAAGCCCTCTGGCCCTTGGCGGACGTCGACCATGGGCAGGAGGGCTTCTGCGGCCGGAATGCCGACACAATGATCAACCAGATGGCTCGGTGGGCCAGGGCTGAGGAACGAAGCTCTGGACCTTCGATCGCCCCCGACCATGTGCGGCGACTAGCCATGCAGTGGCGATCGTAGGGCTGCATCTGCGCGGCGGCGGGGCAACCCCGGTCGGTGCGTTCGCTTGGTACGGCGGGGCCGGCGTGCGGTGCCCGGCCCGGTGTCCCGCCGCCGTCCGGGACCGGCCCCCAGGCCGCACGCCCGGACGGCGGGCGGGCGGAGGGCCGGGGTACGGCGGCGCGCCGCGCCGCCGCTTGATAACTATGAGCACAATTCGGCAGACTGCCAGGTGTAAGTCAACAGCTAACAAGCGGAATCAGCAGGAGGGCACCTAGGCATGGATGCCGGATTTTGGCTTGGCGTAGCATTAGCAATTCCGCTAGGCATTGTGACAAACCTCATAACGCCCAGAATACAGCAGCGATTTATCAGACGAGGCTCTAGAAAGGCGGAAAAGGCAAAGGCGCTCGAAAATGAACACAACAAGCAAGCGCAAAGACTAGCCAGCGATCCAGTCGCCTATCAATCGTTTTTCTATCGATCACTACTTCGCGCAGCCGGGGGTGCATTTGGCGTACTTGTTTCGCTCTTTCTTCTCAGCTACGGCACCGCAAGTAGCAGTCTATTTGGTACTACACCAGGCGCATACAACTCGATCCTCTTCATAGTAATTCCACTAGGGACCGCAGTTGTCGGAATAAACTTCGCCGTACGTGAAGCACTAGACGCATACATCATGACAGAATTGGTGGACAAATTTAGAGGCGAAGCCATAGAAAGGAGACCAGACCGCAAGGCCGACTTCGACACACCCTCCGCAGGAAGCTGCGAAGATGGAGGCATGGCGGCAGGACAGACCGAAATCGCTTCGAATATCAACGATCAGAAGTAAGAGGCTGGGCCGTCAGAAGCCAGGGAGCCAACCATGCTACAGCAAATCAAACTACTAAGGAAACAGCTGATCAGTTTTCACCACCAAGAAGACGACCGCGATCGCTGTTTCTAGAGCTATGCTATTTGCCCTGCCTGGAGTGGAGTAGTCTTTGTCCGAGGTGTAAACGATCCTGGAGTCAGAGACTTGTATTAGGCTTTGCTGTACGGCAGCGGGATCTCCATGAACGAAGCTGTTGTATTTGGTGACAGCAGCAGCTGTGCCCGAGAGGAACGCTTCGCCAGCCCCCGGTATCAACGTTTCCAAACGTGCCCGCAAGCTAGGGCGTTGTCCGTGCGGCCAGCCCGCTTCCCAGAGGCTGACGGCATCGGCATTCTCAATCAGATACGAAAGGGTTGCAACTCTTTCCATGAGGGGCCTAAAGAGGACCAGAGCAGAGAGCAGATAGCCTGCTTTTATGAGGTGCCTAATGCTCTTAGCCAGGCTGCTCGATGCTGGAATCAACTCAAGCGACGCCCTCTGCGGAGCCGTGAGGCCGTCGATCTTGGAAGCATGTTGCGTAAGCTTGGCGAGTCGGGCATCTAATATTGAGAGTTTCTCGTCTAAAAAAACAACAGCAGGCAATGTACAGTATGGATCGGCAGGAGGACCTGGCTGGACACCCGAATCACTCTTCTCGGCCAATTTCACCAAGCTCTAATCCAGTAGTTCTGGACGGCGATTACTGAGGGCTTTCCTGGCTATTACAAACCTCTCGTGAAATTCTTCGGCTAGCCCTTCGCGCCGATAGCGCTGCCGTAGTACGCGGTCAAGATCTCCAGCGCGGTTGACAAGGTCTGCGAGGGATCGACGGTCGATTTCGAACGCTGCCACGCCTTGCTCAACTGCTGCATCTAGATCCCCGCGTCGAGCGTGAATTATGCCGAGGTCGATATGCGCGTCGGCAACGCGCATAGGGGCGTTGGAGGTGCCATCGGGGCGGGTGTGCATCTGGATGGTTTCGCGGGCGTGTTCTTCGGCTCGGTCGTCGTCAGCGAGCCACGTGTAGCAGGTGGCAGCGTAGAAGATCCACTTAGCGTGGTCGAACACAAAGTGGTGGTCCGGGTGGTCGGGTATGGGCAGGCTGCCGAGCACCTCAGCTCCGCGGGTCAGGGCGCGGTCGGCTTCGCGACGGTCACCGATCCGGGCCAGACCGCGGGCTTCTTGGAGGGTGAGTTGAACCATGGCACTGCTGGTCCCGGCTAAAGCCTGGCCCATACGGGCGGCGGTAACGACGTCTTCGTAGCGACCTTCGACGAGGGCGAACCACGCTGACATCTCGTGCGCCCAGCCCATGAGTTCTCCGTGCCCTACCTGGCGGCCCATTTCGAAGGCTGTGCGACGGGCGGTTTCGGCTTCCTCTCGCTCCCCCAAGTCGTAATGAACGCATCCCAGCAGGGCAGTGAGCCAACCAGTGATCACAAGCAGTTCACGGTGCTGGTTGAGGGTGAGACGCCCAGCAAGCAGGTGATTGATCTGGGCCAAGCGCTTCTGTGTGCGATCGCGCAGGGTGCCGGCGGGCACCACCGGATAGGCGCGGCACAGCAGATCGACGGCTTCGGCGAGAGCCTCCAAGGTGCCCATGCCGACATCAGAGGCTTGGAGTTGCTGGGCAAGCTGCATCGTCCCGTACAGGTCGGCTTCCGCTCGTAGGGCGTCGATGGGCATGACCTGGGCTTCGATGAGGCGGCTCTCGTTCTGCCTCCCCTGGAGGAACCCGAGCTCTTCCGGCGCCTTCCCGGTCAGTTGAGTCAGGGCCAGCCGGTATTCGGTGCGCGGCCACCTGACTTCGCCTGCTTCCCAGCGCCGGATCCGCTCCTCATCACAGGCCAGCGTTTGAGCGACACCGATGGGCGTGGAATTGATCTTTTCGGCCATCTGCGCGCGGTTGAGCTGCTCCTGGTTGCGCCAGGCGCGAAGGCGAACGTTCGGGATGTAATCGGGCATCTTCGGGTCTTCCTCCCGGCTGGGGGCTCGAAAGGGGAAACAAGGGGGCCGTTCAGGGGTCCTGCTCAGACGCGGTTGCCGGTGGACTTGTCATCAATCAACCACGGTACGTCACGCGGCCTCCCGCCACAGGGAACGCCGAATGAACGAGGAGATGGCGACGGTGATCCGGCCAGACGAGACAAGCAAGACGTCGCCCTGCCCTGCTTGCCGGGGACGCGGGATCAAGCTGCGCGACTCGCGCCGTGCGCTCCTCATCGGCGACGACGACAGCGATCGAATCGCGAGTGAGGAGCGGGAGTGTCTCGACTGCCTCGGAGACGGCCGGGCCGAAGGGAGCGAAAGATGAACTCGATCATTCAAGCAGCGGTGACCGGCTTCTTGCAGGGTCAGGAAGAGGGCGACATGCTCGTCCGGCTGCGTGACCAGCTCACGAACCTCGGCGTCAACGCCGAGCTGCGGGACAACAACAGCGCGCTCATGGTGCACAAGCCCGAGCCGGGGATGCCGGTGTGGGTGTTCGTCGGGTACGGCGGGGCCTACTACTCGTGGCAGAACGCCGAGAGGCGGCACCCGACCAGTGATGTGGAGGGTGCGGCGAACGTCCTGGCGGAGTACATCGCCAGGTGATGACGGGCGCGGCGAGGCGGGCGTGGTCCCTTCCGGAAGGGGGTGGGGGCCGTGGCCCTGTCTCGTCGCGCCTCCCCCGGCAGGCAGATGCCGTGGCAGCCCCCGTGGCAACCTTCCCAGCCCGGTCACTGCACTGCCTGCCGGACTTCTCGCGTTCGGCTCCCGCTGTCAGCAACTACGTGGACAGCCGGCGACGATCCGGTTACGCTCAAACTTGGTAAAACAACCTGTCGGCTGTTGGACGGTCAAGATGTCGCTAGAGTCCGTGCCGCCTAAGTATGCGCAGCTTGTGCACACTCTTCAGAGGCGCATCGAGGCGGGAGACTACCCACCGGGCACGATGCTCCCCAGCGAGAACCAGCTCATCCAAGAGTTCAGCGTCTCCCGTCCCACCGTGGTCGCCGCCCTGCGCGTGCTGCGTGAGCAGGGCTGGATCGAGTCTCAGCAGGGTAAGGGCCGCTTCGTGCGCGGCCGTCCGGCGATGGCCTCTGTTGAGCAGAAGCGTCCGGGACGGGCGTACCTGACCAAGCCGGAGACGGACTCCGCGGGCGAGGTCGTCGAAGTCGGGGCGGTCACTGTGCCGAATCGGGTCGGCGTGCTGCTGGACGTGCGGCCCAAGAGTAAGGCGTTCGTTCGGCGGCGATTGATCATGAGCGAGGGCGAGCCGACTGAGCTGGTCTCGCTCTGGCTGCCCTTGGAACTGTCCGAGGGGACGGATCTGACCAGCGGCGAGCCGTTGGGGCAGGGCTTCCGCGAGCATCTCCAGGCGCGCAAAGGTGTGCGTTTCGATCACATCATGGAGCAGATCACCGCTCGTATGCCCTCTGCCGACGAGATCAAGCAACTTGCCATGCCGAAGAACCAGCCACTTCTGGCCGTCTTCGGCGCGGTACGGGACGCCGCTGGCCGGCCTTTGGCCGTCGTGGAGCTTCTGCTGCCTGCTGACCGGCACGAACTGGAAGACGCCTACCCGATTGGGTGATCGCGCTGCCGTTTATGTGCAGCGAAGGTCCCAGTCGCTGTAGCTGATGTCGCCGAACTCCACGGTGACGGTTCTGCTATCTCCGGTGTCTTCACTCACGTGCAGGGACACCTGTGCCTCGCCTGCCTCGTCGTCGGTTACTCCGGCGATTGCGGCCTTGTCGTAGTAGGCGTAGAGCTCCTTCAGCGGCAAGCCCGTTCGAAGCTCCAATCGGACCCGGTACTCACAGTAATCGCCGTTACCTCCAGAGATCTTGCCAAAGGTGGCGACACCGTCCTTCTGCCTGTGCGTCTCGGGCGGTAGCGGATGGGCCAGCACTCGGCCACGGAAGTCGTCGAACCGGGCATCATCGCGCCACATCGGCATCTTGTACAGCAGGAACAGGCCGACCAGTGCGGCCATCACGACTACAGCTAAGCAGCCCCCCAGGATTCGCACGAGATCCTCCCTAAATGTCGAGCCATTGGCCTGGGCGACTGTCTATCGCATGAGTGATACCGCCGTCACCTTCGCCTAGTAACTTGACCTAGCAAGCTACGGAGAGTTATCGTCGAGTTATTTGATAGGTCGAGTGCCTGTCATCCAAGTGAGGAGCAGTTATGGCTCTGCAAGGCCCCATCCCCGTCACCTTCGCCATGGTCTTCCCGCACGGCTGCTACATCGTCGGCGAGGTCGAGCCCGTCAAGGACTTCGACGCCTCCGCCAACGGCCGGTTCGTGCAGGCCCGCGACAAGCAGACCGCAGAGCTGGTCTGGCAGGTCGCGGTCATGGACGGTGACCCGACCCTCAAGCCCGCCCAGAAGACGGTGGCGGTCAAGATCCTCGCGCCGGTCCAGCCGGTGCCGCCGTCCCCGATGCCGGGGCTGCCGTTCACCCCCGTCGAGTTCGACGCCGTCTCGGTCACGCCGTACGTCAACGGCAACGGTCGCCTCGCCTACTCCATCAAGGTCCGCGACATGCACGCTCCCCGACAGACCGCCCAGCCCGTCCAGGCCAAGGCCGGAAAGGACGCCGCCTGATGACCCGTCGCCGTACCCCGCGTAACAGTGTGATCCGGCTGACCACCGGAAACGCCGCCCGCACGCTCACCCACCCGTTCACCCGCCGTGAGCCCGTCCTGGCGCTCGACTTCGGCGCCACCTCCGTCCTGGTCACCACGAGCGGACCCGTGACGGCGGAAGACCTGGAGTTCGCGCGCCAGCTCGCCCGCGAGGCCCACCGCTTCGCCCGCTCCGTGGAGCGCAGCTTCTACGGCCTGCCCGACGGTCAGGGAGTGGCGGCGTGAGCGAGCACCGGCCCTACACCTACGTCACCTTGTCCATGCGACCCGACTCAGACCCGCACGTCGGCATCTCCTTCCACACACCGCGCCTCCAGATCCGCGCCGGACTGCTGATCAGCAATCCGCGGCCGTACCTGGAGTTCGCCTCCCACGAGGCCAACGTCCACATCTCCACCACCGGGTCCGGGCCGGTCACCGACTCCGATCTCAGCATCGCCCGCGAGATCTTCAACGCCGCCGCTCGCTACCTGGCCGACTGCGAGCTGCTGCACGCCGAAGAGCCGGCCGAGGACGCCACCGACACGGCGGCCTGACACACAAAGCGGGGCCGCTGGAAGCGGCAACTTCCGGCGGCCCCTCGGTTCTCCCCTGACTGCACATCACGAGAGGTTTCCAGCTTATGTTCAAGCGGCTGCCTGGCGACGAGGCGCGCAACCTCGTCTCCACCACGCCCGATACGGCCGTCGTCTTCAGACCGGCCGTGATCAAAACACCGGCCCTCGTCACCCTGCTCATCTACGGCTGGCGCTTCCTCGCCGCCCTCGTCCGTACCACCTGGCGGCACCCCGTAGCGGTCGCCGTACCCATCGCTCTCGTTGCCATCGGCTACCACTTCGGGTGGCCTCTGGCCGCGTCCCTCCTGGGGACCATCGTCTTGGCCCTGGCCTCCTGGTCCTACATCGATCGCGGCTCCTTCTCCCGTATCGTCGGCTTCCGGCTGCTGGCCTGGTGGCGGCTGATGTGGGTCTACCGCCGACACTGGCACGGCGTCATGGACGTCTCCGGTCTGGCCAAGCGCGTCAACGGACGCGTCTACATGCCCCGTCTGATGCGCCTCACCTGCGATGGCTGGGCCGACCGCATCACGGTCCGAATGCTCGATGGTCAGGCGGTCAAGGACTGGTCCGATCGCATCGACAACCTCGCCCAGGGCTTCGGCGCTACCTCCTGTCGTGTCGCGCTCGTCAAGGGTGGCCGATTGCTGCTCACCTTCCCGCGCAGCGATCCACTCGCCTCACCCATGCCAGCCCTTCCCATCCCGGACGAGCCGACCGTGGGACCAGTCGAGATCGGTAAGCAGGAGGACGGCCGACCGCTACGGCTCAAGGTGCACGGCACACACATCCTGATCGCGGGCGCGACCGGCGCTGGCAAGGGCTCGTTCCTGTGGGACACCGTCCGCGGGCTACTCCCCGCCATGCGGGCGGGCCTGGCCCAGGTATGGGCGCTGGATCCGAAGCTCATGGAGCTTTCGTTCGGACGGGAGTTGTTCCAGGGCCGGTACGCCGCCGATCCGACCGATTGCGCCGACCTGCTCGACGAGGCGGTCAGCGTCATGCAAAAGCGCGCGACCCGCTTCGCCGGCCTCCAGCGCTCCCACGTTCCGACGATCGAGGACCCGTTCGTCCTGGTGCTCGTCGACGAAGTCGCGTTCCTGACCGCCTACCAGCCCGATAGGCAGCTTCGGCAGCGCATCTCCGCCGCCCTTGCCACGCTCGCCACCCAAGGCCGCTCGGTCGGTGTCGGCGTCATGGCCGCCCTTCAGGACCCGCGTAAGGAGGTCATGAACATCCGCAACCTGTTTCCCGACAAGATCGCCCTCAGGCTGGACGAGTCCGAACAGGTGGACATGGTCCTCGGCGACGGCGCACGCGATCGTGGCGCGCTCGCTGATCACATCTCACCGGTTCCAGAGCTGGGCGCTGGCGTCGCGTACATGCGTCTAGAGACCTCACCTGAACCGATCCGAGTCCGCGCCGCGTACGTCTCCGACGCCGACATCCGCGCCATGGTCGCCTACTACGGGCAGGCCGCATGACGCTCGCTCACTTCCTCGACGGCCTTCGCTGCGCCACCTGCCTCACCCTGAACGTTCTCCGGCTCGACCCGGTCCGTGCCCTGGTCGAGTGCGCCGAGTGTGGCCAGGCCGCGCTCATCGTCACCGACCCCGACGAAGGGAGGAACGCATGACCCATGCGCACGACCGCGCACTCCCCCGGGCCGTCCGACAGGCCATGCCGATGGCCCGCGACGTGCTCGAAGAGGTCGCCAAGCTCCACGGCGTCTGTATCCGTCCCATCCCGCTCAAGCGGCTCGACATTGTCACCGGCAAGTCCGAGATCATCGACGTCCCCTGCGGGGCCACTCTCGATAGCAAGTGCCCGCCGTGCGCCAAGCGCAACAGGCAGTTGCGTAAGGCCCAGTGCCGTGAGGGATGGCATCTCGACGCCGAACCCGCCATCACACCCGACGAGCCGAACGAGGAACAGCGCTGGCTCATCGAGTTCCGCGCCGACTACCAAGCACAGCGTGACGCCGCCGAAAAGGCCGGCGACGACACCACCGAACTCGACGCGATCATCACCGGCCTGGATGAGGAGATCAACGCCGCAGGCATGCGCGGCAACGTCCTCGGCCGTACCACCACAAAACGCTCCCGCTCAACCAAGAGGCGGCAGGACGCGCCCGACCTGCCCAAGCGCAAGATGACCAACACCACCCTTGGACGCACCTTCCAAGGCACCGACGGCAAGACCTACCGGCCGTCCCTGTTCGTCACGCTCACCTTGCCCTCGTACGGCAAAGTTCGCGACGGCGCACCCATAGATCCGGACACCTACGACTACCGGCGCGCCGCCCGAGACGCGCTGCACTTCTCCAAGCTCGTCGATCGCTTCGTGCAGAACCTGCGCCGCGTCGCGGGCTATGACGTGCAGTACTTCGCGTCCGTGGAGCCTCAAAAGCGGCTCGCACCGCACCTGCACATGGCCATCCGCGGCACCCTGCCCCGCGCCGAGATCAAGCAGATAGCCGCCGCCACCTACCACCAGGTCTGGTGGCCCCAAGCCGACGAAGTCGTCTTCGACGGCGATCATCGGCCCGTCTGGCAGGACGGCACCGGCTACCTGAACCCGGCCACCGGCGAAGTCCTGCCCACCTGGGACGAAGCTCTCGACGCTCTCGATGAGGACGCCGACCCGCTCCACGTCATCCGCTTCGGCGAACAGGTCGACGTGCAAGGCGTGCTCGCCGGTACCCCGGATGCCGACCAGTGCATCCGCTACCTGTCCAAGTACCTGACCAAGTCCATCGGCGACTCCCTCGACGGCGGCCAGGCCCAGCAACAGCACGCGGCCCGCATGCTCGATGCCCTCCGCTTCGAGCCCTGTTCACCCACCTGCCCGAACTGGCTGCGCTACGGCATCCAGCCCAAGAGCGCCAAACCCGGCATGCTCCCCGGCCGCTGCCGCAGCAAGGCCCACAAGCCCGAATACCTCGGCTACGCCGGGCGCCGCGTCCTCGTCTCCCGCAAGTGGAGCAACAAGACCCTCGCCGAGCATAAGCAGGACCGCCGTACCTGGGTCCTCGAAGCCCTCGGCCAGGCCGACGAGCCCACCGACCCACACCGCTACGTCTGGAGACCCGTCCCGGCCGGAGACGCCAACGTGCCACCACTGGCCGTCCGGCTCCTCAGATCCGTCCACGAACGCCAACGCTGGCGAGCCCACCTCCGCGAACTGGAAGCCAGAGCGAACAGCCAAGACCTTTCGGCAACTGATCTCGGGAGGGCGGTCTGATGCCGAACAAGCCAGGTAAGCGGCGCTTCGGAAGCATCCGCCAACTCCCGTCCGGCAGATTCCAGATCCGCTATCCGGGCCCCGACGGCCAGATCCGCATGGGCGAGACCACCTATGCCCGCGAGCGCGACGCAGAGAAGTCACTCTCGCTGATCGAGGCCAAGCTGATCACGGGCGATTGGACCGACCCGCAGCGCGCCAAGGTCAAACTTGGCGACTACGCGGCCAAGTGGATCACGGAACGGACGAACCTCCGACCTCGAACCGTCGAGATCTACAAGGGACTGCTCAAGCGCTACATCCACCCCCACCTCGGCGGCGTGCCCATCGGCAAGGTGGACACGGCTGCGATCCGTGAGTGGCGGGTCCTGCTACTCGGCAGTGGCGTCGGCCCGTCCGAGGTGGCCAAGGCGTACCGCTTCCTACGGGCCGTTCTCATGACGGCGGCAGACGATCAGATCATCCCGCGCAACCCGTGCCGCATTCGAGGCGCGGGCGAGGAGAAGCCGGAAGAGCGGCCGGTGCTCACCGTGACGAAGGTGTTCGAGCTGGCCGGCCAGATGCCTGAACGGCTGCGCGCCCTGGTCCTCCTCGCCACCTTCGCCAGCCTGCGCTGGGGGGAAGTGGCGGCCCTCCGGCGGATGGATCTGGACCTCGCCGCCCGGACCATCAGCGTTCGGCAACAACACGTCGAACTCGACACGGGCGAACTTCTGGTCGGCCCTCCGAAGTCCCGCGCAGGAGTCCGTACGGTTGCTATCCCGGAAGCGATCATCCCGGCACTCGGCGAACACCTCGACCGGTTCACCGAGCCAGAGCTCGACGCGCTGATCTTCACTGGCGCACGAGGCGGCATCCTTCGCCGCAGCAATTTCCGGCGCGCGGCCAAGTGGGACGTTAGCACCAAGAAAATCGGCTTTCCGGGCCTCCGCTTTCACGATCTCCGACACACCGGCAACACGATCGCCGCCAGCTCCGGCGCGAGCCTCAAGGACCTCATGCAGCGCATGGGACATGACTCCGTAAGGGCCGCGTTGATCTACCAGCACAGCACGGCGGAGGCAGACTCCAAGATCGCTGATGCCATGAACAGCAAGATCACAGAAGCTCTGCCCGTCAAGGCGAGAGGGGACTGACCAAGATCACCGGTGTCGGCTAATGGCACGTTAATGGCACGAGCCCCGTTTCCGCAGGTTGGGAAACGGGGCTTTCTTGCAGGTGGGCGGTACTGGTATCGAACCAGTGACCCCTCGCTTGTAAGGCGAGTGCTCTACCGCTGAGCTAACCGCCCCTGATCGGCACTACACCTTACGACACCAACGGCTCCGATCGCACATCCATCACCCACCCGGGCCCCAGGTCCTCCCGCCCCGCCGCTCGCCACCCCAGCAAGGCCGCGCCCAGCATGCCGGCGTCGACGCCCAGGGCGGCGGGAAGGAGGGGTGGGGCGTCGCGGAAGGTGAGGCGTTTGACGAGGCGGGTGCGGACGGGGTCGAAGAGGGCGGGGCCCGCCTCGGCCAGGCCGCCGCCCAGGACGATCATGGACGGGTCCAGGAGCAGCGTGTACGTGGCCAGGGCCAGCGAGAGGGCCTCTACCGCCTCGTCCCACACCTCCACGGCCAGGGGGTCGTCCGAGGAGACGACCTGTTCGGCGCGGACGTCCTCGATGCCGGAGCGGAGGCTGTAGCGTCTGCCGACCGAGGCCGCCGACGCGTACGTCTCCAGGCAGCCGAGCTGGCCGCACGCGCACTGCTCGCCGTCCGGGAAGACCGGGATGTGGCCGATCTCGCCGCCCCAGCCGGAGGAGCCGCCGTACGGCTGACCGTGGACGATCATGGCGCCGGCGATGCCCGTGCCGATGGGCAGGAAGAGGAAGTCGGGCACGCCACGGCCGGCGCCGAGGACGCTTTCCGCCAGACCGCCGGTGCGTACGTCGTGACCGAGCATGACCGGCACGTCGAGGGAGGTGAAGTCGGAGGCCGGTATGTCACGCCAGCCGAGGTTCGCCGCGTAGACGGCCGTGTCCTCGGACACCAGCCCCGGCACGGCCAGGCCGACGCCTGCCGGGATGCCGTCGCCGGAGGCGGCCAGGTGGCTGATGAACTCCCGGATGGCGGCCACGACGGCTTCCGGGCCCTCGGTGCGTGGGGTGGGGCAACGCTCGCTCAGGAGTACCGCGCCGGACTCGCTGACCAGGCCGCCCTTCATGGACGTGCCACCGACGTCGAGCGCCACCACGAACGAACTCATTGCAGACACGCAGCAGACGATAGCGCAGCTCAGCAAATGTCCGGAAAGCTGCGACGATCACCCCGGGTCAGGCCCGGCCGAGCACCCGGTTCAGCGCCGCCTCGACCTCGGCCGACAGTCCGGGCGGAGCGCCCGAACCCGCCATCGCCTCCGACCCCACGAACGCGTCCGCGCGTGCCTGCCGTACGGATCCGCAGGCTCTGCACTCCACCTCGCCCAGACGGCAGATCAGCGTCGTGGACCCGCAGGTGGCGCAGGCCTCGAGGTCGAGGTCGTGCAGCCGTTGACAGTCCGGGCAGATGAGCACCTGGGTCTCACGGCGAACCCCCCGCTTCCACGGGCTGGCGCCACGGACGGGGTCCGTCTGCCGGGCCCCGCAGCGGTAGCAGGGCATCGTTTCCTCCGTTAAGAAATGTCGGCGAGTGCCTTGATGTAGTCGGCCACGTCACGCGCTTGGCCGGCCGGATTGACCACCGACCACCGGATCACGCCCGCGCCGTCGATGATGAAGGTCCCCCGACGAGAAATCCCCTTCTCGTCATCGAACACACCGTACGCCCGCGCGACCTGTCCATGTGGCCAGAAATCGGAGAGCAGCGGAAATTCGTAACCCTCCCGATCCGACCAGGCACGATGCGTGAACATGGAGTCGACCGAGACGGTGAGAAGCTGCGCGTCGGCATGGAAATAACGCAGTGCCGACAGCTCCTGATGGCATACGCCGCTGAAGGCAAGCGGATAGAAGACCAGCACGACCTTCCTCCCCCGGAAGTCTGACAGCTTCACCGGAGTGCCGTGCTGGTCCTGCAGTTCGAAGTCTGGAGCAAGGGCGCCGACCTCGGCAGGACGTTCGTTCACACACGCCATCCTGCCGCATGGCAGGCGCTCAGGCTCCCTAGCGTCGGCCCTTCGGCGAGACCAGTCTGGTCCCGGACCAATCAGGCGCGGCGGAGATGCTGCTGGTCTGCGAGAGACCCGCGGTAGCGGCATCCTCCCCGATGTCGCTCGGCTCCACATGGCCGTCGCGCCCGGCCTTGGGAGTCAGCAGCCAGATCTGGCCGGCTTCGGCGAGAGCTCGCATGGCGTTGGTGAGGACGTCGAAGAGGTCCCCGTCGCCGTCGCGCCACCACAGCAGCACCACGTCGACGACGTCATCGGTCTCCTCATCCAGCAACTCGTTACCGGTCAGGTCCTCGATGGAGTCGCGAAGCTCGTCGTCGACGTCCTCGTCCCAACCGATCTCCTGCACCACCTGACCCGGCTTGAGGCCGAGCCGTTCGGCCAGGCCGCGCTCACTTTGCGCCTGACCCGCGGTCGCGCTCACGTTTATCCCTCCTGCTTGAGTGGCCCCGCATATGCGGTTTATCGCTTCGGGACAGTCCACACGCTGTGACCCTTAGTCGTCAACGGTCGCCACGGGTACGGCCGCAGACAGCCTGAATCAATCCGACAAAAACGACAGGCGTACCTGGCGTTGCGGGTTGTCGACGTTGAGGTCGACGAGTGCGATGGACTGCCAGGTGCCCAGCGCCAGCCGCCCGCCGAGCACGGGGATGGTCGCGTACGGCGGGATGAGCGCGGGCATGACGTGTGACCTGCCATGACCTGGCGACCCGTGGGCATGACGCCACCTGTCGTCGGCCGGTAGCAGGTCGCGCAGGGCGGCGACGAGATCGTCATCGCTGCCCGACCCCAGTTCGATCAGTGCCACCCCGGCGGTCGCGTGCGGGACGAAGACGTGCAGCAGCCCGTCTTCCCCCAGAGCCCGCACGAAGTCCGCGCATTCCGAGGTGATGTCGTGCACCGTCTCCCGCGAGCCCGTGGCCACGGAGATGATCTGAGATCTCACACACGAATCCTACTTAGGTACGACGACCGCATCGGGGCCGGGAAACACCAGGCCCGTGTGCCCATCGTCGAACCGCACAATGTACGGGGGCCCGCCGTCGGATCCCTTGACCTCGATGATGACCCCGTTGCGGTCCCGCTCACCGACGGTGTTGCCGTGCACCAGAAGCCGATCGCCTATCGTCGCGTTCATACCTCCAGACTCGTACGCGGACGCCCGTACGGAAAGAGGCATATCCGCCTCCCTCTGAAGGCGGAGGGAGAATCATGACCGAACCGTTACAGTGCGTCCTCGCGCCCCCGCCCGATCGCGCCCGCGCGAGTGACGCCATCCCCCTCCGGGGACACTCTCAGGACCCGCATGGTGAAATTTCGTAGCTTTTCCGTACTTGTTAAATTGGCCGCCCCCTGTAACCTTGGCCCGGGATTCGTCCTACCATCGGTGGTCTAGGCCACCAATCGTGACCCTGCCAGCAGGGACACCCTGGTTACCCGCCAGTAGAGATGCACTTTCTACGGCAAGCGACCAGGATGGAAGGCGACCCAGACCAGACATCAGTCATCCTCGGAAGGCGAGACCCAGTGGCTTCCGGACGCCAGCGATTTTCGATCATCAGCGATGGCCTACCCAGCCAACTACCTGATGTCGACCCCAGTGAGACCAACGAGTGGCTCGAGTCCCTCGACAATGTGGTCAAGACGGAGGGCCGCAGCAGGGCCCGCTACCTCATGCTCCGCATGCTGGAGCGGGCTCGTGAGCACCAGGTCGGCGTGCCGGGCCTGCGCAGCACCGACTACATCAACACGATCCCGCCGGAGCGCGAGCCCTGGTTCCCCGGCGACGAGCACGTCGAGCGGCGGATCCGCGCCTACATCCGCTGGAACGCCGCGATCATGGTGTCCCGCGCCAACGCGCGCACCAATGTCGGCGGCCACATAGCCACCTACGCCTCGGCCGCGTCCCTGTACGAGGTGGGCTTCAACCACTTCTTCCGCGGCAAGGACCACGGCGAGTCGGGCGACCAGGTCTTCTTCCAGGGCCACGCCGCGCCGGGCATCTACGCCCGCGCCTACCTGGAGGGCCGCCTCAACGAGGCGCAGCTCGACGCGTTCCGGCAGGAGCTGTCGCACGGCTTCCACGGCCTGCCCTCCTACCCGCACCCGCGGCTCATGCCCGATTTCTGGGAGTTCCCGACCGTCTCGATGGGCCTGGGGCCGATCGGGGCGATCTACCAGGCGCGGTTCAACCGCTACCTGCTCAACCGCCAGCTCAAGGACACCAGCCGCAGCCACGTGTGGGCGTTCCTGGGCGACGGCGAGATGGACGAGCCCGAGTCGCTCGGCGCGATCGGCCTGGCGGCCCGCGAGGAGCTCGACAACCTCACGTTCGTCATCAACTGCAACCTGCAGCGGCTCGACGGCCCGGTACGCGGCAACGGCAAGATCATCCAGGAGCTGGAGTCCTACTTCCGCGGCGCCGGCTGGAACGTCATCAAGGTCGTCTGGGGCCGCGACTGGGACCCGCTGCTGGCGGCCGACGTCGACGGCGTGCTGGTCAACCAGATGAACACCACGCCCGACGGCCAGTTCCAGACCTACTCCGTGGAGTCCGGCGGCTACATCCGCGACAACTTCTTCGGCGGCGACCCGCGCCTGCGCAAGATGGTCGAGCACCTGTCCGACGACGACATCCGCAAGCTGTCGCGCGGCGGCCACGACTACCGCAAGGTCTACGCGGCGTTCAAGGCGGCCCGCGAGCACGTCGGCCAGCCGACGGTGATCCTGGCCCAGACCATCAAGGGCTGGACGCTCGGCAAGGACTTCGAGGCGCGCAACGCCACCCACCAGATGAAGAAGCTCACCAAGGCCGAGCTGAAGGAGTTCCGCGACCGGCTCTACCTGCCGATCCCCGACTCCGCGCTCGAAGGCGAGCTGCCCCCGTACTTCCACCCGGGCGACAACGACCCCGAGATCGAGTACATGAAGGAGCGGCGCGCGGCCATGGGCGGCATGCTGCCCAAGCGCGTCACGCGCGCCAAGCCGGTCAAGCTGCCCGCTGACAACGTCTACGAGCAGTTCGGCAAGGGATCGGGCAAGCAGCAGGTGGCCACCACGATGGCCTTCGTCCGCCTGCTGAAGGACCTGATGCGCGACAAGGAGATCGGCCACCGGTTCGTGCCGATCATCCCCGACGAGGCCCGTACGTTCGGCCTCGACGCGATGTTCCCGACGGCGAAGATCTACTCTCCGCACGGCCAGACGTACGAGGCCGTCGACCGGGAGCTGCTGCTGTCGTACAAGGAGCACACCCAGGGCCAGATCCTGCACGAGGGCATCACCGAGTCGGGCTCGATGGCCTCGGCGATCGCGGCGGGCACGGCCTACGCCACGCACGGCGAGCACATGATCCCGATCTACATCTTCTACTCGATGTTCGGCTGGCAGCGCACCGGCGACCAGATGTGGCAGATGGCCGACCAGATGGGCCGCGGCTTCCTGCTCGGCGCGACGGCCGGCCGCACCACGCTCAACGGCGAGGGCCTGCAGCACGAGGACGGCCACACCCCGCTGATCGCCTCGACGAACCCGGCCGCGGTCTCCTACGACCCGTCGTGGGCCTTCGAGGTCGCGCACATCGTCAAGGACGGCCTGCGCCGGATGTACGGCGAGGAGCAGGAGAACGTCTTCTACTATCTGACGATCTACAACGAGCCCTACACGCAGCCTCCGCAGCCCGCGGACCTCGACGTGCAGGGCCTGCTCAAGGGCCTCTACCGGTTCGCCGAGGCGCCTCAGACGCAGGGGCCGAAGGCCAACATCCTGTCGTCGGGCGTTGCGGGGCCGTGGGCCGTCGAGGCCCAGCGGCTGCTGGCCGAGGAATGGGGCGTGTCGGCCGACGTGTGGTCGGCGACCTCCTGGACCGAGCTGCGCCGCGACGCCCTGGAGTGCGAGGAGCACAACCTGCTCAACCCGGACGCCGAGCCGCGCGTCCCGTACGTCACCCAGGCCCTCTCGCAGGCCAGCGGCCCGTTCGTGGGCGTCAGCGACTACATGAAGGCCGTGCAGGACCAGATCGCGCAGTGGGTGCCGGGTGACTGGTCCTCGCTGGGCACCGACGGGTTCGGCCTGTCCGACACCCGGTCCGCACTGCGCCGCCACTTCCACGTCGACGCCGCCTCGATCACGCTGGCCGTGCTGACCAGCCTGGTCAAGCGTGGCGAGCTCGACGGCGAGGTGCTGCGCGAGGCGATCGCCCGCTACCACCTCAAGAACGGCGTGACCGAGGCCGGTGGCGCGGAGAGCAACGACACCCAGTCGATGGGCGTCTGAGCACGCCACGACGGACGACGACGCCCTCGCGGAAGATCTTCCGCGAGGGCGTCGCTCTTTCGGGCCGACACGCTGGGGAGGGGTTACGTGCCACCTCGCTCCGTTGGTACGGACTCGCGTATTGTGGGGAAAACTTCCCCCTGAGAGTCCGAGGGGGAGATGGAAATGCGACGCGTCCTAGCCGCTGTCACGCTTGCCACAACGGCGGCCGCCTGCATGAGCGCACCGGCGAAACCGGCCGTCGACGGGGATGTCGGCGCCGCCCAGCAGATCGCCTGGGGGCCGTGCACGGACATCAAGCGGCCCAACGGACAGAAGCCGGCCAGGCAGGACACCTCCGTGCGTTGCGGGAAACTGGCCGTGCCCCTCGACTACGCCGAACCCGATGGCGACAAGATCGAGATCGCGCTCATCAAGCTCCCCGCCACCGACCAGAGCAAGCGGCTGGGCTCACTGGTGTTCAACTTCGGCGGTCCGGGCGGCTCCGGCGTCGACACGCTCGACCAGGCCGCCAAGTCGCTCACCAGCCTGCGTACCCGCTATGACCTGGTCAGCTTCGACCCGCGCGGCGTCGAGCGGAGCTCGGGGGTGCGGTGCGGCGATGGCAAGGAAATGGATGAGTTCATGGCCCTCGACACGCTGCCCGACACCGAGCAGACCCGCGAGGAGGGCGACGCGGCCAACAAGAAGTTCGCCGACCTCTGCGAGAAGAACTCCGGCAAGATCCTGCCGTACGTCGGCACGGTCAACACCGCCCGCGACATGGACCGGCTGCGCGCCGCGGTGGGCGACGCGAAGCTCAACTACTTCGGCATGTCGTACGGCACGCAGCTCGGCGGGGTCTACGCCACCGAGTTCCCCAAGAAGGTCGGCCGTACGGTGCTCGACGCCCCGCTCGACCCCACGGTCACCTTCGAGCAGCGCACGCTGGCCCAGACCCGCGGCTTCCAGCAGGCGTACGAGAGCTTCCTGAAGGACTGCGTCAAGGGCGGCAGCTGTGAGGTCGGCAACGACGTGGCGACGGCCAGCGCGAACGTCGATCAGCTGATGAACCGGCTCGCCGCCAAGCCGATCAAGGTCGGCGATCGGGACCTCACCCAGGGTCTGGCCTCCACCGGCGTCGCCGCCGCCCTCTACTCGCAGTTCGCCTGGCCGTTCCTGGGCAACGCGCTCGGCGCGGCGCTCAAGGGCCAGGGGCAGGCGCTGCTCTACCTGGCCGACTCCTACAGCGGCAGGTCGCCGAACGGCGCGTACTCCACGCAGATGACCAGCTTCCCGGCGATCACCTGCGCCGACACCGCCGAACGGCCCGACGAGGCCACGCTGCGGCGCACCGAGGACGCGGCCGTGAAGCTGTCGCCGCTGTTCGGCAGCGAGGGCGCGGGCGGGCTGTGCAGCGTCTGGCCGGTCAAGGGCAGCGACGAGGCCAGGCACGTCGACGCGACGGGCTCGGGGCCGATCGTGGTGGTGGGCGGCAAGGGCGACCCGGCCACGCCGTACGAGTGGGCGCCCAAGCTGACCGCGCAGCTCAAGACGGCCACGCTGGTCACGTACGAGGGCGAGGGGCACGGCTCGTACCTGTCGGGCAACAAGTGCGTCAAGCGGTTCGTCGACTCCTACCTGCTGGCCGGAAAGGTGCCCGAGAAGGGCGCCTCCTGCAAGGCGGTCTGACCTAGGCTCGGTCGTGTGACGGACTATCGCCCGCAGGTGGAGAGCGAGACCGCCCGGCTGGCCGAGCTGACCAGCGGCGCCGATCCCGCTACTCCGGTGCCGCCCTGCCCCGGCTGGACCCTGGCGGACCTGATCACGCACGTCGGCTCCCTGCACCGGTGGGTGGTGCACATCGTGGAGACGCGGCGGCAGGAGCCGATCTGGCCCCGTCAGGTGCCCAACGGCCTGGCCGAGGGAGAGCGCGGCGATCCCGCCTGGCTGGTGGCGGGCGCGCGGGAGCTGGTCGCCACGCTGCGCGCGACGGACCCGGACACGCCGGTCTGGACCTGGGGCGGCGACCGGCGCGCGGGCTGGTGGGCCCGGCGGATGCTGTTCGAGCTGGTCGTCCACCGCTGTGACGCCGAGCTCGCGGCCGGCCTGGCGCCCGTCGTCGCCGCGCCGGTCGCGATCGACGGGATCGAGGAGTTGCTGGACTCCCTGCCGCACGCCTCCTGGGTCACCAAGCGGCTGGCGGAGCTCGGCGCGGAGGGGGCCACGATCCACCTCCACGCCGGCGACGCCGACGGCGAATGGACCCTCACCCAGGGCCCGGCGGGCCGGATCACCTGGGCGCGGGGCCACGCGAAGGGCGACGTCGCCGTCCAAGCCCCGGTGAGCGACCTGCTGCTCATGTTGTACGGCAGGCGCTCCCCCGACGGGCTGACCGTCCACGGCGACCGCGCCCTCCTGGACCGCTGGCTGACGGCCGCCTCGCTATGACACGGTGAGGCCCTGGACACGCCGCCATTCGGCGGTCGGCAGCGGGTCCAGGGCGGGTGACCGCTCGCCTGAGCGGCTCGCGCGCGTGCCCGGTCAGCGGGGAAGGTGCCTTCCTGGGTGCACGCTCGGCCGGGTCACCTGCGGTGGAAGATCCCGAAGAGGTTGCCCGAGCTGTCCTGAAGGTAGGCGAAGTCGGTGCCCGCGCCGTCGTCGATGACCTTCGTGACGACCTTGCCGCCGAGCGACTCGGTCTCAAGGCACTTCTGCTCCACGTCGGCCACCTGCACGTGGAAGATCGCGTGGCCGGGGACCTCGCCCTTGGTGTTGTAGAGGCCACCACCGGGCTGCTCACCACCGGGATAGCCGATCATCCGGTAGTCGATCGGGCCGCCCTCGGAAGCAGCGAACGTCCAACCGAACAAGCCGCCGTAAAACTGCTGGGCACCTTCGGGGTCGTCGGTCGCGACCTCGAACCAGGTAACCGTGTTGTCCATAGTCGTCTCCCTTGTTTCTCGAACAAGACAACGATCTAACGGCCAGGCGACAACCCTATGTCGGTGTTTTCGATTGATTAATCGAGCATCGTGCCGTGCACGATCATCTCCGGAACATCGGGGGCGAACCCTTCGAGCGGCCGGTCGGGGCAGCGCTCGGCGGTGACCGAGGCCGCGGCGATCCGGTCGAGCCGGAAGACCCGCACGTCATCGCGCAGGCGGCACCACGCCACGAGATACCAGAAACCACCGCGACCGCCCAGGAACACCCCCGGCTCGACGTCGCGCGAGGTCAGCGCGCCCTTCGCGTCGGCATAGTCGAGCCTGAGCACGCGGCGGCGCAGCAGGGCCTCCTCGATCGCCCGGGAGATGCCCTCGCCGCCCAGCGGCTGGATCTCGGCACCCGGCTCGGGGGGCTCGGCGACCATCTGCACCCGTCGCGCCAGCTCCCTGGCCAGCTCGCCCTCCGGCCCCGGCATGGCCGCGACCACCTTGCGCAGCGCGCTGCGCGCCTGCCTGCCGAAGGGCTGGTCGCCCGCCCGGCTCAGCGCCACCGCGATGGCGACCGCCTCGGCGGGGGTGAAGTTGAGCGGGGGCAGCGACATCTTCTTGTCGATCGCGTAGCCGCCCTTGCGCCCCGGCTCGGCGTAGATCGGCACCCCTGACTCCTGCAGCGCGGTGATGTCGCGCTCGATCGTGCGCGCACTGACCTCGAACCGCTTGGCGAGCTCCCGGGCGGAACGGCAGCGTGGCGAGATCGCGCGCAGGTCCTCGACGAGCGCGTACAGCCGGTCGGTACGGTTCACACCCGTGACGTTACGCCGCGCCACCGACAATCGCGCCCCCAAAGCCCCTACCAGGCAGGCGATCCCGATTCAAGCGTGACGCGCCGACAGAATTCAGGCCTGACGCGCCAGCAGATCGGCGAGCGGCCAGGTGTTGACGATCCGCGCCGCCTCGATGCCGCACCGGGCGGCGCGCTCGCAGCCGTGGCGCTGCCAGTCGAGCTGGCCGGGCGCGTGCGCGTCGGAGTCGATCGCGAAGTCGCAGCCCATCTCGTAGGCCAGCCGCAGCAGCCGTTTCGGCGGGTCGAGCCGGTCGGGCCGCGAGTTGATCTCGACCGCGACCCCGAACCGCCGGCACGCCTCGAAGACCAGCTCGGCGTCGAAGTCCGACTCCGGCCGGACCCGCCCCCGCCGGCCGCCCGCCTGCACGACCCGTCCCGTGCAGTGGCCGAGCACGTCCACGTGCGGGTTCGCGATCGCCGTCACCATCCGCCGGGTCATCTCATGGCCGCTCATCCGCAGCTTGGAGTGCACGCTGGCCACCACGACGTCGAGCCGCTCCAGCAGCTCGGGCTCCTGGTCGAGCGTGCCGTCGAGGTTGATGTCGACCTCGACGCCGGTCAGGATCCTGAACGGCGCGAGCCGCTCGTTGAGCCGTTCCACCTGGTCGAGCTGCTTCCTGAGCCGCTCGGCCGACAGTCCGCCGGCCACGGTCAGGCGGGGCGAATGGTCGGTCAGCGCCCAGTACTCGTGGCCGAGCGCCTTGGCCGCCTCGGCCATCTCCTCGATCGGCGAGCCGCCGTCGGACCAGTCCGAGTGGCTGTGCAGGTCGCCCTTGAGCGCCGCCCTGAGCGAGGCGGTCTCGTCGTCGAGGTCGGCGCCCTCGGTGGCGCGCATCCGGCGCAGGTACGTGGGCACCTCGCCGTCCAGCGCCTCGGTGATCGCCAGTGCGGTGACCTTGCCGATGCCCGGCAGCTCGGTCAGGCCGCCCACCCGGGCCAGCCGTACCAGCTCGTCGTGGGGCAGGTCGGAGACGACGGCGGCGGCGTTGCGGAAGGCGCGTACGCGGTAGGTGGGCTCGCCGGCCCGTTCGAGCAGGAAGGCGATCTCGCGCAGCGCCTCGACCGGTGTCATGCGTAGATACGTACCCAAGCCAAATACAAGCTGTCCCTTGTAGACATTGAACCCGCGAGAGCTGCGCCTATAGGCTGTTCGGCCAATGAAAGCAGGAGCTTGATGGGATACTCGCCGCCCGTGCCGCCTCCCCCGCCGGAGGCCCCCAAGCGGTCGAAGGCGTCGAAGGTGATCACCCTGTCCGTCCTCGGCGTCGTGTCCGTCCTCTTGGTGGGCTACTGCTCGGCCCAGAACGACGACGACGTGACCGCCGACTGCGTCGACATGAACAACCAGCTGAGCGACGGCTCGTACGAGATCGTCGACGAGTCCCTCTGCGACGATGACGACAACGGCTCGACCCACTTCTACGGGGGTTCGCGCGGCGCGTACCACTGGTACTACGGCGGCACCAGGACCGGCACGCGCGTGCGCGCCGGCACCAGCTACCGCCCCTCCGACGTGAACATCTCCAGCCGCAACGGCCGCTCCATCCAGCGTGGCGGCTTCGGCAGCCACTGGAGCGGCGGCGGCTGACGGTGCGGCGCGAACACGGCACTCCCAGGGACGGCTGGGAGAAGACGATCGAGAGCCAGGGCCTGGCCTACCACCGAGCCGCCCACCCGGAAGGACTCACCCGGCCCTACTGGGACGAGTCCATCCACTACGTCTTCTCCCTGGAGGAGGTGGAGGAGCTGGAGGAGCAGGTCGAGGAGCTGCACGGGATGTGCCTGCGCGCCGTGGAGCACGTCGTCTCGACCGGGCGCTACGCCGACTTCGCCATCCCCTCCTGGGCGGAGGGGGACGTGGCGCGCTCCTGGGAACGGCGCGATCCGCACCTGTACGCCCGCTTCGACCTGCGCTACGACGGCACGGGCCCGGCCAAGCTGCTGGAGTACAACGCCGACACGCCCACCTCGCTCGTCGAGTCGTCGGTGGCGCAGTGGTTCTGGCTCAAGGACGTCCATCCCGACGGCGACCAGTGGAACTCCATCCACGAACGGCTCATCGACCGCTGGCGCGAGCTGACCCTGCCCACGGGGCCGATCCACTTCGCCTGGACGAACATGGACGAGACCGGCGAGGAGGCGATGACCCTGGCCTACCTCCAGGAGACCGCCGAGCAGGCCGGGCTGAGCACGGTCGCCGTCGCCATGGAGGACATCGGCTGGGACGAGCTCAACCGCCGCTTCGTCGACGTCGAGGAGCGGATGATCCGCTCGGCGTTCAAGCTCTACCCGTGGGAGTGGATGCTGGCCGACCCGTTCGGACGGCACGCCGTACGGCACGCGACCTGGATCGAGCCGCTGTGGAAGACGCTGCTGTCGAACAAGGCGCTGCTGGCCGTCCTGTGGGATCTCTATCCGGGCCATCCCAATCTGCTGCCCGCCTACCTCGACGGCCCCCGCGACCTGGACTCCTACATCGCCAAGCCGCTCCTGGGCAGGGAGGGCGCGTCGATGCGCATCGTCACGCCGGACGGCACCCAGGAGACGCCCGGCTCCTACGGTCAGGAGGGCTACGTCTTCCAGGGGTTCGACGCCCTGCCCGACTTCGAAGGCGAGCGGCCGGTGCTCGGCGCCTGGGTGATCGCCGACGAGGCCGCCGGATTGGGTATCAGGGAGACTACAGGCCTGATCACCGACGACACCTCTTCCTTCGTACCTCACCGAATCGAGCACCCATGACCCTGCTGGAGACCCTCGCCCGCGGCGCGGGCGCCATCGCCGCCTACGCCGCCGTGGGCGTCGTGCTGCTGATCGTCGGCTTCTACGTGATCGACCTCGCCACGCCCGGCAAGCTGAGCTCGGTCATCCGCACCGAGCGCAACCCCAACGCCACGCTGCTGGCCACCTCGGCGCTGGCCGCGGTGGGCCTGATCGTCGCGGCCTCCATCTGGTCGTCGGGCGGCCGGCTCACCGAGGGCCTGGCCGGGACCGCCGTCTTCGGGCTGGTGGGCATCGTGGTGCAGACCGTGGCCATGCTCATCTTCGACAAGCTGGTCGGCATCTCGGTACGCGACCTGGTCAAGGAGCCCGAGCTGCAGCCGGGCGCCCGGCTGCTCGCCGTCACCCACGTGGCCATCGGGCTCATCACCGCGGTCGCGGTCATCTGATCCGACCTGGCACTCTAGGAGACGTGACAGACCGGACCCGGGAGGACACCACGCGCAGGCTGGAGCGGGCCATGGGCTCGCTCGGCACCGCGGCCATGGCGCGCATGGACGATCAGCTGTCGTGGTTCCGCGCCCTCAGCGCCGAGGACCGCTCCTGGGTGGGCCTGGTGGCGCAGGCCGGCATCGCCGCGTTCGTGGAGTGGTTCCAGCACGCGGGCGAGAACCGGCCCACGCCCAGCATCGAGTTCTTCGGCACCGCGCCACGCGAGCTGAAGCGGTCGATCTCGCTCCAGCAGACCGTCGACATCGTCAGGATCGTCGTGGAGGTGGTCGAGGCGCAGACCGACGAACTGGCCGCGCCGGGCGGCGAGGACCAGCTCGAACAGGCCATGCTCCGCTACACCCGCGACGTGGCCTTCGCCGCCGCCCACGTCTACGCCCGCGAGGCCGAGGCCAGGGGCGCGTGGGACGCCCGGCTGGAGGCGCTGATCGTCGACGCGCTGGTGCGCGGCGAGGTCGACGACGGGCTGCACTCCTGGGCCGCCGCGCTGGGCTGGACCTCCTCCCCCGTCGTCGTGATCGCGGGCCGCGCCCCCGAGGACGACCCGCGCGCGGTGATCGACGGGCTGCGCGAGAAGGGCCGCCGCATCGGCATGGACCTGCTCGCCGGAGTGCAGGCCGACCGGCTGATCGTGATCGTGGGCGGCGCCAACAGCGTGGACGCCGCGGCCAAGCAGGTCGTGGCCCGCTTCGGGGAGGGCCCGATCGTCATCGGCCCGGAGGTGCCCGACCTGCACGCCGCCGCCAGATCGGCCAAGGCGGCGCTGGCCGGGCTGAAGGCGTCGTCCGGCTGGCCCGACGCGCCCCGCCCGGTGCACGCCGAGGACCTGCTCGCCGAACGGGCGCTCGACGGCGACGACGACGCCAGGGAGCAGCTCATCGAGAACGTGTTCCTGCCGCTCGCCGGCACGCCGCTTCTCGATACGCTGGCCACGTACCTGGAGCAGGGCACCTCGCTGGAGGCCACGGCCCGGCTGCTGTTCGTCCACCCCAACACCGTCCGCTACCGGCTCAAGAAGATCACCGAGCTGACCGGATACCAGCCGACGGAAGGCAGATCGGCCTTCACCTTGCAGGTGGGGCTGATTCTCGGCAGGCTTTCGGAGAGCGCCGTTACCTGGCGGGCCCTAACGTAACAACGCCGAAACCCCCACTGTAGGATCCCTACAAAACTCCTTGGATAAAGTTCGTACGGATCCTTATCCGCGTGTTGGACTTCTACAGGGCAGTGTGGATTGTGTGCTTGTACTCGTCGCTCCGGGCCAAGGTGCCCAGACACCAGGCTTCCTGACACCCTGGCTCGAACTCCCCGGACTCGCGGATCGACTGACCGCATGGTCCGAGGTCGTGGGCCTCGATCTGATCACGTACGGGACCAAGGCCGACGCCGACGAGATCCGCGACACCGCGGTCGCCCAGCCCCTGCTCGTAGCCGCCGCGCTGGCCGCGGCCGAGGCACTCGGCGCGACCCCCGACCTGCTGGCCGGCCACAGCGTCGGCGAGTTCGCCACGGCGGCGCTGGCCGGGGTGCTGACCCCTGAGCAGGCCCTGACGCTCGTACGCGAGCGCGCCCAGGCCATGGCCAAGGCCGCCGCCGTCACCGAGACCGGCATGACGGCGGTGCTCGGCGGTGTGGAGGCCGAGGTGCTGGCCGCCATCGACAAGCACGGCCTGACCCCCGCCAACGTCAACGGCGCCGGCCAGATCGTCGCCGGCGGCACGCTGGAGCAGCTGGCCGCCTTCAAGGCGGACGCGCCGGCCCGGGCCAGGCTGATCGCGCTCTCCGTCGCGGGCGCCTTCCACACCGAGCACATGGCCCCGGCCGTCGAGCACCTGCGTGCGGCCGCCGAGGGCATCACCCCCGCCGACCCGCGGGTCAAGCTGCTGTCCAACGCCGATGGCCAGGTCGTCACCGACGGCGCCCTGCTGATGCGGCGGCTGATCGACCAGGTCAGCAACCCCGTCCGGTGGGACCGCTGCATGGCCACGATGGCCGACCTCGGTGTCACCAGGATGATCGAGCTGCTGCCGGGCGGCACACTGACCGGCCTGGCCAAGCGCGGGCTGCGGGACGTACGGACCGTGGCGCTGAAGACCCCAGACGATCTCGACGCGGCCAGGGAGCTGATCAAGTGAGGATTCCCGATATCGCCCCGGGCGCCAAGGTGCTGGCCCTCGGCCACTACCAGCCGTCCAATGTCGTCACCAACGACGACCTGGCCAAGACGATGGAGACCAACGACGAGTGGATCCAGTCGCGGGTCGGCATCAAGGAACGCCGGGTCGCCGGTCCGGCCGAGTCCGTCGAGGACATGGCGACGCAGGCCGGTGGCAAGGCGCTGGCCGCCAGCGGCCTGTCGGCGGCCGACATCGACCTGGTCATCGTCGCCACCTGCACGCTGGAGACGCAGATCCCCAACGCCGCGGCCGTCGTGGCCCACCGCCTCGGCATCCAGTCGCCCGGCGCGTTCGACGTGAACGCCGCCTGCGCCGGCTTCTGCTTCGCGCTCGGCGTGGCCAGCTCCGCGATCCGCGCCGGCTCGGCCAAGCACGTGCTCGTCATCGGCGCCGAGAAGCTGTCGCAGTGGATCGACTGGACCGACAGGTCCACCGCCGTGATCTTCGCCGACGGCGCGGGCGCCGCGGTGGTCGGCCCCTCCGACACCCCCGGCATCGGGCCGGTAGTCTGGGGCAGCTCGGGTGACAAATCCGACGCGATCATCATCAACGACCGCCACGACTCCCTCCACCAGGAGGGTCAGACGGTGTTCCGCTGGGCCACCACCGCGTTGCACCCGGTGGCCAAGGAGGCGTGCGAGCGTGCCGGGGTCGACCCGTCGGAGCTGGCCGCCTTCGTACCTCACCAGGCCAACCTGCGCATCATCGAGGCGATCGCGCGTAAGCTCGGCGCCGACCAGGCTGTCGTCGGGCGCGACATCGTGACCGCCGGCAACACCTCCGCCGCGTCCATCCCGCTCGCGCTCTCGCGCATGCTGGAGCGTGGCGAGGTCCGTTCGGGTGAGCTCGCGCTCATCCTGGGCTTCGGCGCCGGCCTGACCTATGCGGGTCAGGTCATCGAGATTCCGTAAGATCCGGTACGGCTCCGTTCCGTACTCATCAGAGCTTGTACGGCCGTAGCCGTACAGAACCCAGAAAAACCAAAGGAGAAATAGCGACATGGCTGCCACCGAGCAGGAGATCCTCGAGGGCCTCGGCAAGATCATCAACGAGATCACCGGGATCCCGGCGACCGACGTCACCCCCGAGAAGAACTTCGTGGACGACCTCGACATCGACTCCCTGTCCATGGTCGAGATCGCCGTGGCCGCCCAGGACGAGTTCGGCGTCGAGATCCCTGACGACCAGCTCAAGAACCTGAAGACGGTCAAGGACGTTCTCACCTTCATCCAGAACTGACCTCGGTCATCCACTGACCTCAGTTCCCAACTGATCGACAAGGAGCGCGAAACGTGAGTGCAAACCGGGTACGTGTCGTGGTCACCGGGCTCGGCGCGACGACGCCCGTCGGTGGAGACGTCACCTCGACCTGGTCGGCGCTCCTCGCCGGTCAGTCGGGCGTCGAGACCATCAACGCGGACTGGATCGACACCGTCCCCGTGCACTTCGCGGGGACGGCCGCGGTCGATCCGACCGAGGTGCTGCCCAGGCCCGAGTCCCGCCGCCTCGACCGCAGCGAGCAGTTCGCCATGGTCGCGGCCCGGGAGGCCTGGGCCGACGCGGGCGCGCCCGAGGTGGCGCCCGAGCGGCTCGGCGTCGTGGTGTCCTCCGGCATCGGCGGCATCACGACCACGCTGACCGCCTACGACACCTACAAGGAGCGGGGCTGGAACCGGCTCTCGCCCTTCACGGTGCCGATGCTGATGCCCAACGGCCCGGCCGCCTGGATCGGCCTCGATCGCGGCGCCCAGGCCGGCGTGCACGCCACCGTGTCGGCCTGCGCGTCCGGCGCGGAGGCCATCGGCTACGCGATGGACATGATCAGGTCAGGCCGCGCCGACGTGGTGGTCGCGGGCGGCACCGAGGCGGCGATCCACGGCCTGAACGTGGCCGCCTTCGCCGCCGCGCGCGCCATGTCCACCCGCAACGACGACCCCAAGGGCGCCTCGCGGCCGTGGGACCGTGACCGTGACGGGTTCGTGCTGGGCGAGGGCGCGGGCATCATCGTGCTCGAGTCCGAGGAGTACGCCAAGGCACGCGGCGCGCGGATCTACGCCTACGCGGCGGGCGTCGGCTACTCCGCCGACTCCCACCACATCACCCAGCCCGAGCCGGGGGGCCGGGGCATCAGCATGGCGATGACCCAGGCGCTCACCGACGCGGGCATCACCGGCCACGACGTCAAGCACGTCAACGCGCACGCCACCTCCACCCCGGCGGGCGACGTCATCGAGGTGCAGGCGGTGGCCAAGTCCATCGGCACCCACCCGCTGGTCACCTCGACCAAGTCCATGACCGGCCACCTGCTGGGTGGCGCGGGTGGCATCGAGTCCGTCTTCACGATCAAGGCGCTCCAGGAGCGCATCGTGCCCGCCACCATCAATCTCGACAGTCTCGACGACGGCATCGAGGTGGACCTCGTCTACGGCGAGAACCGCCCGCTGCCGGAAGGCGACCTCGCCGCGGTCAACAACTCGTTCGGATTCGGCGGCCACAACGTGGCGGTCGTGTTTAAGGGGGCTTAAATGACCGTGCTCGACAATCGGGTCATGACGCAGGGCTCCGATCAGGAGCCCGCCGACCCCCGCGATCCGGTCGTCCGGCTGACCGCGCTGCTCGACGAGGGCTCGGTGCGGCTGATCACTCCTGAGGACAGAAGCGGCGTTCTCGCCGCCATGGGCCGCGTCGAGGGTGTCCCCGTCGTCGCCTTCTGCAGTGACGCCCGCTTCCAGGGCGGCGCGATGGGCAGCGAAGGCTGCGAGCACATCGTGCACGCCTACGACGTGGCCGTCCGTGAACGGGTGCCGGTCATCGGGATCTGGCACTCCGGCGGTGCGCGACTCGCCGAAGGCGTCGAGTCGCTGCACGCCGTCGGCCGGGTCTTCAGCGCGATGACCAAGGCCTCGGGCGTGGTGCCGCAGATCTCCGTGGTCGTCGGCCCCGCCGCCGGCGGCGCCGCCTACGGGCCGGCGCTGACCGACCTGGTGATCCTGGCCGACTCGGGCCGCATCTTCGTCACCGGGCCCGACGTGGTCCGCAGCGTCACCGGCGAAGAGGTCACCAGCGCCGCGCTGGGCGGCCCCGAGCCGCACAGCAAGCGCAGCGGCGTCGTCCACATCGTCACCAAGACCGAGACCGACGCGCTGCTGCGCGCGCGGCAGCTCGCCGTGCTGCTCGGCCACCAGGGCCGGGTCCGCACCACGGGCATCGACGAGGTCGACTTCTCCACGCTGCTGCCCGAATCGGCGCGGCGTGCCTACGACGTCAAGCCGCTGGTCAACGGCCTGCTCGACGAGCCGGGCATCGAGCTGCACCCCAAGTGGGCGCCGAACATCGTCACGTCGCTTGGCCGCCTCGGTGGCCGGACGGTCGGTGTGATCGCCAACAACCCGATGCGGCTGGGTGGCTGCCTCGACGCCACGTCCGCCGAGAAAGCTGCTCGCTTCGTTCGTATGTGTGACGCTTTCGGCGTCCCATTGGTTGTCCTGGTGGATGTGCCCGGTTATCTCCCGGGTGTCGGGCAGGAACACGACGGCGTGGTCCGCCGCGGCGCCAAGCTGCTACACGCCTTCGCCGAGGCGTCGGTGCCGCGCATCACGCTGGTCACGCGCAAGGCGTACGGCGGCGCCTACATCGCCATGAACTCCCGCGCCCTGGGCGCCACCAAGGTGTTCGCCTGGCCGACGACCGAGATCGCGGTCATGGGCGCGGTCGCGGCGGTGCGCATCCTGAAGCGGCGCGAGCTGGCCGCCGCCCCCGAAGAGGAGCGGGCCGAGCTGGAGCAGCGGCTGGCCGAGGAGCACGAGAAGCTGGCGGGCGGGCTTGACCGGGCGCAGCAGCTGGGCGTGATCGACGAGGTCATCAAGCCGGAGGAGACCCGGGGCGCGATCGCCAAGGTCCTCGCCCAGGCCACCCCGGCCAGGGGCGCCCACGGCAACATCCCCCTGTAATCAGGTGAAAGGGGCCCCGCACCCCATGGGTGCGGGGCCCCTTTCGCGCGTTATGCGGCTTTCACGTTGTTCGGGCGGCCTTCACGCGTGCGGGCGGCTTTCACGCGTGCGGGCGGCTTTCACGCGTGCGAACAGCTTTCACGCGTGCGACGGCGCGTGGCTCAGCTCCGCGTGCCTCAGCGGCGCGGGTCTCAGACGGCGGCGTGCAGCCAGCGGACCGGCGCGCCGTCACCGGCGTACCTGAACGGTTCCAGTTCCTCGTCCCACGGCCGGCCGAGCAGCTTGTCCAGCTCGTCCTCCAGCACCGCCCGTCCCTGGGCGGCCATCAGCATCGCGGTGCGGAGCCGGTCTTCGGGGATCATGATGTCGCCCGCGGCCCCGACGACCGCGCTGAAGGCGCCGAGCGTCGGCGTATAGGCATGACGGGACCCGTCGACCCCCGCTGAGGCGTCCTCGGTGACCTCGAACCGGATGCGCTGCCAGCCCATGAGGGAAGAGGTGATGGCCGCCGCGATGCCCGGGCGACCTTCCCACTCCGCCTGCGCCCGCAGGACGTTGGGCGCGGCGGGTTGCGGCGTCCACGTAAGGTCCACGGGTACGCCAAGAACACCCGCGACCGCCCATTCGATATGAGGGCACAGCGCGGGCTGAGCTGAGTGGACGTAAAGCACGCCACAAGCAGACACCGGACCTCCCGATTCGGTACGAGGTGCGCCTTCCCCAACGGCCTCGCCCCGGGATGATCACAAGTGACTAGGGAGAGACTACCGTCGGTCGCAACCGGGCACCAGAGGGGGGCCATACCAACTTGGTGCGGCAGGGGCGTGTGACACACGGGTGAGCGCGGAAAGATACCCGCTCATGGACATCCAATCTGTCGGCGAGTCGCTCATCCGGCCAGGTCAGATACTGACCGACCGCAGCGCGGTGTCCGCCGTGGCTCGCTGGACCCAGGCCGTCGCCGACGCCGACGGCGTCTGCGTGATCCATCTGTCGCCCGGTGTAGACCCCATCGAGATCACCATGGACTTGCGGGAGCACGGCTTCCGGGCCTCCCCCAACCATGTGCTCGCCGGACAGCCGCTGTTCTGGGGCGGGCCGGCGTCCCGGCCGTTCCCCTCGCCGCCCGTACCATACAAACCGGGCAGAGCGCGCTCGCCCGTCGTCGTGGGGCTGCTCGACACCGGGATCGCCGAGCACCCATGGTGGGCCGGCAGCGACTGGTACGCGGATCAGCCGAGGGAGGACGCCGAGCTGCTCGAAGGCCGCCAGGCGGGCCACGGCACGTTCCTCGCCGGCCTGCTGCTGCGGCAGGCGCCTGGCTCGGGGCTGCGCGTGTGGCGGGTGCTCGACGGGGACGGCGTCGGCGACGAGGCAAGCGTGGTCCGCGCCCTGAACCGGCTGCGCGAACGCCCACCCCCGATCCTGAACCTGTCCTTCGGCTGTCACACCTTCGACGACCGGCCGCCTCCCCTGCTGGACGACGCGCTGCGGGCCCTGCCCGACACCGTCACGGTGGCCTGCGCCGGCAACACCGCGAGCGACCGGCCGTTCTGGCCGGCCGCGCTGCCCGACGTCGTGGCCGTGGCCGCGCTGGACGCGACGCAGGAGCACCGGGCGCCGTTCTCCGCCTACGGTTCCTGGGTCAACGCGTGCGCCCGTGGCGAGTGGCTGGCCAGCAGCTTCCTGGAGCGCGACGAGTTCGCCGGGTACGCCGTCTGGAGCGGCACCTCCTTCGCGACGGCCCTGGTCGCGGGCACGATCGCCGACGCCGCCAAGGACCTGCCGGCCAAGGAGGCCGCCGGGCGAGTCCTTGACCCTGAGACGACCCGGCAAATTCCCGATCTGGGAGTTCTCATCAGGTCGAGTCTGTAGAGTTTACGCTCAGTCCTCGGCCAATCACGAGGAGGCAGGGTGGCCTCCTCGTCCGTCACGGCGAAGGAGGCCGCATGCACGAGCCACGCGATCCGGCGGAGCTGCTCAAGGCAGCGGCCGAAGACGACCAGACAGCCTGGGACCAGCTTGAGTCCAGGTTCGGGCCGCGCATGTGGGCAGTCGCCCGCGCGTGCGGGCTGAACGCCACCGACGCGGCGGACGCGGTCCAGGGTGCCTGGCTGCGCCTGCTCGAAAACCTGCACGCCATCAGGGAACCATCAGGCGTTGGCGCGTGGCTGGCGACGACCACGCGTCGTGAGGCGCTTCTGATCATCAGGAAGGAACCACCCGGATTTCCCTCCTTCGACGTCGTGCACGACCCTGATCCGGCGACTGTCGTCCTGGAGGCCGACGGCAGCCGCCTGCTGTGGAAGACGGTCTCCGCCTTGCACGAGCCTTGCCGCACCCTCCTCCAGCTGGTGGCGACGGATATGGGGAGCCAGCAGGTGGCGATGCGGCTCGGCATGCCCGTGGGCACCGTGGGTCCAACCAGGATCCGGTGCCTGGAAAAACTGCGCACCCTGATCTCACTACAGGAGACGGTGCAATGATCAACGATGAGTATTTCCTGGCGGCTCTCCGGCTCGCCGCCGGGAGTGATCCGATCCCTGGGCATGTTTCCGCCGCCGCACGTGATGCCTTCGGACTCCGGGTCTCTCAAGCGGTGACCGCCGCACCTGCCGACTGCGCCGCAACCCGTGGCGTACGAGGCGGCGACGGTCCCGGCATGGTCCGCTTCGTCGCGGCCGGCCTCACCTTCGATCTGGAGGTGACGGTGGGCGACGGACTCATCGACGTCGCGGGACAAGTGTTCCCGCATCCTGGCGAGGGCAGCCACGTCGACGTGAGGACTCCGCATCTGACGCTCACCAGGCGTCTTGCGCGTACGGGCCAGTTCGCGGTCACCGGCCTGCCTCCGGGCTGGCTCAGCGTGGTCTGCTACCGGCCCGGTCTCGCACCCGTCCAAACCAGGTGGGTGCGCATCCGCCCATGATCATCAGGGAGCCAGGTACCGCGTCCCACCCCCTGGCTCCCACTCCTCCCCTACGAAGCCCAGGGCGCCATGATCGCAACACAGGACGACCGTTCCACTCCCGACACCATCGGGCTTGGGGGCACGGCCGCTCCCGATCTCATCGTCCCCCACCAACCCGCCGCACCCGGCGGCCCGCTGGTGATGGCGGCTGAGATGGCGGTGCTTCGTTCGGTGGTCGATCCCGAACAGGCCCTCCACGCCGGCCGCACCGTCCTGACCGCCGCCCAGGCCGTGGGCTGCGTCGACGCCGCGGCGGTCGCGCTCAGAGCGATGGCGCTGGCCGCCCGCGAGCTCGGCGATCTCGAAGCCGCCGAAACCCACCTCCGCCAGGCCATCGACACCCCCGGCATCCCGCGCCAGCGCATGGCCCAGGCACGCCTCTCCCTGGTGACGGTACGCACCGAACGCGGCCATCCCCTGCAGGCGCTCCGGGTCGCCGCCCTGGCCTGGGCCGACCTCTCCCCGCTCGACCGGGCCAAGCTCGACACCCAGCGGGCCGTCGCGCTCGCCCACCTGGGCCGCTACCAGGAGGCCATCGCCTCGTGCGACCGCGCGCTCCAGGTGCTGGTGGTCGCGCCGGGCACCATCGACGACCGCCGCTTCCTGGCCGGTGGCCTGCTCAACCGCGGCCTCGTCCACGCCTACCGGGGCGATTGGGACGCCGCCACCCGCGACATCACCGCCTGCCTGGAGATCTCCCGCCACGCCCGGCTCGACCACCTGGCCCGCCTGGCCGCCGCCAACCTGCCCTTCCTCGCCGTACGCCGGGGCGACATCACCGGCGCCTTCGCCCACTACCGGGCGGCCGAGCACACCCTGTTCGGCTTCCCCGAGCGGCTGGCCACGATGCGGGCCGACTTCGCCGGGGCGCTGCTGGCCGCGCACCTTCCCGGCGAGGCGAGGGCGCTGCTCAGCCTGGCCGTACCCGATCTGGAGTCGTCCGCCGCGCTGGTGGCGCTGGCCGAGGCGCGGCTGAAACTGGCGCAGGTGGAGCTGCTCACCGGCGACGCCCGCCGCGCGCTGGCCGTGGCCGAGCAGGCGGCGGTCGAGCTGGCCGAGCAGGACCGCGTGTCATGGCTGCCGCTGACCAGGGAGGTCGTGCTGCGTGCCCGCCTCGCGCTGGAGGGCTCCTCACCGGAGCTGCTCGACGAGCTGATCGCGTGCGCCGACGACCTCGAGAACGGTTCCGCCCACCTGGCGGGCGCCGCCGCGCTGCGCCTGGTGGCGGCGGAGGCCGCGCTGGCACTCGACGACCATCCGGCGGCGTCGGCGCAGCTGGCCCGCCTCACCGTGCACGCGCGGCGCGGCGAGCGCTGGGTGCCCGCCGGGACCCATCTCACGTCGCTGGCCTCGGAGCTGCAGGCCAGGCACCTCGCGCAGACCTCACAGATCCCGGTGCTGGTACGCCAGCACGCCCTCGCCCTGGAGTCCGCGCTGCAGGAGGACGTCACCCAGGCGTTCCGCGCGGTCCACGACGGGCTGACCGAGATGGGCAGCAGCATGGAGTCGTTCGACGACCCCTCGCTGCGGGCGCACGCGGCGCGGGCCGGTGAGCGGCTGGCGGCGTTCGGGCTGGAGATGGCCGTACGTGACGGGTGTGCCGAGGAGGTGTTCGACTGGGCGGAACGCTGGCGGGCGGTGGCCGCTCCGGCGCACGCCTGCGGGCTGGCCGATCCCGGCGCCGTGCGGGCTGGGCTGGGCGGTGCGGCGCTGGTCGAGTTCGTCATCGACGGCTCCTCGTTGCTGGCCGTACTGATCACCGGCGAACGGCTCGCGCTGCGGCGGCTGGGCGATCTGCGGCCCATCCGTGAGGCGCTCATCCGCCTGCGCTACTCGCTGCGCCGGGCCGGGTTCGGCGATGGCGCCTCCGCCGACGCCCAGGTCGAGCCGGCCGCCGCGGAGCTCGAACGACTGCTGCTCCGGCCGCTCCAGGCCGAGCTCGGCGACCGGCCGCTGATCGTGGTGCCCGCCGGTCCCCTGCACACGGTGCCGTGGACGGCCCTGCCGTGCCTGCGTGATCGTCCGGTGTCCGTGGCCGCCAGCGCGTCCGCCTGGCTGGACGCCGGGCAGCGCGCCGCCGTACCCGCCGAACAGCCCGTGGTGATCGCCGCGGCCGGACCCGGGCTCGCCCACGCGCGCGCGGAGGTCGAACAGGTGCTCGCCTGCCATCCCGGCGCCCGCGAGGTGCCCGCCCGCTCCGGTGCCGTGCTCGCGGCGCTGACCAGCGCCGACGTGCTGCATCTTGCGGCGCACGGGGTGTTCCACGCGCGCAGCCCGCTGCTGTCGGGCATCACGCTGGCCGACGGGCAGCTCATGGCGTACGACCTGCTCGGGCTGTCGCGGACGGCCCGGCTGGTGGTGCTGTCGGCGTGCGACTCGGGGATGGCGCACACGCCGACGGACGGCGCTCCGCTCGGGCTGGCCGGGACGTTCCTGTCCAGGGGTACGGCCTGCGTCGTCGCGGGGATGGTGCCGGTGCGTGACGAGGAGGCGCTGGCCGTGATGACCGCGTTCCACGGTCTGCTGTCCGACGGTCAGTCCCCCGCCTCGGCCCTGGCTTCGGCCTCGGCCAAGACGGGAGCACTCGGCTTCGTCTGCTTCGGCGCGGGCGACCGGGCGTACACCCGGAGACGCGACCGACCCCCGACCCCGTAGCGCTCGCTATGCGGGGGTCGTCTGGTCGGCGCCTATGCGGGGGTCATCTGGTCGGCGCGCCGGTGGTCGGCGCGCCGCTCAGGCAGCGGAGGCTTGGCCCGCCGCGGGCGGGAGGCTCGCGAAGCGGGCTCAGCCTGTGGCGATCGGGCGTGAGGGGTCGGCGATCCACTCGGACCATGAGCCCACGTAGAGTGCCGCGGGCAGGCCCGCCACCTCCAGGGCCAGTACCTCATGCGCGGCGGTGACGCCGGAGCCGCAGTACGCCCCGGCGGGCACACCCTCGCCCACCCCGAGCGCGGCGAACCTGTCGCGCAGCTCGGCCGCAGGACGGAACCGGCCGCCGGGGTCGATGTTCTCCGTGGTCGGCGCGCTCACCGCGCCGGGCACGTGCCCGGCGACGGGGTCGATGGGCTCCACCTCGCCCCGATAACGCTCACCCGCCCGTGCGTCCAGCAGCACCCCCGACGTCGCGAGCGCCCCCGCCTCGGCGGCGCTCAGCAGCGGCATCCCATCCGGCCTGGCGACGAAGTCACCCGGCACCACCTCCGACGTCTCCTTGACGATCGGCAGTGCCGCGTCGGCCCAGGCGGGCAGGCCGCCATCCAGCACCCGGACGTCCTGGTGCCCGAAGTAACGCAGCACCCACCACGCTCGCGCCGCGGCGGTCGACCCCGTGTCGTCGTACACCACCACCGGCCGTCCCCCGGACACGCCCAGCCGCCGCATCGCGCTCTGGAAGTCGTCCGCCTCCGGTAGCGGATGCCGTCCGGCGGTTCCGGCGGGCGCGGCGAGGTCGGCGTTGAGGTCGCAGAAGACGGCGCCCGGCAGGTGCCCCTCGCGGTACAGCTCGATCCCCGGAGGGCCACCGAGCCGCCACCGCACATCGAGCACGGTCACACCGTCCAGTGCGGCGAGTTCCTCGGGGGTGATCAACGGACTCATCGGCCGCTCACCCCAGCGGTGATCAACGAACTCATCGGGTGCTTACCTCCAAGAGCGGTACGTACTGTTCGGCGGTGGTCATCGAGCCGTGATAGCCGGTGAACAGCGCCTCGATCGGATGCGCGCGCGGCGCCGTGATGGCCAGCCCGGTATACGGGACGGCCACGACGTCGCCGATGCGCCCCGCCCATTCCGGCCGCACGCGCGGCCCGAACCAGCCGGACTCGACCGCCTCCCGCCTCGACACCACCCAGGCCTTGCCCGCCAGGATCTCACGCCATGCGTCGAGCACTTCGGAGGCGGCCCCCGGCTCGGCGTACACGTGCCTCGCCCTTGCCTCCCCGCCGAGCATCGCCACCCCCCGGGTCAGCGCGGGCTCGGTCTCGGCGTCGAGCTTCTCGGTCACGTTGACCATGCCGTGGTCGGCGGTGATGTAGAGGGCGGAGCCCGGGGGCAGGTCGGCGGCCAGGCGTTCGGCCATCCGATCCACGATGTCGAGCTGATCCAGCCATTCCTCGCTGCCCCAGCCGGTCATGTGGCCCACCGCGTCGAGGTCGCCGTAGTAGACGGTGACGTGGGCCCGCGGCTCGGCCATCGCCGTACGTACCCTGGCCACCCGCTCGTCAACGGTCTCGGCGGCCAGGTAGCGCACGCCGCGGTAGACCGCCTCGGTCAGCCCGGTCCCCTCGAACTGGGCCGGCGCCACGTAACCCGCCGCGATCCCCGCGGCGGCGGCGCGCTGGTAGACGGTCTCGGCGGGCTGCCATTGGCCCGGTTCCATGAACGCCCCGCCGGGCAGCGTCCACCGCAGGCAGTTGAACAGTTGCCCGGTCCCCGGCACCGCCAGCATCAGCCCCAGCATGCCGTGCTCACCCGGCGGCACACCGGTGCCCAGCGAGCACAGGCTGGTGACGGTGGTGGCGGGGAACCCGGCGGTGAGCGTGGTCTTGGCGGCGGCGGCGAGGAACGGCGCCCGGTCGGCGTGAGCACGCAGCGACTCCGCACCGAGACCGTCCACGATGAACAGGCAGACGCGGTCGGCGGGGGCGAGCTGGAGGAGGTTCGGCTCGTCCATCCCCAGCACCGCCAGCAACGCACTCGGCAACTCCGCCAACGACGCGGTGCCGTAACTGGGAATCAGTGGCGCGTTTCCGCCCATAGCGCTCCATTCCGTTCGTCGCCCGAAATATTCGATCTTGTACGAAGCTCCCGCCGCACACCGCTGATCGCCGCCAAACCCCAGAACCCCAACGATGTTGTACGGCACGGCCAAGTGAGCGCCACTCGCCGTACGTGGCTGAGGGCCTCCAGGAATACGGTCGCTGAACCCGCACGTGGCTGGGCCTCGTTACGTGCGTATTCTTGGCCGTCTTCTTCGCTTGATCGGCTGGGCGCCGCACATATTGCGCGGGACTGTTCGCCGGGAATGATCGGCCCGTGTGCCGGCGCACGAGCACGGTCGCGCGGCCACCACCACAGCAGGGACACCGCCGCACGAGCACGATCACGTGGCCGCCACCACTGAGGCACTCTCACATGAGCACGGTCCCGCAGGCACCGCCGATGGGTCGGTGCCGCGTGAGGTGTCTCCGGTGAGACACCGTAGGGGCTCGCCCCCGCGCCGCCTGGCCAGGAGACCCTGGAAGTGCCGCTTGAGCACAACCCCAAGGACACGGTCGCGTGGACACGACCACAAGGACACCACCGCATGAGCGCCACCGATTGCCACCTCAGAGGAGCACCGGTCTGTCGCAGAGGTGCCCTTGTGGGTGCGATGTCGTGGAGGCGGTGTGTCGAGGTTCGCGTTGTGTGCATGGGTCTTGCCCTGGTGGCACCGAGAGGGTGGGTGCCTGGGAGTGGTCTGTCAGGTTGTGGCGCGGGCGGTGGCTTCCGAGAGGGATTTGGCGAAGGCGAGGACGTGGGTGACCGCTTCGGGGCCGTCGGCTGCCTCACTCACCCGGAGCGAGAGGTCGTCGGCGGTGATGGCGCCCGTGTAGCCGTGGTCGGCCTCGCAGTTCTCGTCACCGCAGGTGGCTGGTTCGAGGTCGACGTGGGAGATCGCTCCCCAGCCGATCGTCAGCGTGGCCTCCGTGGGAGGGACGCCGGGGACGTAGGAGGCGGGGTCGGGGACGACGCGGGTGACCGCGACCGACTGGACGCGGCTCAGGCGTACGGCCTCCGTGGTCGTGGAGGCGTGCGAGGTCGAGACGCCTTCGACCGCCGGGTGTTCGTCGGTGTGGCAGACCAGCAGCCTCGTCGTCGACAGCACTAGGACGGTGACGTGCCTGCGCACTTCCATCGCGGGATCGAAGGTGGCCTCGTGATGGACCACGAACGCGGTCACAGCCTCCTTGCCCAGCGCGGATTCGACCGCATCGGTGACGAGGTCGGGGTAGTAGCCGCTGCGCTCGATCGCTTCACGCAGGCCCGCGGCTGAGACTCGGGTTTCCCTCATGGGTCCATCCTGCCAGGACCGCGCAGTGCACTCACCCACCAGACATAACGCTCTATAACGTCTTTTATCCCGTTATCCAGGTGCAGGGCCGTGTGCAATTACCGGACGCTGCATTGCGCCTCATCAGTGCCGCTGTGCCGACCCCTGGAGTGACAAATGGTGAAATTTCATAGAAATGAGGTTTAGCCAGCCGCCAAGACCCCACCGCCCAGCCGGGGTGCGGGGTGCGGGGTGCGGGGTGCGGGCTGCGGGCTGCGGGCTGCGGGGTGCGGGGTGCGGGGTGCGGGGTGCCGGGTGCGGGGTGCGGGGTGCCGGGTGCGGGGTGCGGGGTGCGGGGTGCGGGGTGCGGGGTGCGGGGTGCGGGGTGCGGGGTGCGGGGTGCGGGGTGCGGGGTGCCG
>NZ_JBEZDR010000001.1:1015644-1061590 GCF_040648415.1 Nonomuraea sp. NPDC049141
CCGGGTGCCGGGTGCCGGGTGCCGGGTGCCGGGTGCCGGGTGCCGGGTGCCGGGTGCCGGGTGCCGGGTGCCGGGTGCCGGGTGCCGGGTGCCGGGTGCCGGGATCTAACTATTTACCAATGCGGCAAGGAAGTTTGTCAGGTTGGTGGATGCGGGGTGAGAGTACGCGGCATGACTACACAAAACCTGCAGTCTCCGGCCGCCGATTCCGTACCTCTGAAGAAGCGCTATGACGTAGCGGTGCTCGGGGGTGGAGCCGCTGGGCTGAGCGGGGCGCTGGCTCTGGCGCGGGCACGGCGATCGGTGCTGGTGATCGACGCCGGGCACCCGCGCAACGCCCCTGCGGCCGGTGTTCACAACTACCTGACGCGTGAAGGCACTTCTCCCGCCGAGTTGCTGGCCTCGGGGCGAGCGGAGGTGAGCGCGTACGGCGGGGAGTTCCTGGACGGGACCGTCATGACCGCTGAACGTCATACAGACGGGGGCTTCCGTGTCGTCCTCGACGACGGGACCGGGGTCGAGGCGGATCGGCTGCTGGTGACCACGGGCCTGGTCGACGAACTGCCCGAGGTGCCGGGAGTGGCCGAGCGATGGGGGCGGGACGTGCTGCACTGCCCCTACTGCCATGGCTGGGAAGTACGTGATCAGGCGATCGGCATCCTGGCGACCGGGGCGATGGCGGTTCACGCGGCCTTGATGTGGCGGCAGATGAGCGCGGACGTGACGCTGTTCTCGCACACCGCGCCCGAACTCAGCGACGAGGAACGTGAGCAGTTCGCCGCCCGTGGCATCTCCGTCGTCGACGGTCAGGTGACCGGCTTGGAGGTGACCGACGACCGGCTCACCGGCGTGAACCTGGCCGACGGGCGGGTCATCCCCATCCAGGCGCTGGTGGTCATCCCGCGCTTCACCGCCCGCGCCGACGTCCTCGTCGGGCTGGGCCTGGAGCCGGCCGAGTTGGAGGTACGTGGTCACGTGATCGGCAGCCACATCGCCGCCGATGCGACGGGGGCGACCTCCGTGCCCGGGGTGTGGGTGGCGGGCAACGTCGCCGACCCGATGGCTCAGGTCATCGGCGCCGCCACGGCGGGGTTGAAGGCCGGAGCGGCGATCAACGCCGACCTGATCGCGCAGGACACGGCTCGGGCCGTTACCGCGTACCGGGCACGGAAGGCGGCCGCACACTATCCGTTCTCCGCCGAGGTGGAAGCGGAGCTGTGCGAACGCGTTCTCGGCGATCGCCGCCACGGCCTGTGACAACGGAGGCCGTCGTACACATTCGCCACCACTTCACGGACGGCGGACCGCCGACGGCGGACCGCCGACGGCGGACCGCGGGAGGCGGGAGGCGGGAGGCAGGAAGCGGACCGCAGGAGGCGGGAAGCGGGAAGCGGGAAGCGGGAAGCGGGAAGCGGGAAGCGGGAAGCCGTTGGCTGTGAGGGACCGCCGGGTGGCGGAGCAAGCCCGAGTGGCCGAGCGGGACGGGTTGCGGGGGACCCGGATGCAGGGCAGGTTGAGCGGGGGTTCTGGGTGGTTGGCGGGTCTATCGGAGCGCTGCCGGGCCGATATTTCACTTTCTAGTGGGAATCATGCTCGTTTGGGGAAGGCCGGGCTGGCAGGGGAGGCCACCATGAGCGACCGGACACGGGCGCTGGGCGTCTGTCTCGTGTCAGCGTTCATGGCCGGACTGGACGTGAGCATCGTCAACGTGGCACTGCCCTCGATCCGGGCGGGCCTGAGGGCCTCCGAGGACGGTCTTCAGTGGACGGTGTCCGGGTACGCGCTCACGTTCGGGCTGTTGCTCGTGCCCGCCGGGCGGCTCGGTGACGCGCGCAGCCGTCGAGCGGTCTTCATGGTCGGGGTCGCCCTGTTCACGGTGGCGAGCGCGGCGTGCGGCTTCGCGCCGAGCATGTCGGTGCTGCTGGTGTCCCGCCTGGTACAGGGCATGGCGGCGGGCATTCTGAACCCGCAGGTGTCGGGGCTGATCCAACAGATGTTCCGCGGCTCCGAACGAGGGCGGGCGTTCGGTGCGCTGGGCGCCACGATCGGCGTGTCCACGGCGCTCGGGCCGCTGATAGGGGGCGCGCTGGTCTCGGCTTTCGGGCCTGAGCAGGGCTGGCGCTGGGTGTTCCTGGTGAACCTCCCGATCGGCATCGCGCTCCTTCCCCTGGCCTACAAATTCCTCCCCGCTCCGCATCCCGGCCTGCCACGGCGGCAGGAGAGCCTCGACCCCGTCGGCGTACTCCTGCTCGGCACAGGCGTGGCCGCCCTGCTCCTGCCCTTCATCCAGCAGCACCAGTGGCCGGGAAGCACCAAGTGGCTGCTGCTCCCGGCCGCGCTGCTCGTCCTGGTGGGCTTCGTGGTCTGGGAACGGACGTACCGCAAGGAGCCCCTGGTTGACCTCGGGCTGTTCGCCAAGCGCTCCTACAGCCTCGGCACGGCCATAGCGCTCTTCTACTTCGCCGGATTCACCGGCATCTTCTTCATCTTCACCCTGTACCTGCAGAGCGGTCTCGGCTACAGCGCGCTCCTGGCCGGGATGTCGATCAGCCCCTTCGCGCTGGGCTCGGCGGGCGCGTCGGTGGCAGGCGGGCGCCTGGTCTCGCGAGCCGGGCGCCGCCTGGTGGCCATCGGCCTGGTCGCCGTACTGGCCGGACTGGGGGCGACGATGGTCGCCACCATGCTGGTTCCCGGCGCCGGTGTGGGCGCGGCGACGGCGCTGCCCCTGCTGGTAGCCGGGATGGGCAGCGGCTTGGTGATCTCTCCCAATCAGGCCATCAGCCTGTCGGAGGTTCCCCCGGAACAGGGCGGGAGTGCGGCCGGAGTCCTTCAAACGGGTCAGCGCCTCGGCTCGGCCATCGGCATCGCCGCCGCGGGGTCGGTGTTCTTCGGCGCGCTGGGGCAGGGCTGGCCGACCGCGTTCCGGCACGGCCTGGGAGTGGTGGCGCTGTTCGTCTCGATCGCGCTGGCGGCGGCGCTGTACGACCTGGCCCGCGAGTACGCCGACCGCCGCAAACTCCACTCCACTCCATGACCGCGACCGTGTTCACCGGCGAAGTCGCCGTGCGGAACGTGTCCTTCCACACGTCTTCAAGGAGTACGACTGACCGCGGATGACCTCGGCCAGGTTGCTTCTCCGGGGACACGGCGAGCGAGGATCACCTGATCAAGGCCTTCGAGGACCATGTCGCCGCCGTGGGCGCAGAGGCGCCTGCTGGTCGACGACGTACGCGACGGATGGGAGCCCTGTGCGCCTCCCTCGGCGTTCCCGTGTCCGCGTGGCAAACGAGGGATCGGGGAGATGGGCAAGCGCACGACCGCCGCTCCGTCTCCTCAGCGGTCAGGACAGTCTGCGGGGGCCGCCGTCCGGGCGGGGGCCGGGTGGGGTGCGGATCGTCGCCCGGGCGCCCAGGATGATGACGCCCTCCCTGCCCACCAGCACCTGGTCGAGGTCCAGGCGGGCCACCTCCGGCAGGTCGTTGGCCAGGCGGCCCACCCGGACCAGGAGATCCTCCAGGGCGTCGACCGCCACGGGCGGGTAGCCGTACTCGCCGAACAGCAGCGGGGCCGCGCGGACGGAGCGCAGCAGCCCGGCGGCGTCCTCGCCCGCGAGGGGCGCCAGCCGGAAGCCCTGGTCGAGGAGGAGCCGCGCCGTCACCTCACCGAGCCCGAAGGAGACGATGGGCCCGAACGCCGGGTTGTCAGTGACGCTCACCACGGTGGGTACGGCGGGCTGCGGCGCCATCCGCTGGACCGCCAGCTCCACGTCCTCGCCGAACTGGCCGGCGAACTCGGCGTAAGCGTGCCGCACGCTGTCGGGCCCCGCCAGCCCGAGGCGTACGGTGCCGGCGCGGCGGGCGGCCTCAGGACCGGCCACCTTGAGCACCACAGGCCAGCCCAGCCGTTCGGCGGCCGCGACCGCCTCGTCCGGGGACCGCACCGCCTCGGCGGGCCAGACGCTCAGCCCATAGCAGGCGAGCAGTTCGGCCACGTCGGCCGCCTCGGCCTCGACCGACGGCCCTGGCTCGGCGAAGAGACTCCGCGCGGCAGCGGAAGCGGAATCCGCGGCGGGAGATTCCGCCGCGGATTCCGCGGAAGGTGCCACGGCGGTGGCCTCCGGATGGAGGACGCGGTTGATCAGGGTGCGGGCGCGGGGCGGGTCGATGTCCGGCAGTTCGGGCGGTGGCAGCGACGGCTGAGCTCGCCACCGCGCGTACCGGGCCACGTACGCCAGTGCCCTGACCGCCTCCTCCGGCGCCGCGTACGAGGGGATGGACCCCCGCGAGGGCACGGCGCCCACCCGCAGATCGGGGTGCATGCCGAGATGCCCCTGGAAGGTGGCGAGCACCGGCTTGGCCGAGCCCTCCGACACCCGCAGCAGTTCGGCCGCCACCTCCGCGTCCTCGCCGGGGATCGGCGGCATGTAGATCACCACCACCGCGTCCACCGACGACGAGCCGAGCCGGTCCGCGAGCGCCGCGCCGAAGGCGGCGGCTCCGGCGCCGGCGCCCAGGTTCACCGGAGGCAGGGGCTCCAGGCCTGCGGCGACGCAGGCGTCGGCGGCCAGCAGGCCCAGGGCGTCGGAGTTGGTGACCAGCCCGACGCGCGGACCGGCGGGCAGCGGCTGGTAGGCCAGGAGCTGGCCCACGTCGAAGAGCTGGATGAGGTCGTCCACCCGGATCAGCCCCGCCTGCGAGAACAGCGAGCTGATCGCCGAGTCGGGCAGCCCGAGCGCCTCCGCGGAGTGGCTGTCGGGCGTGCCGCCGCTCTTGACCACCACGATCGGCTTGCTCCGCGCCAGGCGCCTGGCCAGCCGGGTGAACTTGCGGGGATTGCCCAGCGACTCCAGGTAGAGCAGGATCACCTCGGTCGAGGCGTCCTCCTCCCAGTACTGGAGCAGATCGTTGCCCGACACGTCGGCCCGGTTGCCCGCCGAGACGAACGACGAGATGCCCATCCCCCGCTGCGCCACCCGCTGGAGCAGGGCGGTGCCGAGCGCGCCCGACTGGCTGAAGAAGCCGACCCGGCCCCGGCCGGGCACGGTCGCGGCGAGGGTGGCGTTGAGTTTGACGGCCGGGTCGGTGTTGGCGATGCCGAGGCAGTTGGGCCCGACGACCCGCAGGCCGTACGCACGGGCGATGCGCGCCAGCTCGTCCTGCCGCTCACGGCCCTCGGTGCCCGTCTCGCCGAACCCGGAGGAGACCACGACCAGCCCGTGCACGCCCTTCTCCGCGCACTCCTTGACCACCTCGACGACGCCGGCGGCGGGCACGGCCACCACGGCCAGGTCCACCTGGTCGTCGATCGCCGTCACACTCGGATAGGCCCGTACGCCCGCCATCGCCCGTACCTCCCGATGCACCGGGTAGACGGGGCCGCTGAAGTCGGCGGCGAGCAGATTGCGCAGCACGGTGTGGCCGACGCCGCCCGGCTCGCGCGAGGCGCCGATGACCGCCACCGAGCCGGGCGCGAGCAGCCGGGCGATGGATCTGGCCTCGGCGCGGTGTTCGCGGGCGGTCGTGACCTCGGCCGAGGTGTCGGTGGGGGTGAGGTCGAGCGTCATGCGGACGACGCCGTCGGCGAAGCGGCTCTCGGCCGTGTATCCGGCCTGGCGCAGCACGCCCATCATCTTCATGTTGGCGGGGAGCACGTCGGCCACGAAGCGTTCGATGCCGCGTTCGCGGGCCGTGGCGGCCAGGTGCTCCAGGAGCACCGAGGCCACTCCCCTGCCCTGGTGGGCGTCCTCGACGAGGAAGGCCGTCTCGGCCTCGCCGGGCCCCGTCCGGTCGTAGCGGATCACGGCCACCATCTCGGTGCCGATGGTGGCGATCAGCGCGACCCGGTCTGCGTAGTCGACGGTGGTGAACCAGGCGACCTCCTTGTCGGAGAGCCGCGGCCTCGGGCCGAAGAAGCGGAAATAGATGGATTCGTCGGAGAGCCGGGAGTAGAAGGCACGCAGTCGGTCGGCGTCGGCGGGCTTGATCGGGCGCACGTGAGCGGTGCCGCCGTCGGCCAGGACGACGTCGGCCTCCCAGTGGGCGGGGTACTGAGCCTCCACAGTCCCGAGCGTAGACCGCATCCCGGTTGCCGGGCTCCGCAGGGCCTATTGGGCAACGCTTGTGCATCGACTGACCCCCTGTGTCCGGGGTACGCCCCACGGGTAGCCCGGAAGCTGTTAGTTTTGCCGTTGGCCAGGCTCGTTCTGAAGGCAGCAAGGTGGTGGCATCATGACGCGGGTCGTCGTGGTGGGCGATCTCATGACCGACGCGGTCGCGCGCGCCCGTTATGCACTCGCCAGGGCGAGCGACACTCCGGCGATCGTGACGATGCACGGCGGTGGATCAGGGGCGAACATCGCCTCCTGGCTCGCCGTCGAGGGTGCGGAGGTGGCCTTCATCGGCCGCCGGGGCGCCGACATCACCGGTCGAAACCGTGACATGGAGCTGATGGGCTACGGCGTGGACGCCCGGCTCGTCATGGACCCTGAGCGGCCGACCGGCACCTGCGTGGTGCTCGTCACGCACAAGGGTGAGCGGACCATGCTCTCCGACCCGGGCGCCAACGCGGCGCTCTCGCCGGAGGACCTGCCCCGCGACCTGTTCGGCGGGGGTCATCTGCATCTGTCCGGCTACACCCTGATCAACGAGGGGTCCCGCGACGCGGGGCTGGCCGCGCTCGACATGGCTCGCCGGTCCGGGATGTCGATCTCGGTCGACTGCTCGTCGTCCGCGCCGTTGGAGCGTACGGGTGCCGAGCCGTTCCTTGAGTGGACCAACGGGGCCAAGCTGCTGTTCGCCAACGTCGACCAGGCGAAGGTGCTGACCGGCCGCGACGATCCCGAGGCCGCCGCCAAGGTGCTCACCGCCTGGTTCCCGCAGGTCGTGATCAAGATGAACGACGAGGGCGCGCTCTGGTTCGGCAACAGCCGCTCCGAGCCGGTCCGGGTGGACGCCGAGCCGGTCGACCGGATCATCGACGGCACGGGAGCGGGCGACGCGTTCTGCGCCGGGTTCCTGCCGCCGTGGCTGGAGGGCAAGCCGCCGTCCGAGGCGCTGACCGCCGGCTGCCATCTGGCGGCACAGGCGATCGTGCACCTGGGAGCGCGTCCGCGCCTCTAGTGCGATCTTTCCGGCGCCCTTTATCGTAGGAGTCCCGAAAAAGGACGATAAGGAGCCGGATGCTGGGCGTGCGTCCGTTACGGCCAGGCGACCCTGTGTCGGTTGGCTCCTACCAGGTCACCGGGTTCCTCGGCGAGGGTGGCCAGGGCAGCGTCTATCTGGGCACCTCCCCGGCCGGCGAGCGGGTGGCGATCAAGCTGCTGCACGCCAGGTTCGCCGACGACGAGCAGGCCGTACGACGCTTCCGCCGCGAGGCTGAGGCCGCCCGGCGGGTGGCCGAGTTCTGCACGGCGCGGGTGCTCGACGTGGGCGCCGTCAACGACCAGCCGTACATCGTCGGCGAGTACGTGGACGGTCCGTCGCTCCAGCGCCAGGTGTCCGGGGAGGGCCCGCTGCGGGACCAGGCGCTGGTACGGCTGGCCATCGCGACCGCCACCGCGCTGGCCGCGATCCATCGGGCCGGGGTGATGCACCGCGACTTCAAGCCGAGCAACGTGCTGCTCGCTCCCGACGGGCCCCGGGTGATCGACTTCGGCATCGCGCGGGCGCTCGACGTGAGCCAGAGCCTGACGACCAGCATCGTGGGCACGCCCGCGTACATGGCGCCGGAGCAGTTCCACGGCGAGCCGTCTCCGGCCAGCGACGTGTTCGCGTGGGCGGGGACGATGGTGTACGCGGCCACGGGGCACAGCGCGTTCGGATTTGGGGCGCTTCCGGTGGTGATGCACCGCATCCTGAGTATGGATCCGGACCTGTCGGGGGTACCGGAGCCACTCGCGGCGCTGCTCTGGACCGCGCTGGGCAAGGATCCCCGGCGGCGGCCCACGGCGGAGCAGGTGCTGGGCGAGCTCATCCGGACGAGCGCCCCACCACCGCCACCACCGGTCGCGGCGTACCCGCAGACCGCACCACCCGGCGCGGCGTCCCCACAGACCCCGGCACCTGGTGCGGCGCACCCTCAGTACCCGCAGGCCCCGTCACCCGGCGCGGCCTATCCGCAGGCCGCGCCACCGGTCGGGCCCCGCTGGGAGTCCGGACCGCAGGCGCCTTCGCCGTACCTACGACCCTCGGGGACGGATCCCGGCGGCGTCACGCCCGTGACCGCGCCCGGCGGCCGGCGGCGCGGTGTGCTGGTGTCGGTGGCGGCGGTGGCCACGGCGCTCATGGTGGGCCTCGGGGTGTGGCTGATCCCCCGCGCCCTCAACCTGACGGGACCGGAAGCAGGGCCGACGGACCCGGCCACCCCCTGGTCCGACCGCTTCGACGCCGCGGTCGCGGCGGTCGCGAACCCGTCCACCAAGACCGGCGGCACGCTCCGCCTAGCCTCGGCGTACAGCCTGGACTCCACTGATCCGGGCAACACCTACTATCCCGACGTGATGAACGCCATCCGCCTCTACGGCCGGTCGCTGACGATGTTCAAGCCGGTCCCGGGGAAAGCGGGCACCGAGCTCGTTCCCGACCTGGCCGAGTCTCTGGGACAGGTGAGCGACGGCGGCAAGACGTGGACCTACCGGCTGCGTAGCGGCGTGAAGTTCCAGGACGGCGCACCGGTCACCGCGGCGGACGTGAAGTACGCGGTGCTGCGGAGCATGGACAGCGACTTCAGCAACGGTCCCACCTATTTCGACACCATGCTCGACCTGCCCGCCGGCTACCAGGGACCGTACAAGTCGCCCGACGCGAACACGGACTCGGCCATCGCGACGCCGGACGACCGCACGATCGTGTTCCACCTCAAGAAGCCGTACGGTGCCTTCGACGCCGTCGTCCAGTTGCCCGAGACCGTCCCCGTGCCGCGGGCCAAGGACACCCGTGAGAAATACCGATACGTGGTGACCTCGTCGGGACCGTACAAGTTCGACAGCGCGACGGACAACAAGATCGTCCTGGTCCGCAACCCGAACTGGGACCCCGCGACCGACCCGAACCGCAAGGCTCTCCCGGACCGGTACGAGCTCCAGTACGAGCTGCCCGCGGCCGACGCGCGCACCAAACTGCTGGACGGCGACACGGAGGTCGGCTCGCCGATCCCGGACCTGGACTCGGCCAACGTCTACGGCAGCCCGGCGGTCAAGAGCCGCGCCGACGCCCCGGTCGGCACCCAGATCCGCTACCTGGCGATCAACCCGCAGGTCCCGCCGTTCGACAAGGTCGACTGCCGCCGCGCGGTGATCCGCGCCCTGGACCTGGCGACGATCAACCGGGCCTTCGTCGGAGGGCTGAACGAGGGCGGCCAGATACCGAACGCGCTCGTGCCGCCGTTGATCCCCGGCACGCACGCGCTCCTGCCGGGCCTCACTCCGTCCGGCGACGTGGACGCGGCCAAGGAGTCACTCAACGCCTGCGGCAAACCCGGCGGGTTCTCCACCACCTACATCTACCGCGACACCTTCGGCGAGTCCGCCGCCGCGCAGGCCGTACAGGCGTCGCTGGCCAAAGCCGGCATCAAGCTCCAGATCCGGGGCTTCTCGCTCGCGGACTTCCACGCGAAGTACGGCGGCAACCCCGAATACCTCAAGAAGGAGAACGTCGGCCTGATCGCCAGGGCGTGGGTGCCCGACTGGCCGGACGTGGAGTCGTTCGTCACCCCATTGGCCGACAGCAGGGAGATCCTGGAGAAGGGCCACTCGATCAACGTGAACGTCCGCCTGCCCGCGCTCGACACCCTCATCGACACGGCCAGGCAGGAACTCGACGCCGCCACGCGCGCCCAGCGCTGGAGCGAGGTCGAACAGAAGATCGCCGACGAGGCCGTGCTGGTGCCGCTCTCCTGGGAGCGCAACCTGCTCGTACGCGGCAAGAAGACGACCAACGTGTACGTCAGCCCGGTCTATGCCAACTATGACCTGCTGACGATGGGCGTCAGCTGACCGTCGCCAGGGCCAGCGGCAGCACGGCGGGGGCGCCCGCGTGGCGTACGAGGGCGGCGGCGAGCGTCATCGTCCAGCCGGTGTCGATGCGGTCGTCGATCAGCAGGACGGGACCACCGCACGCCGCGATGGCGGCACCGACCTCCTTCGGCATGGCCAGCGTCGCCCTGACCGCCTGAACCCGCTTGGCGCTGTTGAACTGCTTGCCCGGCGAGCCGTCGCGGTAGCCGAGCTCACCCAGATAGGTCAGCCGTCCGACCTGCGCGAGCCGCTCGGCGAAGCCGCGCACGAGCAGCGGCCGCGACGCGGACGGCACGTTGACCACGGCGACGGGCCGCTCCCGCCAGTCCCACGCGGACAGCACCTGGATCACGGCCTTGAACATGTCGTCGGCCATCGGCCCGTCGGCGCCGTGGAACAGCTCGCGCAGCCGGTTGCCCCAGCCGATGTCGGTGAGCCGCCCGAGCACCCGGCCCGGCTCGGCGCCGAGCTCCGGCTTGATCCGGCCGGACAGGTCGGACAGACCGGTCGGCCACTGCCTGCGGGCGTCCACCTCGACGCCGGGCCTGGTCAGCCGCTCGCGGGCGCCCGCGACGGCCTGCTCGGCGATCTCCGGCGAGCGGTGCTGGCCGGTGCAGTTGTCGCACCTGCCGCAGGGGCCCGCCGTCTCGTCGTCGAGGTGGCCGCGCAGGTAGCGTTCGCGGCACTCGGTCGTGGTCAGGTAGCCCAGCATGGCCTCCTGCTCGGCCTTGCGCTCGCCGGCGATGCGGGCGTAGCGCTCGGCGTCGTAGTCCCATGGCCGGCCGGTCGCCTCCCAGCCGCCTTTGACCCGGCGTACGGCGCCGTCGACGTCGAGGACCTTGAGCATCATCTCCAGCCGCCCCCGGCTGAGGTCGACGGCCGTCTCGAGCGCGGGGGTGGAGAGCACGCCGCGCTCTTCGAGCGCCTGGAGCGTGGCCCGCACCACCGGCTCGGGCGGGAACGCCAAGGAGGTGAAATATGCCCAGATATCGCGGTCTTCGATGCCGGGCAGCAGGATCACCTCGGCGCGTTCGACCCCGCGCCCCGCCCGGCCGACCTGCTGGTAGTAGGCGACGGGCGACTGCGGCGCCCCCACATGGACGACGAACCCGAGATCGGGCTTGTCGAACCCCATCCCGAGCGCGCTCGTCGCCACCAGCGCCTTGATCTTGTTGTTGAGCAGCGCCTCCTCGGCGGCCAGCCGCTCGGCGGGATCGGTCTGCCCGGAGTAGGCGGCCACCTCGTAGCCCTGATCGCGCAGATATCCGGAGATCTCGTGGGCCGCGGCCACGGTCAGCGTGTAGATGATCCCGGACCCGGGCAATTCCCGCAGCGCCTGGGACAGCCACGCCAGCCGCTGCTCGGCCGTCGGCAACCGTACGACGCTCAGGTGCAGGCTCTCCCGCTCCAGCGGCCCACGCAGGACCAGCGTGCCCTCGCCCATCTGCTCGGCCACGTCACGCGTGACCCGCGCGTTGGCGGTGGCGGTGGTGGCGAGCACCGGTATGCCGGGCGGCAGCTCGTTGAAGAGCGTGGCGAGCCTGCGGTAGTCGGGCCGGAAGTCGTGCCCCCAGTCGGAGATGCAGTGTGCCTCGTCGACCACGACCAGGCCCGCGCTCTCGGCGAGCTCGGGCAGCACGTTGTCGCGGAAGTCGGGGTTGTTGAGCCGCTCGGGGCTGACCAGCAGCACGTCGACCTGCCCCTCGGCCACCTGCGCGTAGATCTCCTCCCACGCCTCGGGATTGGCCGAGTTGATGGTGACGGCCCGGATCCCGGCCCGCTCGGCGGCGGCGATCTGGTTGCGCATCAGGGCGAGCAGTGGCGAGACGATGACCGTGGGCCCCTCGTCGAGCCCGCGCAGCAGGGCGGTGGCCACGAAGTAGACGGCCGACTTGCCCCACCCGGTGCGCTGGACGACGAGCACCCGGCTCCGATCCACGACCAGCGCCTCGATGGCGGCCCACTGGTCATCACGCAGCCGGGCATGGTCACCGGCGAGCGCTCGCAGCCGAGCCTCAGCCTCTTCACGCAACATGGCCGAATCGGGGGCGTCAATCATGTGGTCCTTGTTACCACCTCCCACCGACTTTTGCGCCCACCGCACCGGCACCGCACGGACCGACAAACCTCTTCTTTCCGTTACGGCACAGCCGCACCCACCGCCACCCGCCGTCCATGGCTGAGGGCCTCCAGGAAAACGGCCGCTGAACCCGCACAGGGCCGGCCGCCGTTACGTGCGCGTTCTCGGCCGGTGGCGGCCAGTGGCCCGGCCGGTGGCCACAGGGGTTATTGGTGCTCCGGGAAGGCGTTGATCGTGACGCGGTGCATGCGGCGGCGCTCCGTGTAGTCGGCGACCGCGTAGTGCTGCGTGGGGCGGTTGTCCCAGAACGCCAGCGTGCCCGGCCGCCAGCGGAGCCGGAGCTGGTACTCCGGCGACCGGATGTGGTCGATCAGCAGGGGCAGCAACGCCTCGTTCTCCCGATCGGTCAGCCCGACCAGCCGGGTCGTCGACGCGCGGTTCACGAACAGCGCCTTGCGTCCGGTCTCGGGGTGTACGCGCACGACGGGCCGTTCGAGCGGCGGCCACTTCGCCTGGACCTCCGCCAGGTCGAACGGATGCCCCTTGGAGATGGCCTTCTTCATCGACATCGTGATGTCGTGCACCGCCGTGAGCTCGTCGCAGAGCCGCTGGATCGACGGTGAGAGCGTCTCGTAGGCCAGGTAGGTGTTGGCCCAGCACGTGTCGCCGCCCACACTCGGCAACTGGACGCAGCGCAGCAGCGACCCCATCGGGGGCGTCGGTTCGAAGGTGTTGTCGCTGTGCCACTCGTCGCCGCCCTCGCCTTTGGGGTCGGTCTGGTCGAGCACGTGGATCGGGCTGGCGCTGTCCTTCTTGAAGGCCGGGTGGTTGAGCGTGCCGAAGTTCAGGGCGAACTGCAGGTGCTGTTCATCGTCGAGTTCCTGGTCCCGGAAGAACAGCACGAGGTACTTGAGCCAACCGGCCCGCAGGGTCTCGACCTGTTCCTGGGCCAGCGGCTTGCGCAGGTCTACACCTGTCACTTCGGCGCCGATGTGCTTGGTCACGGGATGGAATTCGATCATGACGCCTCCGGAAGCGAGTGTGCCGCTTATTTCCGAACGTAACGCCCAAGCAATTGCTTGGTCAAGCATACTCGTTCCGACCGGCGCGGCCGATGCGTCGCGGGCACTCAACTTTCTTCGGCACAATGTTCGACATGGCCCGACGTACGACTGCACCCCCACCCGAGGACTTCGAGGAGCGGATCGTCGACATCGACGTCTCCTCGGAAATGCGCGCAAGCTATCTCGAGTACGCCTACTCGGTGATCTATCAGCGTGCGCTGCCCGACGCGCGCGACGGTCTCAAGCCCGTGCAGCGGCGCATCCTCTACTCGATGAGCGAGATGGGCCTGCGCCCCGAGCGCGGTCACGTCAAGTCCTCCCGGGTCGTCGGCGATGTGATGGGCAAGCTCCACCCGCACGGCGACGGCGCGATCTACGACGCCCTCGTCCGGCTGGCGCAGCCGTTCTCGATGCGCCTGCCCCTGGTCGACGGCCACGGCAACTTCGGCTCCCCCGACGACTCGCCGGCCGCCATGCGTTACACCGAGGCCAGGCTGGCCCCGGCGGCCATGCTGATGGTCGAGTCCCTCGACGAGGACACCGTCGACTTCAAGCCCAACTACGACGGGCAGGAGACCGAGCCCACGGTCATGCCGTCGGCCTTCCCCAACCTGCTGGTCAACGGCACGACCGGCATCGCGGTCGGCATGGCCACCAACATGGCGCCGCACAACCTCGCCGAGGTCGTGGCCGCCGCCCGTCACCTGATCAAGAAGCCCGACGCGACGCTCGACGAGCTCATGCGCTTCGTGCCCGGCCCCGACCTGCCCACGGGCGGCTCGATCATCGGCCTGCAGGGCATCCGCGACGCCTATGAGAGCGGCCGCGGCACCTTCCGCATGCGCGCCAAGTGCAGGGTCGACCAGATCACCCCGCGCCGCAAGGGCCTCGTCGTCACCGAGCTGCCCTACAACGTCGGCCCCGAGCGGGTCGTCGCCAAGATCAAAGAGCTGGTCACCAGCAAGAAGCTGCAGGGCATCGCCGACCTCAAGGACCTCACCGACCGGCACAAGGGCCTGCACCTGGTCATCGAGATCAAGAACGGCTTCATCCCCGAGGCCGTGCTCGAGGAGCTCTACCGGCTGACGCCGATGGAGGAGACCTTCGGCATCAACAACGTGGCACTCGTCGACGGCGAGCCGCGCACGCTGGGCCTGCGTGAGCTGCTGAGCGTCTACGTGAACCACCGGCTCGAGGTCGTGCGCCGCCGCTCGGAGTTCCGCCGCCGCAAGCGCGAGGAGCGCCTGCACCTGGTCGACGGCCTCATCATCGCGCTGCTCAACATCGACGAGGTCATCCAGGTCATCCGCACCTCCGACGACTCGGCGCAGGCGCGCGCCCGGTTGATGGAGGTCTTCGACCTGAGCGACATCCAGGCCGCCTACATCCTCGACACGCCGCTGCGCCGCCTGACCCGCTTCGACAAGCTGGAGCTCGACCGCGAGAAGCAGACGCTGAGCGACGAGATCGCCGAGCTGACCGGGATCCTGTCGTCGGAGGCCCGCCTGCGCCAGGTGGTCTCGGGCGAGCTGGCCGACGTGGCCAAGAAGTACGGCACACCGCGCCGGACCGTCCTGCTGGAGGCGTCGGGCGCGCCCCGCACGGCGGCGGCGGTGGTGGACCTGCAGGTGGCCGACGACCCGTGCCTGGCGATGCTCTCCTCCACCGGGCTGCTGGCCCGCACCTCCGACGCCTCGCCACTGTCGGGCGGCGACGAACGCTCCGCGCACGACGTGCTGGTCTCCGTGGTCCGCACCACTGTCAGAGGTGAGGTCGGCGTGGTGACGTCGGCGGGCCGGTTGATCCGCGTCGCGGTGGTCGATCTGCCGACGCTGCCGCCCTCCGCCAACCCGCCGTCGCTGTCGGGTGGCCATCCCGTCTCCGAGTTCGTCGCGCTCGAGCCGGACGAGACCGTCGTCGGGCTCGGCTCACTCGACCCCGACGGCCCTGGCCTGGCCGTGGGCACCGTGCAGGGCGTGGTCAAGCGGGTGGTGCCCGACTACCCGGCCAACCGCGACGACTTCGAGGTGATCACCCTCAAGGAGGGCGACAGCGTGCTGGGCGCCGTGGAGCTCGAATCCGAGGCGCACGACCTGGTCTTCATCTCCTCCGACGCGCAGTTGCTGCGCTTCCCCGCCTCGCAGGTACGCCCGCAGGGACGTCCGGCGGGCGGCATGGCGGGCATCCGGCTCGACGACGCGGCCCGGGTGGTCTGGTTCGGCGTGGTCGATCCGTCGCGGCCGTCCCAGGTGGTGACGGTGGCGGGCTCGTCCACCGCTCTGCCGGGGACTCAGGTCGGGGGCGGCAAGGTGTCGGACTACGCCGAATACCCGGCCAAGGGCCGGGCCACCGGCGGGGTCCGGGCCCAGCGCTTCCTCAAGGGCGAAGACGTGCTGCTGCTGGCCTGGGCGGGGCCCGCGCCGGCCAAGGCGGTGTCCTCGGTGGGCAAGCCGGTGCCGCTGCCGGACGAGATCGGGCGCCGCGACGGATCGGGCGTCCGCCTCACCAACACCATCGGCGCCGTCGGCGGCGCCCTCGGCGCCGGAGCGGCCGACTCAGCGGACTCGGACGCGCCGGCTCAGCCGGCCGAGGACGCGCCGCTGTTCTAGCGTGCTGCCGCCCGGCCCACGTGCGGGCGCCCAGCCCACGTGTGGCCGGGCGGCCCACGTGTGGCCGGGCGGCTTCACTTGGGTTCGCATGGGTTGTTATAAAACGCTCCCGTGACACGATCCCCTCTAGGAGAGAGCGCTCTCTCTGCTCTTGGGAGGAACCGTGTTCCGATTAAGAACCCCGCTATGGGCGGCGCTGGCCCTGGTAGCCGCCCTGGTCACCGCTCCCCCGGCCCAGGCCGCCGCCGAACCGCTGACCGTCACCGACTTCGAAGCCACGACCCTGCCCGCCGGCGTCTCCGCCTGGGGCAACGACGGCGCCTCTACCCCGACCCTGACCGTCGAGCCCGACGCCACCCGGCCCGGCGCCCCCACGACCAACCGGGTGCTCAAAGCGGTCTACAACGTGAGCCAGTGGGGCGGCTGGTCCCACGACCTGACGACAGCCCAGGACTGGTCCGCCTACGCGGGCTTCTCCTTCTGGGTCAACGGCACCGGATCAGGGCAGAAGGTGTTCTTCGAGGTCAAGGACGGCGGCGGCGGAGCGGGCAGCGCCGAGCTGTTCGAGTCGTCCTTCACCGACGACACCGCCGGGTGGCGGCAGGTGCAGGTGCCGTTCTCCGGCTTCACCCGCCGCGCCGACTACCAGCCGGGCGGCGCCCCCACCGACGGTGAGCTCGACCTGGTCGCCATGTGGGGCTACTCGATGCGCCTCCCCGCCGCCTCGGGCACGCTGTTCTGGGACGACGTGCAGGTGTACGGCACGGCCCCGCCCCGGCCGGTACGACTGGCCACGGACAAGCCGGTCTATCCGGTGAACGAGAAGGGCACGGCCGAGGTACGCGTCTCGGTCACCACCGCCACCGGCGGCCCGCTCCCCGCCGACCTGGCCGTCGGCTACCGCACCGGCACCGGCACGGCCACACCCGGCCAGGACTACACGCCGGTCGAGGGCACGCTGACCTTCCCCGCGGGCACCGCCTCTGGCTCGGCCAAGGCGTTCACGGTCAAGACGCTGGCCGACAACACGGCTGAGATGGCCGAGACCATCCCGATCGTGCTGTCCGGCACCGGCACCAGGCCCCCGGCCGAGGTACCGGCCATCGTGATCAACGCGCATGGCCTGCCGTACCTCGACGCCCGTAAGCCCGTCAAGCAGCGGGTCGCCGACCTGCTCGGCCGGATGAGCACCGAGGAGAAGGTCGGCCAGATGACGCAGGCCGAACGCCTCGCGCTCGGCTCACCGAACGACATCGCCACCTACCTGCTCGGCTCGCTGCTGTCGGGCGGCGGCTCCACCCCGCCCTCGAACACGCCGAAGGCGTGGGCCGACATGATCGACGGGTTCCAGCTGCGCGCCCAGCAGACGCGGCTGCAGATCCCGCTCATCTACGGCGTCGACGCGGTCCACGGGCACAACAACGTGCTCGGCGCGACGATCTTCCCGCACAACGCCGGCCTCGGTGCCACCCGTGACGCCGAGCTGGTCGAGCGGGCGGGCAAGGTCACGGCGAAGGAGGTCAAGGCCACGGGCGTCCCGTGGGACTTCGCGCCGTGCCTGTGCGTGTCGCGCGACGACCGGTGGGGACGCGCGTACGAGTCGTTCGGCGAGGACCCGGCGCTGGTGTCGCGGATGGCCACGATCATCGACGGCCTGCAGGACAACGGGGCGCTGGCCACGGCCAAGCACTACGTCGGCGACGGCGGCACCACGTACGGCTCCTCGACCAGCGGCGACTACAAGATCGACCAGGGTGTCACCCAGGTCACCAGGGAACAGCTCGCGGCCGTCCACCTGGCGCCCTTCGCCGAGGCGGTCAGGCGCGGCGTGGGCAGCGTCATGCCGTCGTTCTCCAGCGTCGACTTCGGCCAGGGGCCGCTCAAGATGCACGCGCACAAGGAGCTGATCACCGACGTGCTCAAGGGCCGGCTCGGCTTCAAGGGCTTCGTGATCAGCGACTGGCAGGCGATCGACCAGATCCCCGGCGACTACCCGAGCGACGTGCGCACCTCGATCAACGCCGGGCTCGACATGATCATGGTGCCGTATGCGTACCCGCTGTTCACGAGCACGCTCAAGGACGAGATCGCGGCCGGACGGGTGCCCATGGCGCGGATCGACGACGCGGTCGCGAGGATCCTGACGCAGAAGTTCCGGCTCGGCCTGTTCGAGCATCCGTACGCCGACCGTTCCGGCATCGGCGACGTCGGCTCGGCCGCGCACCGCGCGGTGGCCCGCACGGCCGCCGCGAAGTCCCAGGTGCTGCTGAAGAACGAGGACCGGCTGCTGCCGCTGCGCCGTGACGCCAAGGTGTACGTCGCCGGGTCCAACGCCGACGACATCGGCAACCAGACCGGCGGCTGGACGATCACCTGGCAGGGCTCGTCCGGTCCGACCACGCAGGGCACCACGATCCTGTCGGCGATCCGCGGCCGGGCGGCCTCGGTCACCTACTCGGCCGACGCCTCCGCGCCGCTGACCGGGCACGACGTGGGGGTCGTGGTGGTGGGCGAGAAGCCGTACGCCGAGGGCATGGGCGACGTGGGCGTCAACGGGCACACGCTCGACCTGTCGGCAGCCGACCGGGCGGCGATCGACCGGGTGTGCGCGGCGATGAAGTGCGCCGTGCTGGTCGTCTCCGGCCGCCCGCTGCTGATGGGCGACCTGTCGAAGGTCAAGGCGCTGGTGGCGTCGTGGCTGCCCGGCACCGAGGGCGCCGGCGTGGCCGACCCGCTGTTCGGGGCCGTGCCGTACACCGGGCGGCTGCCGTTCACCTGGTTCCGTACGGCGGAGCAGGTGCCGATCAACGTGGGCGACGCGAGCTACGACCCGCTCTACCCGTACGGCTGGGGCCTGCGCACCGACAGGGCCCGCGACCGGCTCAAGGCGGCCTACGACCGGCTCGCCGACGGCGACGGGGCCTCCAGGGCGGCTTCGGCGACGCTGCTGGTGGCGTTGCCGGCCAACAACTGGAACGCCGACGGCTCAGTGCGGAACACCCGCGTCGTGCTGGGAGCGCTCGGCACCGCGGCCGCGCTGCTCGACCGTTCGGCCACGGACGCGTACGCCCAGGACGACGCCGTCGTCTCGGTGGCCAGGGACATCGCGCAGGCCACCGGCAGGCGGCCCGATCTGCAGGCGTCGGCCGACCACGAACTGGCGGCCGGCAACGTACGCAAGGCGGTGGACCTGCTGACGCAGGCGGCTCGCTGAGGCAGAAACCGGCTCCTGGCGCCGGCGCGCCAGGAGCCGGAATCCGCCGCTGGTTATCTGCAGAGGCAGAACGGGTGGCCGGCCGGGTCGAGGAAGACGCGGAAGGTGTCGCCCTCACTCGGCTGGTAATCGTGCTTGGTGGCGCCGATCTCCAGCACCGCGGCCTCGGCCTTGTCCATGTCGTCGACCGTCACATCGATGTGCACCTGCTGGGGGTGCTCCGCACCGGGCCAGAGCGGCGGCCGGTAGTCGGCGACCCGCTGGAAGCCCAGCCGCGCGGGCGGGCCCCCATCGGTGATGACGGCCCACTCCTCGTCGGACCCATCCAGGACGGGCCAGCCGAGCAGCCGCGAGTAGAACTGGGCCAGCTCCATCGTGTCGGTGCAGTCGAGGACCGTCGTGCGGAACTCTGCGATGCCGTTCATGTACTTTCCTCCGATATCCCTTTAACTACCGCCCACCAACAGGAAACCGTTCCTACGTGGAGGTACAGGCGACAATAGATGCCATGGCTGCCAACTCCTTCATGGTCCCTCTCGGTTCCCCAGCGCCCGATTTCCACCTGACCGCTATTCAGGGCGGCAGCGTCTCGCTCGCGGATCTCAAGGACTCGCCCGCCATCCTCGTGGCGTTCCTGTCCAACCACTGCCCCTATGTGCGCCACATCGAGCAGGGCCTCGGGGTCCTGGCCACCGACTACGGGGCCAGGCTGTCGATGGTGGCCATCTGCAGCAACGACAGCGTGAACTACCCCGACGACGACCCGACACACCTGGCAGAACAGGCGAAGCGGGCAGGCTTCACGTTCCCCTACCTGCTCGACGACACGCAGGAGACCGCCAAGGCGTATCGGGCGGCGTGCACGCCCGACTTCTTCCTGTACGACGCCGCGTTCCGGCTGGCCTACCGCGGTGAGTTCGACGACGCCCGGCCCGGCAACTCCGTACCGGTGACGGGCTCCGCGCTGCGCGCGGCGATCGACGCCCTGCTGGCGGGCGAGCCGGTGAGCGAGGAGCAGAACCCGTCACTCGGCTGCGGCATCAAGTGGAAGCCGGGCAACGCCCCCGTCTGACGGCGGCCGGCGGTCAGACGGTGATCAGGCGGTGATCAGGCGGTGGTCGCGATGGCGGCCGGCAGGGCGAGCAGGAGTTCGTGGGGCTCGCCCTGCCACTCCCGGATCAGCCGATAGCCGACCTCTCCGGGCTCGAAGTCGTCACAGCCCAGCGGACCGAAGCAGCCTGCCTGGTCGAGCAGCGTGAGGAGCGGGTCGTCGTCGGGGAGGCCGCTCGCGTAGGCGGCCGCGTCGAGGAGCGCCAGCGCGCACTTCGCGTTGCGGCCGTCGTCTCGGGTCTCCACACGGTCGAGGCGGCGCCTGGCCTGGGTACGCAGGTACGCGGCGAGCGATTCGGACCTACTCACGAAAAACCTTCTTCGATCACGTTCTGAGCAGAGTTCACACGTTGGGCTACGACATCATCACGCAAAGTGAGGGTCGCGCGTGGGACCTTGAGCAACTCCGGCCGTGTCGCCACCCCGAGAAACACCACGAAACGGGTATGAGGGATCATCTGTCCCATGAGTGCGTTTGACGACCTGATTGCCGGCAACGCTAAATATGCTGCTAAATTCCGAAATTCCGATCTGACCGGTCGGGCAGCTCGCGGGCTGGGCGTGGTGACCTGCATGGACTCCCGCATCGACCCCCTGGGACTGCTCGGCTTGAAGCCGGGCGACGCCAAGATCCTGCGGAACGCGGGCGCGCGCGTGACGGACGACGTCCTGCGTACCCTCGTCCTGGCCATCTACCTGCTCGGCGTCGAACGGGTCCTGGTGATGCCGCACACCGACTGCGGCATGTCCAAGGTCACCGACGCCGACGTGCACGAGCTCACCCAGCGGCACGGCGTCGACACCCGCAGCCTGGAGTTCCACACCGTCCCCGACCAGGACGCGGCCCTGCGCCACGACCTGACGCGGATCAACTCCTCGCCCTTCCTGCCCCCGGGACTGCCGGTGGGCGGTGCGATCTACGACGTGCACACGGGCAAGCTGCTGCCGGTCGCTCTGAGCTGACTTTCCGTATTTCCCGATAACTCTACGTTTTGTGATAAATATCGCACCAAAACGATCTTTCGCATTGCCGGACTGCCGCTTGTGATATTCCTGTGACCCGTCGGCGATCTTGTTCGCCGCCACAGAAACGGGGACGTCATGTTAACGATCAATCCGGCACCGCCTAACGATCGGTGATCGTCGCCGGGGGCCAGACCCCCGCCGACGCCCTGAAGTCAGCGCATTCGCGCGCTGCTCCGCATCCACCGAATCGTTAGGACGTAGATTTTGCGTAAGTCTCTCAACCGTTCCATGGGCCGTCTGGCCCTCGGACTGAGCGCCGTGACCGTACTCACCGGCGCCACGGCCTTCCCGGCCTCGGCCGCGACCCCCACCGGCCAGAGCGCCGAGGAGATCGCCCTGGCCCAGGCCGCCGCCGACGGCCAGCCCGTACCCGTGCCGAGCCTGTCGGACGAGTCGAGCACCACCGTCGCCAACCCTGACGGCAGCCTCACCGCGACCATCACCTCGGGCCCCTCCCAGGTCCAGCAGGACGGCCAGTGGGTGCCCATCGACACCTCACTCGTCGCCGACGGCGCGGTCCTGAAGCCGCGCGCCTCGCGCGCCAAGGTCGAGGTCTCCAACGGCGGCGAGGGCACGCTGGCCAAGATGACCGACGACGACGGCCGCGTGTTCTCGCTCAAGTGGCCGACCGCGCTGCCCAAGCCGGTCGTCAAGGAGAACGTCGCCACCTTCACCGACGCGGCCGGTCCGGGGGCCGACCTCGTCGTCACCGTCCTGCCCACGGGGTTCCGCCACGACGTGGTCCTGCGCGAGAAGCCCTCAGGCCCGCTGGAGCTCCGCATCCCGGTGCAGACCGAGGGCGTGGAGCTGTCCGAGTCCGCCGAGGGTCGCCTGCTCCTGACCAGCACGGCCGACGACAAGGTGGTCGCCGCGGCGCCGCAGCCGGTCATGTGGGACTCCAAGGGCCACGGCAAGCCCCGCGGTGACTCGCTCTCGAAGATCGACACCACGGTCGAGACGCAGAACGGGACCAAGGTCCTGGTGCTCAAGCCGGACGCCAAGTTCCTGGCGGACCCGTCGCGCGTCTACCCGGTGACCGTCGACCCGGTGATCACGCTGCCGAGTGTGACGGACACCGACGTCGCCACCTCCTGGGCCTCGCACCCCGGTGACCCGATGATCATCGCGGGCACGATGCCGTGGGAGAACGGGCAGGGCGGCGACGTCATGCGCAGCCTGGTCAAGTTCGACACCCACAAGCTGACCGGCAAGCGGGTCCTGTTCGCCAACATGGCGATGTGGAACCTGGAGACGAACGCCTGCGGCCTCGTGGTGGGCTCCGGCCTCACCGCCCAGCGGATCACCAGCGCCTGGGACGAGACCGACCTGAACTGGGACAACAAGCCCTCGACCACAACGGCGGGCCAGGTGACGAACCGGCAGGGCCGCGGCCGCACCTGGACCGCCCCGTGCGCCGGGGGCGCCGGGTACCTGTCGTGGCCGGTGACCTCCATGGCCAAGGCCTGGGCCTCCGGCGCCGCCAACTACGGCGTCCAGTTGAAGGGCGCCAACGAGTCGGAGGCCACCAACTGGCGCGCCTTCGCCGCGTCGGAGAACAAGGACGCGGGCGTCAAGCCCCCGACCCTGACGGTCATCTACTGGCGCTGACCACCTGACAGCCATCTACCGGGGCTGACCAGCTGAAACACCGAAGGGGGCCGGGACATCCCGGCCCCCTTTCGCGTGTCCGGACCTGGCCGGGTCAGCTCGGCGGGCCGGCGCGCATCTGCTCGACCTCGTCCTGGAACACCGCCTGTGTCCTGCTCATGAAGTCGGTGATCACTTCGAGCTGCTCATCGCTGTACTCACTCAGCGATTCGCGCCAGGCCTTGAGCAGCGGCGTGAACACCGGCGCCACGTCCACCGCCGCCCGCTCCAGTACGAGCGTCACCACGACCTTCCGCCGATCGGTGTCGTCCCGCTCCCGCCGTACATACCCCACGGATTCGAGCCGGTCGATGACGCCGGTGACGGACGCGGTGGTGATCCCCGCTCGCCGCGCCAGCTCGCTGGCGGTCAGCGGCCCTTCACTCAACAGGTTGAGGCAGTGGAGATCGGTGGTGTTGATGCCGATGCGGACCGCGGCCGCCTGACTCATGGAGACCGACAGCACGTTGGTCTTGCGCAGCGCTTCCAGCAACGCGGTCACCAACGCCGCACGTCTTGACATCGCCCACCAAACTCCTTAACGTTCCAAGTGTCTAGGAAAACTAGAAATATCTGTTTCTAGTTACTAGCCAACTGAAAGGATATACCGATGAAGGACGTCGTCATGCGCCTGTACGACGAGGTGCTCAACCAGGGCAGGCTGGACGTGGCCGACGAGATCATCGCCAGCACCCTCTCCACCGCTCCCGGCGACCCACCGGGCCCGGAGCGCGTCAAGCAGATCTCCACCCACATCCGCTCAGCCCTCCCAGACATGCACTTCGACGTCCAGGACATGATCGCAGAAGACAACAGGGTTGCCACCAGATGGACCCTGACGGGGACGCACACCGGCACCTTCTTCGGCGTCCCGCCGACGAACCAGCCCGTGGAGATCAGGGCCTGCGTCATCTTCGAGCTCAGGGACGACCAGATCACCAACCTGTGGCCGGTCCTCGACACCAGCGCCTTGCGCCCCGCCTAGTCTCTTCGCGCCTCCGCCTCCGCCTCAGCCGGGGATGGTTACAACTTCTGCCCGGCCTTGTCGACCACACCGACGGCGGCGCGGGTGAACATCATCCAGACCGTCCCCTTCTCGATGCTCCACGCCACGTAGGGGGGCTCGGGAACTCGCTTGCCGTTCTTCACGGTGAACTGCTCGATCCCCCGCTGCGGGTATCGCTCCTCATGATCCGTGATCGCGGTCTCGCGCCGGCCCCGGTAGGCGTAGGTCGCCGGGTCCAGCAGGATCTCGAACTTGCGCCACCCGTCGAGGATGCGGGAGACCGACAGCGCCGGACGGCCCTCGACGTCCACCGCCGACTCGTCCACCTGCACGCCGGGGAGCTTGGCCATCGCCTGGAAGATGGCCGCCTCCTGGGCCGGGGGGACGATGTTCTGGTTCAGGGTCACCTCGAACCGCTGGAAGACCCAGCCATCCGGATCTTTGTCCTTCACGGCGTTGATCTTGCGGAATCTGGCCAGCAGTTTGTCGGGATCGGTGGGCAGCGCGGCCACCAGGGCGTAGGTGTTCTCCGGCGTCCGGGCTCCAGGGTTGGTGGTCATCAGCTTGCCGTTCACCATGTAGCCGACCCGCTTGCCGTCGGCTCGAGTCCAGAATTCGTCCACCGTGTTCTTCAACGGCGTCTGCGGGGTGAACCGCGTGCCCCTCGCGTACCCCTTGCCACGGCTCTGCGTGTGATCTTCGATGTAGATCCACTGATCGTCGCGCGGCGGCGTGAAGTCCTTCTTCTGTACGGCCGCCGCGATCCTGGTGAGCACCACCTGCGCGTTGGCGGCGGGAAGCGTCGGCTCTCCCCCGCCCACAGACTGCACCAGGGTCGCCCCCGTCGCGATCACCACCGCCGAGGCGGCCACCGCCAGCGCCCGCATCGCCCACCTTCGCTTGGGACGGCGTCCGGCGGCTCGCGCCATGAGGGCGGCCCTGGCCGCCGCCTGCGCGGCCGGTGAGGGAGGCTCCGGCCCGTCCCAGGCCTCACGCAGCGTCTCCACGTCGTTCATGATCGGTCCCCTCCCAGTGCGTCCTGGATCTTCTTACGGGCCCTGTGCAGCCGTGAGCGCGCCGTACCCGCCGGAATGCCGAGCGCCTGGCCCGCCTGCTCCGAGGTGAGCTCGGCCCAGGCGACCAGGAGCAGCACGTCCCTGTCGCCGTGGGCGATCTTGGCCAGAGCCTGGGCGAGCGCCGGTCTGCGCGCGACCGCGTCCACCTCTCCGGCGACCCGCTCGGCGTGATCCTCTACGGGATTCTCCGGGCCGGCCTTGGCCAGCGCCCGGTACTGGCGCTCCTCGGCGCGACGGCGCCGGGCGATCAGGTTGGAGGCTATGCCGTACAGCCAGGGCCGCGCGTCGGCGCGGGAGACGTCGTAACCGGCGCGCTTGTCGAAGGCGATCAGGAACGTCTCCGCGGCGACGTCGTCGGCCAGACCGCCGCCCAGCCTGCGTGAGGCGTAGCCGTGGATCTCGGAGTAGTAGCGGTCGAAGATGGCGGCGAAACGTTCGGGCTCCCGCCAGGACTGCTCGATGATCACGGCGTCCCCGGCTTGAGCGGGTAACGCCCGTGTCATCGCGGTCACCTCTCGGTCCTTGGGTTCACACCTCTCCTTCACCGATCGACCGGGAGGTGTTCACGCCGGACCTGACCGCATGAACCGCGCCGCCCCCTGACCGCACAGAAGCCACAGCCAACCGCACGCACGCCACGGCGCCCAGCCCATCGCACCGCAGGAGTGTGCCCCTGGAGAACCATCGGCCGTGCGGGGGCGATGACGGCTCCGAGGCCTGGTCTACGGCGAGTCCAGCGGGCCGTAGGCACGCATCGCGGCGGTTGGCCTGAGGGGGTTCCCAAAAGGATCTTTCGCCTTTGGCAGGGCGTGTGCATCGGGTCTTGGCGTGCTGCCCGAGGACCTGAGCGCCCGGATTGACGCCTGGGAGGAAGCCCTCGGGGGAGGCCTTGGACGGGTCGGCGCCGCGTTCATCCGACCCGGCGGCCGTCGACCTGCTTTCCGCTGGGCCCGTAGACGAAGTCGGTCGTGGTGTCCATGATGAACTCCATCGGGAAGCCCAGGTCGATCGCGCTGGCCTCGTCCAGTCGGCGCACCGCCTCGTCGGGCAGTCGCAGGTCGATCGCGGCGAGGTTGTCGGTCAACTGGTCCAGGTTGCGGGCGCCGAGGATCGGGTGGATCCAGGGACGATGCGCTCGCGTCCACGCGATGGCCACCTGCGAGGAGGAAACGCCCAGTTCGTCGGCCACGGTGTCCACAGTGCGCGCGATGCCCAGGTCGCGTTCGGAGACGGTTGCCCGGTCAACCCGGGAGGGGCCGTCGGCTCCTGAGCGGGTGAACTTGCCCGACAAGACACCGCCGGCCAGCGGCGACCACGCGGCCACCGACAGTTCCGAAGCTGCGGCCATGGGCAGCAACTCCCGCTCGATGTCACGCTTGAGCAGGCTGTAGGGCAGTTGCAGGCCGGCGAACGGCGTCCACCCGCGGAACTCGGCGATGGTCTGCGCGCGGGAGATCAGCCAGGCGGGCGCATCGGAGATCCCGACGTACAACACCTTGCCCGCCCGTACGAGATCGTCCAGCGCTCGCATCGTCTCCTCGACCGGGGTGTTGGGGTCCCAGATGTGCACCCACAGCAGGTCGATGTAGTCGGTGCCCAGCCGCCGCAGGCTGGCCTCCACCGAACGGACCAGGTTCTTGCGGTGGTTGCCGCCGGCGTTGGGGTCGGTGCCGTCCATGGTCAGTGTGTACTTCGTGGACAGCACGAAACGGTCGCGGTCGGAGCCGAGCAGGTCCCCGACGATCCGCTCACTGCTGCCCTCGGTGTACCGGTTGGCGGTGTCGATCACATTGCCGCCCGCTTCGGCGTAGACGCTGAACATCTTGCGGCATTCCTCGACCGAGGCGCCCCACCCCCAGTCCTCGCCGAAGGTCATCGTTCCCAGGAACGCTTCGGACACCCGCAGCCCCGTGCGGCCCAGCAGCCGGTAACGCATCACATGCTCCCATCGAAAAGCACACAGCCCGAGGGACAGGGCAGTCGTCGTGCAACTCGCCGTATCTCCGTCGCGCTCGTACCAAGTTGGCGTCGCCGAGGAAACTACCTGCCGGGGTCGACATCCGTATTGCACGTTCTTGCCCCGCCTGGATCAGCGTGCGGTCCAGCCGGTCCACGCCGTGCCGCGATATGTCGACTGGTACAGGGCGGGGGTCATCCCGTAGGTCCGGGCGAACACCCGGGTCAGGTGGGGTTGATCGTGGAATCCCGTCTCGTAGGCGACCTCGGCGATCCCGGTACCGCGCCGGAGCAGTTGCCTGGCCCGATCGAGCCGAAGACGCAGATGCAGCTTGTGCGGCGGCAGACCGAACCAGGCGGTGCACACGCGCACGAGCCGGTACTTGCTGAGCTCCGTCACCGCGCTGAGCTCGTCCAGCGTCACGTTGCGGGACAGGTTCGCCCGCAGGTACGCACGCAGAGTCTCGGGGACACGCTGCGCCGTGTCCCTCCTGCCCTCGGCACCGTAGGACTGCCGCGCCAGCCTGGAGACGAACTCCAGCATCTGTGTCTCCCGCCCCAGCGCCGAACCGGGCTGCCCGGAAGGCCGGTAGAGGGAGCCGTGTACGGACCGGAAACGGGCCGCCAGCCCGCTGTCCCGGATCACCGGATCCCCGTAGCGCACCGCCTCAGGCGTGGCGACCTCGGCGATCAAGGAGGGCGACACACACATGATCAGCCAACGCGCCGACTCGAGATCGTCCGGCTGCCCGGAATGCGCGTCGTCCGGGTGGAGCGCGACCAGTTGCCCAGGAGCGGCCCGGTAGGTCGTGCCGCGTCTGCGCAAGGTGAGACCTGAGTCGATCATGAGGAGCAGTTTGAGCTCTTCATGGACATTGCCGCTGTAGGACTGCGCCTGCCCATCCACCACGACGACGTCCGGCACGTCGTCGGACACCCATGGAACCTCAGCCCGATCCACACCCGACACGGCCACCAGCCTAGCCTCGCCGCTTCCAGCGAGCCCACGACTGGATCACCGCGTCGGCGAGCAGCGCTCAGGCGTCGATGTGATCGCGGTCGACCTCGGCCGCGCTGTTGACGATGAACTCGCGACGTGGAGCCACATCGCTCCCCATCAGCAGGCTGAAGATCCCCTCCGCCGTCTCCGCGTCCTCGATCCGGACGCGGCGCAGGATGCGGTGGCGGGGGTCCATGGTGGTCTCAGCCAGCTGGTCGGCGTCCATCTCGCCCAGACCCTTGTAGCGCTGCACGGGGTCCTTCCAGCGCCGGCCACGCCGCTCCAGGTCGCGCAGCACCTTGTGCAACTCGGCGTCGGAGTAGCAGTAGATGTACTTCTCCTTGCCCCGGCCGGGGTTGGTGAGCTCGATGCGGTGCAGCGGCGGGACGGCGGCGAACACCCTGCCCGCCTCGACCATGGGCCGCATGTAGCGGTGGAACAGGGTCAGCAGCAGGCAGCGGATGTGGGCGCCGTCGACGTCGGCGTCGGCCATCAGGATGACCTTGCCGTAGCGGGCCGCCTCGATGTCGAAGGACCGGCCGGAGCCCGCGCCGACCACCTGGATGATCGCGGCGCACTCGGCGTTCTTGAGCATGTCGCTCACGGACGCCTTCTGCACGTTGAGGATCTTGCCGCGGATCGGCAGCAGTGCCTGGAACTCCGAGTCGCGGGCCAGCTTGGCGGTGCCCAGGGCGGAGTCGCCCTCGACGATGAACAGCTCGCTGCGGTCGATGTCGTCGCTGCGGCAGTCGACGAGCTTGGCCGGGAGCGCGGAGTTTTCCAGGGCGCTCTTGCGGCGCTGGTTGTCGCGGTGCTCGCGGGCCGCGATGCGGGCCTTGGCCGCGGTGACGATCTTCTCCAGCACGGCGCGCAGGGGCTGCTTGTAGCCGCGCGGCGGGTTGGCGAACAGCTCTCTGATCTCGCGGGAGACCACGTGGGACACGATGCGGGTGGCCGCCGAGGTGCCCAGCACCTCCTTGGTCTGGCCCTCGAACTGCGGCTCCGGCACCCGGACCGTGACGACCCCGGTGAGGCCCTCGGAGATGTCCTCCTTGTTGACCGGGTCATCGCCGTTCTTCAGCAGGCGGGACTCGCGCAGCAGCTCGTTGATCGTGCGGACCAGGCCGCGCTCGAAGCCGGTGAGGTGGGTGCCGCCCTTGGGGGTGGCGATGACGTTGACGAACGAGCGGACGGTCGAGTCGTAACCCTTGCCCCAGCGCACGGCCACGTCGACGGTGAGCTCGCGCTGCACCTCGGTGGAGGTCATGTGACCCTGGTCGTCGAGCACGGGGACGGTCTCGTGGAAGTGACCGACCCCCTGCAGGCGCAGCACGTCGCAGACGGCCTCGTCGCGGGCCAGGAACTCGGTGAACTCGGAGATGCCGCCGTCGAAGTGGAACTCCTCCTCGACCCGCTCCTCGTGCCTGCTGTCGATCACGGCCAGGGTCAGGCCGGGCACCAGGAAGGCGGTCTGGCGGAGCCGGACGTGGATCTCGTCGAGCGAGACCTCGGCGTCGGGCAGGAAGATCTGCTTGTCGGCCCAGAACCGCACCCTGGTGCCGGTGACCCGCTTGGGCAGCTTGCCGCCGTCGCGCAGGCCGGACTTCTTCTTGAACTTGGCCTTCGGGCCGTCGCCGTCGAAGACGCCGGGCACGCCGCGGCGGAAGCTGATCTCGTGGATCATGCCGTCGCGGTCGACCTCGACGTCGAGGCGCTCGGACAGGGCGTTGACCACGGAGGCGCCCACGCCGTGCAGGCCGCCGGACGCGCCATAGGAGCCGCCGCCGAACTTACCGCCCGCGTGGAGCTTGGTGTAGACGAGCTCGACTCCGGCCAGGCCGCTCTTGGGCTCGATGTCGACGGGGATGCCGCGGCCGTCGTCACGCACCTCGATGGAGCCGTCGGGATAGAGCTCCACCTCGATGCGGGTGCAGTGCCCGGCGAGCGCCTCGTCGACGCCGTTGTCGACGATCTCCCAGAGGCAGTGCATGAGCCCGCGGCTGTCGGTCGACCCGATATACATGCCCGGGCGCTTGCGGACCGCTTCCAGCCCCTCAAGCACCGACAGGTGGCGAGCCGTGTAACCCGCCTCCACTAGCGTCACTCCGGCTCCCCTGCGTCTAAGCGTCGAATCCGAGCATCGAACATGTGTGCGTAGCCTATCGTTCTTCCCCTACGCACGCGTACAAGCTTGCCATGACGGCAGGTTTGGTGTTACCAGGCGGCTGCTCGTCATTACTTCCGGCCACATTCTGCTCTCGGCGTAGCGAGGCTGTGATTGGGAACGTCCACGTCCGGTTAGATGTTGTCCAAGTGACTGACGCCAGATCCTCGCTTCGGCGGGGGTGACCCGAAAGGCGATACGTGACTGGAGCTCTCGCCCCCGTTAAGCCGCTGACGGCCCTCGACCGCTGCGACCGTTGCGGCGCCCAGGCATACATTCGCGCGACCCTGCCCGTGGGTGGGGAGCTGCTGTTCTGCGCTCATCACGGGCGTCAGCACATAGCGGCGCTTCGCGAGAAGGGCGCCGACATCCTGGACGAGTCCGCTCGGCTCAGCGAAACCCCAGTAGTGGCCCCCAACGACGAGCGCTAACCCGCGCTGGTCGTGATGACATAACAACATATTGCGCAAAGCGAAACGGCGGTCCTGGTATGCCCGGGGCCGCCGTTCCGTCATGTCTCAGCGGGGCTCATCCCGCCCGATCTCATCTCGTGCGGCCTCATCTCACCCGGTAGTGATAGCGGGCCCGCACCTCGAAGCCCTCGCTTCGATACAGGGCCTGAGCCGCCTCGTTGGGCGCTGTGGTCACCAGATAGGCCGACCGCGCCCCACCGCGCCGTACAAGGGCGCGCAGCACACTTCTGGCCAGCCCACGGCGTCGCGCCTGCGGCAACGTGGCCATGCAGTAGATCCCGAGCGTCTCCCCCTGCGGCACACCCCGCCCGACGGCGACGACCCGGCCGTCCTCCTCGACCGCGGCATACAGAGCGGGCACCCCCTCGCAGATCCGCTCAGCCGCCGCCACGCCCTCGGCGTACCGCCCGTCCACGGCCCACCAGGTCGCCAGCCACTCCGGCCAGGTCCGCTCCTCGACCCGCACCTGATGAACCGGCTCCGGCACGCCGCCCCCCACCATGATCACGGTCGGATCGACGACCCCGTACCCCCGGGCGGCCAGCTCGTCGTCAAGCCCCGGCATGGCCCCCACTCCAACGGAGAACACACTCCGTTGCCCCTTTTCGGCATAGAAAGCCTCGGCCACCTCGATCGCACCGGCGAGATCGGCGGGCCGTCCCAGGGCGAGCACGGAGTTCGCCCGCTTGGTCACGCCACCGGCGTAGCGAAGGATCCAACCGTCGTGCGTCCGCTGCTCATAGGCCGGCCAGGCTTCATGAACAAGCAGGTCAAAGTCCATTCGCGCACCCTACCCAACCAGCCGGACCTGCCATGGAGGCGGCCAAGGACGCGTCGTATCGGCGGCCGGCCACGTGCGGGTTCAGCGGCCGTATTCCTGGAGGCCCCCGGCCACGGACGGCGGGTGGCGGCCGGCCGGGCTTGCCGTACAGGATGGGAAAAGAGCGGCGACAACACAGAGCGTGAGACCACGCACGGCGGGCATTCATCGCGGCGGATGGTTCTCACCGGAGAGCGGGGCTCCTCCTCGGAGAGAGCAGGTGATTCTCGCCGGACGGGCGTCTCCCCGGCGAGAGCGAGTGTTCCCGCCGGAGAGCCGGGCGTCTCGCCGGCGAGAGCGGGTGGCCTCTCCGAGAAGGGGCCGACGCCCGTGTTCCCGCACCTGTACGTGGACGACGCCGGCGCCGTGCACCGGCGGGCCATCGCGGCGGGCGGCACCTCGGCGTCGGATGGCCTTCGCCGAGGAGGGAGCACGCCGGGCGGTCCCACGAGGGGCGGCGGGCATTGACTATGCTGTGGCGTGCTGATTTTGTTGCCGCCCTCGGAGGGGAAGGCCGGGGAGGGCAGCGGTCCCCCCTTGGGCGAGCTTTCGTTCCCCGCCCTGGACAGACCGCGCAAACGCGTGCTGACCGCGCTCATCAGAGCGTCCAAACGGCGTGACGCCCTCGACGTCCTCAGCCTGTCGCCCGGCCTGGCCGGCGAGCTGGCCAAAAACCTGGAACTCCAAACCGCCCCCGCCCTTCCGGCCTCCGATTTGTACACCGGTGTCCTGTACGAGAAGCTCGGACTCGGCACCCTGACGGACGAGGCCAGGAAGCGGGCCGAGGAGTCGGTGCTCATCTTCTCCGGCCTTTGGGGCGTGGTGCGGATCATCGACCGCATCCCCCCGTACCGGCTGTCGATGGGGGTGAACCTGCCCGCGCTGGGCGGGCTGGCCGCCTTCTGGCGGCCCAAGGTGTCCAAGGAACTGGAGCGCCTGGACGGGCTGGTGGTCGACCTGCGTTCGGCCACGTACGCCGGCGCCTGGCAGCCTGGGGAGCGTTCTGTGGCAGTACGGGTGTTCCGCGAGGGCAAGGTGGTCAGCCACATGGCCAAGGCGACCCGTGGCGAGATCGCCCGCACCCTGCTGGAGATCGGGGCAGATCCCGCCACGCCCGGCGAACTCGCCGAGTTCCTCTCCAGCCAGGGCTACGCGGTCCACCTGATCGAGCCCGCCCGCCCCAACCGTCCCTGGACCTTGGACGTCAGCTTCTGAAGTCACCCAGGTGGTCCGCTGCCCAGGTCGCGAACGTACGGCCGGGGCGGCCGATCAACCGCTCGAGGTCCGTGGTGATCTCGGCCGGGACGCCGTCGTTCGACTGCCACCAGTCCAGCAACGAGTCGGCGAAGGGTTCGGGGATGTAGTCGGCCATCTCCGCCTTCCACTCCTCGCGCGTGACGTTCTTGATGGCGATGTCCCTGCCGGTCACGTCGCTGAGGATGGCGATCTGCTCGGCGAAGGTGATCGATTCAGGCCCGGTCAGCCAGTACGGCCGGCCGGCCAGGGCCGGGTCGGTGAGCACGGCGGCGGCCGCCTCGGCGATGTCGGCCTCGTGGATGGGGTCGTTGGAGGAGTTCGGGAAGGGCAGGCTCACCGGGTTGCCGGCCTTGACCGGCCAGGACCAGGCCAGCGCGTTGCCGGCGAACGTACCCGGGCGCAGCAGCGTGGCGCGGACGGGCGCGGCGGTCACGGCGCGCTCCACGTCCAGATGGGACTTGGCGAGAGGGCTGGCCTGGGCGTCCGACCCGAGAACCGACGACGACGAGAGCAGCACGATGTGCTCGACTCCGGCCGCGGTCGCCTCCTTGACGAAGGTGTCGATGTGCGACGGTTCGGCGTACAGGAAGACCGAGGTGACGCCGGCCAGTGCGGCGGGGAACGTCGCGGGGTCGCTGAGATCGCACGTGGCGATCGACGGGTCGACCGGCTGCCGGGAGGCCGGGCGGACGGGCAGGCCGCGTCGGCGCAGGAGGGCGATGAGCTCAGTGGCCACGGCGCCGCGAGCACCGGTAACGAGGGTGGTCATATCGGGATGTGCCTTTCTGGTGATGAATCATGTCTTGATGGGTTTTGTGCGGGCTGCTCAGCAGTGGTGCGGCTGAGCCTTGGTTCAGCGGCACAGCTGAGCGCTGTGCGGGCTGCTGCTCAGCCGTGGTGGGGCTGGGCTTTGCGGGGCAGGAGCCACACCAGGCCGCAGCAGGCGATCGTGGCGGCGACCACGACGAGCAGGCTGCCGGTTGCGGCCTGCGCCTGGTCGCCGGTACGGAAGTAGACGGTGGTCACGGCGGCGGCGCCGATGGCGTTGGCCAGTTGCTGGGTCGCGGCGAGCGCCCCGCTGGCGCTGCCGGCCTCATGCGGGTCGATGTCGCCTACGGTGACGTCATAGACGGTGCCGAAGCAGGTGCCCATGCCCAGCCCGATGACGAGCGCGGCGAGAACGAGCGGCCAGACGCCGTCGGCGACGCCGCGGACGACGGCCAGCAGCCAGCCGGTGCCGATCAGCCCGATGACCAGTCCGATGACGATCAGAGTGCGGCCGAGCCGGGCGATGAGCCGGTGACAGGCAATCGAGGCGATGACGATCCCCACCGCCACCGGGGCCAGGCCGAGCGCCGCCCGCACGGGCGTGAAGCGCAGGCCGTACTGCATGTACAGCACGAGCACGTACAGCAGGCCGGACACGGCGGCGAAGAAGACGACGCCCAGCACGAGGCCGGCGGTGAAGCCGCGGTTGCGCAGCAGCGACGGCTCGATCAGCGGGCTGGCGGCGGTGCGCTGGCGCAGGCAGAACAGCCCGAAGAACACCAGCCCACCGGCCAGACACAGGATCGGGACGAGCGTCCACCCGTGAGCCGAGCCGTCGATCAGCCCGTGCAGGAGGCCCACCATGGCCACCGCCAACACCCCGGCACCCACACCGTCCACCGCAACCGCCCCAGAACGGCCCTCAGGGCGGCTCTGGAGACGGTCTGCGGAGTGGCCCTCGGAGCGATCGCGGCCGTCGGAAACCCGGCCGGCAATAGAGACCACGCCGGAACTGGGGGTCCTAGGGGAGCACGCGGCCTCGGAGGAGCGGGAGCTGTCCGCGAAATCCGCGGCCCCGGTGGGACGGGAAACCTCCGCAGGACGCGAGCCGTCAGCGGGAAGCGGGCCACCAGCGGAACGTGTGGCGTCAGCGGAACGCGGGCCGTCAGCGAGACGCGAGGCCCCAGCGGAGCTGGCGACGTCCGCAGAGCGCGCGGCCCCGGCGGAGCGAGAGGCATCCGCGGAACGCGGGCCGTCGGCGGGCAGGAGGCGGATGGCGGCCAGGAGGGCGGCGCCTCCGAGCACGATGTTGATCAGGAACATCGCCCGCCACCCCAGCCCACCCAGATCGGCCTCGATCAGAAAGCCGGCCAGCACCGGCCCCCCGACCGAAGAGACACCGAGCCCAGGGGCGAACACGCTGAAGGCCTTGCCCAGCTGGTCCCGCGGAAAGACCGCCCCCAGGATCCCGAAGCCCTGGGGGATCATCAGCGCCCCGAACCCGCCCTGCACCAGCCGGGCACCGATGAGCGTGCCGGGGTCGACCGCCAGGCCGCAGGCGACGGAGGCGAGTGTGAAGCCGGTGATGCCGAGAAGGAAGAGCCGGCGACGGCCGTACCGGTCGCCGAGCCGCCCGCCGACCACCAGCAGGACCCCGAGCGCCAGCGCGTAGGAGGCGCCGAGCCACTGGATGAGGGCCGCTCCCCCGCCGAGGTCGGCCGCGATCGTCGGGGCGGCGACGTTGGTGATCGTCGCGTCGAGCAGGTCCAGGACGGCGGCGGCGAGGATGACGGCCAGGACGGCCCACCGCCGGTCCGCCCGGGCTGGTGAGGCGCGGATGAGTGTGGACATGGGGATCCCCTCGATAGAATGCGTACGTGACACAAAGAGTGCGTCGCACAAACATTGTGCGACGCAAGTAAATGTGAGGCATGGAGCGGCCTGGTGTCAAACCGAGCGGAAACGCTGAAGCAGATCATCGACGAGAGCCAGCGGCACTATGCGGCATATGTCCTGTTCAATCAGGCGCTGGCTGACCATTTGGGCCTTCACCCCACCGACCTGCAGTGCGTGGCCCTGCTGGATGTGGAGTCCGGGCCGGTGAGCACCGGCGAGATCGCCCGGCTGACCGGCCTGACGCCCGGCTCCGCCACCCGCCTGGTGGACCGGCTGGAGAAGGCCGGCCTGGTCGTACGGCATGCCGACCCCGCCGACCGCAGGCGGGCACTGGTCGCCCTGGCCCCAACGGCCCGGGCCAGGATCGGGGAAGCCTGGGATACGCCGGGCAAGGCGTTCGGCGAGGTGCTGGAGGCGTACACGGACGCGGAGCTGGCCGTGATCGCCGACTACCTGCGCCGAGCCACCGCAGTAGGCCGCGCCCAGGCGGAACGCCTCACTCAGGGGCCGTGAACTCAGGGGCCGTGAACTCAGGGGCGCAAGCGCAGGGGGCGTAAACGCACCTGGCCCCGCACAGCGAGCGCTGTGCGGGGCCAGGGGTGAAGCGAGACTTGCGCTTTAGTCCAGGTAGTCGCGGAGCACCTGGGACCGAGACGGGTGACGCAGCTTGGACATCGTCTTCGACTCGATCTGCCGGATGCGCTCGCGCGTCACCCCGTAGACCTTGCCGATCTCGTCGAGTGTCTTCGGCTGCCCGTCCGTGAGACCGAATCGCATCGACACGACGCCCGCTTCCCGCTCCGACAACGTGTCGAGAACGGAGTGCAGCTGCTCCTGGAGCAGCGTGAAGCTGACGGCGTCGGCCGGCACGATGGCCTCGGAGTCCTCGATGAGGTCACCGAACTCGCTGTCGCCCTCCTCGCCGAGGGGGGTGTGCAGCGAGATGGGCTCGCGACCGTACTTCTGGACCTCGACCACCTTCTCGGGGGTCATGTCCAGCTCGCGGGCCAGCTCTTCCGGCGTGGGCTCGCGGCCGAGGTCCTGCAGCATCTGCCGCTGAACCCGGGCGAGCTTGTTGATCACTTCGACCATGTGGACCGGGATGCGGATGGTCCGCGCCTGGTCGGCCATGGCCCTGGTGATCGCCTGCCGGATCCACCACGTGGCGTAGGTGGAGAACTTGTAGCCCTTGGTGTAGTCGAACTTCTCGACCGCGCGGATCAGACCGAGGTTGCCCTCCTGGATCAGGTCCAGGAACAGCATGCCGCGCCCGGTGTAGCGCTTGGCCAGCGAGACCACCAGTCGGAGGTTGGCCTCCAGCAGGTGGTTCTTGGCTCGGCGGCCGTCCTCGGCGATCCACTCGAGCTCGGCCCGGACGTCGACCGGCAGGACCTCGGTCTCGCCGCCGCCGAGCTGCTCCTCGGCGAACAGTCCCGCCTCGATGCGCTTGGCCAGCTCGACCTCCTGCTCGGCGTTGAGCAGGGGGACCTTGCCGATCTGCTTGAGGTAGTCCTTGACCGGGTCGGCGGTGGCGCCGGCGGCGGCCACCTGCGCGACCGGCGCGTCATCGTCGTCGTCGGAGAGGATGAGGACCTCGTCCTCGGTCTTCTCCGTGGCGGCCACGGCGGCCACGTCGGCGGCCTTGGGCTCTTCCTCGGTGTCGTCGTCGGTTTCGGGAGCGTCCTCGGTGTCGGAGTCGTCCGCGGCGACGATCTCCTCGTCATCGACCACGATGTCTTCGAGGTCTTCGAGGTCGACATCCGCCTCGATCTCGATGTCCTCGTCGTCGTCGACGCCCTCAGGGCTCTTCGGCTTGGTCTCGGCAGGCCCACCGCTCTTCGGCTCGGCCTTCTTGGCGGGCACGGCCGCCTTCTTCGCCGCCGGAGCGGCCTTCTTGGCGGGAGCCGCCTTCTTGGGGGCGGGCTCGGCTTCGGCGGCGCCCACGACCGCGGTCACGGTCTCAGGCTGCTGCTCTTTGGCGGCCGCTGCGGCCTTGGTCTTGACGGGGGCAGCGGTACGGCGCTTTGCTGGACCACGAGACTTTTTCGGCGCAGCCGAATCCGCGGCGGTCACCACCACGGTCACGCCCTCTTTACTGAGGTTCCGCAAAAATGCGGCGGCGTGAGACATGGGGATGTCCGCCTCCTCGAAGGCCTGACGGACATCCTCAGACTCGAGGAAACCCTGCGAGCGCCCACGCTCGAGCAGTCGCTGAATGACGGGCTCGTTCAGCTCTTGTGGCTTCGAGCGAGTCGAACTTGCAGGCGACACGAACACCTCTCGAACGAACGCGTGGCGACAATGGACCCAGATGCCCGCTGGGGGGCTGTTGCCTCTCTCGGAGAACGATGCGGCCGTGCGGATCGCGACGGACCTGCCCAGCATTCTGGCACGACCACGCACTCCATACGGCCACCTCCCGGCGGTTGACTTCCACCCTAGGCCGACCCAGACAGTAGTGCGTACGTAAGCGCGGCACTGATACCCGAAAGCAACCCTTATGACTGATTCATTCAGTCACTCTTCGTGGCGGGCGGCACGTGGATAGCCAGGGCGGTAACGTCATCATCCTGTTCATATCCCGACAACATGCGGTCAACCAGGAAGTCCAGCAACATATGCGGGCTACTGACGACCTCAGGCGGCGCTTCGGTCACAACACTGCAAAGCTCTGCGAGTCCTGCGTCCAAACCGCGTTTCCGGTTCTCCACCATGCCGTCGGAGTAGAGCACGGCGGTGTGACCGGGCGGCACCACGAACCGGAACTGCCGGCGGCTGGTCGGCCAGCCCAGCGGCGTGCCGGGCTCGGCGTCGCAGAGGATCGCCGTGCCCTGCGGAGAGACCAGGACGGGCGGCGGATGGCCGGCGAGCGCCAGCGTGCCCTCGCCGGTGACGGGCTCGACCACCATGTAGGCGAGGGTCGTGACCTGCTCCTCCTCTTCGGTGGCGTCGAAGACCCGGTCGAGACCGGTGAGCACGGCCGCGGGCGGCGGGTTGGTCAGCGCGAGGGCGCGCATGGCGTTGCGGATGCGCCCCATGCCCGCCGCGGCCTTGACGCCCTTGCCCATGACGTCGCCGACGACCGCGGCGACCCGGCCGTCCTGCAGCACGAACGCGTCGTACCAGTCGCCGCCGACCTGCACGTGGCGGCTGCCCGAGCGGAACCGCTGGGCCAGCACCAGGCCCTTGACCACCGGCAGGCGGTCGGGCAGCAGGCTGCGCTGCAGCGTCTCGGCGGTCTTGTGCTCGCGCTCGAACAGCGTGGCGCGCTCCACGGCGAGCGCGCACTGACCGGCGAGCGCCTCCAGGAAGACGCCGTCCTCCTGGGAGATCTTCTGCGGTCTGGTGAACGAGAACCGCAGCGCGCCCAGGGCCCGTCCGGCCGCCAGGAGCGGCAGTCCGACCCAGGCGCGTTCGTCACTGTGCGTGAGATAATTGCCCAGCACCTGTTCGTCGCCACCGGCCTCGAGAAGCTGGGATTTCAGGCTGTCGGGCGACTCCGCGAACACCGGACGGCGGCTGTTGACCGCCATGGTCATCACGCTGGAGGAGGAGAGCGGGATCTCCTCGCCGGACATGCCCGACGCTTCCGGGACGCCCTCGCCGTTGATCAGCTTGAGCGCGGCGCGGTCGGTGTCGAGCAGCGCGACCGCGGAACGGTCGGCGGCCAGGGCGGTGCGGCCGACGTCGATGATGACCTGCACCACCTGCTCGACGGTGAGCGCCTCGGCCAGCATCGCGGTCGCGCCCTGCAGGCGCGCCGTGCGCAGCGCCGCGGCGCCGAGCTGGTCGGTCAGCCTGCCGCGCATCTCCTCGGCCTCGCGCTGCGGGGTCACGTCGGTGTTGGCGCCGACCCACTCGACGACCCTGCCATGCCTGATGATGGGGACGGCCCGCACCTCGAAGTGGCGGAAACCGCTGGCCCGGGTGCGTACGCGGTAGTTCCACTCGAACATGGTCCGGCCGCGCAGCGCCTCCTTCCAGGCTTCCTCGGTCTGCTGGCGCTCCTCGGGATGGACGGCCTCCAGCCAGCCGACCGCCAGGTATTCCTCCAGCCCCTGCCCGGTGATCGCGCGCCACTGCGGCGCGTCCTCCACCACCGTGCCGGTCGGCGAGGTGATCCACACCAGCTGCGACTGCGCCTCGACCAGCGAGCGGTAGCGCTCCTCGCTGCGCCGCAGGTCCTCTTCGATCTGGCGGCTCTCGGTCACGTCGAGGCCGATGAGCGCGATCGCCCGCAGCTCGCCCGCGTCGTCGTGCACCGGTGAGAACGACAGCGACCAGTGCCTGGTCTCGCCCTCGGACGAGCGCACGCGTACGCGACTCTCGGTCACCGGTGCGTCGCTCTCGGTGACGGCCTGGACCGCATGGGTGATGAGCTGGCTGAGATCGGCCGTGAGCGTCTCGACGGGCGCGCGGCCGACGAGCCGCTCGGCGGGCACGCCGACGACGTCGGTGAACACGTCGTTGACCAGTTGTACGTGGCCCGCGGCGTCGAAGAACGCGAAGGCGAACTCGGCCTCCGACAGCATGCCCTTGAAGAGGGCGGAGTCTGAGATGTCCACATCCGACTCCCGGGGACGGGGAACGGAGGTCTCGGCGCTCATGGTCGGCACCTCCGTCGCGTGCCAGGGTCTCCCACGCGGCACATCTCCATAACTGTGTATCGGCGTAGCGCAGCTCCGGGCGACCGGATTCTGCAGTACATCATCGGCGATGGGCAGGCGCGGACGGAAGCCCCGGCCGCCATACGGTCAACGCATCCTGTCAAAATCGCTCCACGTTGCGCAGCAAGATCAGGCTACTTGGCCTTGGCCGCGCGCTTGGCCTCCTGCTTGGCGGCCCGAACGCGACCCAGTGTGTCGGCGTCGACCACATCCGCTACCGAACGCAACGACCCCTCCTCGCCATAGGGTCCGGCCGCCTCGCGCCATCCTGGCGGCTGAACCCCCATTTGCTTGCCGAGCAATGCCAAAAATATCTGAGCCTTCTGCTTGCCGAAGCCGGGAAGTCCCAGAAGCCGGTTGAGCAACTCTTTGCCGTCGGCGACGTCACTCCAGACGCCCTCGGGCTTGCCGTCGTAGTGCTCCACGAGGTAGACGGCCAACTGCTGGACCCTGTCGGCCATCGACTTCGGGTAGCGGTGCACGGCCGGCTTCGCGGCCAGCAGCGCGGCGAACTCCTCGGGGTCGAGGGCCGCGATCTCCTCCGCGGTGAGGTCGTGCCCGAGGCGTTCGGAGATGGTGTGAGGCCCCGTGAACGCCCATTCCATCGGGATCTGCTGATCGAGCAGCATGCCGACGAGCAGGGCAAGCGGACTTCGGCCGAGAAGATCGTCGGCCTCCGTCCGCTGGGCGAGCTGGATGCGCATGGGAACAGCTTCGCACGAATGCGGTTCCGAAGAAGCGAACACAAGCGTTGTGGAGGCTTGACACTCAGCCGAGAAAAGATGAAATGGGAGCGCACGTCGCCCTGCAACCATTCCCGGGGGGTTTGCCCCTGGGTCTCCAGAGGAATCTCACATCTATGCTCGCTCTGGCCACACGCTTCCTCAGGGAGCCGGTCAGTCTCAGGCTGGCCGAAGAGTTCCTGACCATACCCGTGGACACCATCGACCGGTGCGTGGCCGACGTCTGCGCCTGCGCGCAGCATCTCGGCATCTCCCCGACGCCCGATGTCATCGAACGCATCGCCCGCGAACATCTGCTGGCGATCGTCAACTCCGCACCACCGCCCCGGACTCCCCGATAACATCGGGGTCACCAGGCCGCGTTCTACGCACCGTTTCAGCCTGGAATGCGAGAGAGTGAGGGCGTGCGCCGACACCGACGAGATCCCCGGGAGAGCACCCCGCCAGACGATGTCTTCAAGGAGATGGTGCAGGCGGCTCGCGAGCTGCTGGCCGTGCGCAGCCCCCTTGACGCCGAGCTGATGGTCTCCGACATGATCGGGGCCTGGTGGGGCAGGCGCGTCCGGGGTGGTGACGTCGAACAGGTACTCGGCGAGGGCCTGGTCGACTACGCCGCCAAGGCCGGCACTCCGGCGTCGCTGACGCTGCTCATCTGCCTGGCCTATCTCGGCACGGCCCGCCAGGGCGCCAAGGCCGAGGGCGCGGCGCTGGCGATGATGGAGTCGGGCGTGGCCAGGCCCGGCTGGGCCGAGCGGGTCGGCGCGGTCAAGCCGACCGGCTGCTACGTCTCCCGCGACGCCTACGGCGACCAGGACACGGTGATCTGCACGTTCGGCTATCGCTGGAGCGACGGAGCCCGCGAGGATCCGGCGGCCGGTGACGCGGCGCCGGTGGTCGAGCAGGAGCAGGACCGGCACGCGCTGGTCATGGTCGTCGATCACAACATGTCGGGCATGGCGCGCGACGCCTGGGTGTCCTCGCAGGTCGACACGCTGCTGGACAAGGCCCGCGCCGAGGCGGCCGGCAACGCGATGCTGCTGTTCGAGGAGATCGAGCCCCAGCAGGCCAGGGCGCTGCTTGAGTCGGCCATGAAGGCCACCAGGGAGCCGAAGACCCCGCCGCCGGTCAGCGACAGCTACAGCGCCTACCACGCCTTCGCCCGCGCCCGGCTCAAGGCCCTCCCGCCGGGCCGCAAGCGCCCCGCTCCCCTGCACATCGAGGCCCCCTACAGCCGCGAGCGGCGGGCGATGCTGGCCGCGGAGTTCCTCGCCTCCGACGCGGCCGAGCACCTGTCCGACCCGTCGGCGGCCTCGCGGTGCGCCGACCACATCATCGACTACGGCTGCGAGCAGGACTTCAACCGGCCGCTGCGGGTGAGCCCGACCAAGTGCGAGACGTTCCTGCTCGACTGGCTGCCGCGCAAGGTGATGTTAAGCATGGCCGAACAGGAGGCCATGCCGCACGTGCTGTCCGCGTGGGTGCGCTTCGCCGCCCGCCGCACCGGCCTGCCGGAAAGAGGGCTCAAGGCCACGCTCGACGCGGTGTGGGAGGCGACCGGCAAGTTCCCGGAGGCGTACCGGGATCCGACCTCGTTCGGCCTGGACCGCCCGCTGCTGGAGCGGCTGCTGCCGGACGGCGACCTGTCGGCGCTGGCCAGACGGGTCTTCGCGTTCCCGTTCCTGCAGGGCGTGCACGGCGGTGTCGACCTCGACGCGCTCAATCCGGCCGACGAGGCCGACCGGCGCACCCTGCTGGAGATCGACCACGTCGGCGCCATCGACGAGGAGCACCTGGCCTGGCACGAGGAGATCGCCGCGCGGCTGTGGGACGGCGACCCGCCGCAGCTGTGGGAGGCGGCCCAGCGGCTGCTCGACCTCGGCCATGACCGCCACGACGTGCTGCACGTGCTCATCGAGATCGCCGAGCGCATCGGCGGCGACCCGGACGAGCTCGCCTCCGCCCTCGACGACATCGCCGACATCCCCGACGAGATCTAGTACGGCGGCCGGCTCTGGCGCTGTTCGTCGCGCCGAGGTGGCCGCTACCGCCATGATGGGAAGCATGGTGATCGACCTCAACGCTGATCTGGGCGAAGGCTTCGGCGTGTGGCGGCTGGGCGACGACCTGGCCCTGCTCGACATCGTCACGAGCGCCAACGTCGCCTGCGGTTTCCACGCCGGCGACCCGGTGACGATCAGGCGCACCTGCGCGGCGGCCGTGGACCGCGGCGTGGCCATCGGGGCGCAGGTGTCCTACCGCGACCTGGCCCACTTCGGGCGCAGGGAGATGGACGTCGAGCCGGAGGAGCTCTGCGCCGAGGTGCTCTACCAGCTCGCGGCCGTCGACGGCATCGCGCGGGCCATGGGCGGCCGGGTCTCCTACGTCAAGCCGCACGGCGCGCTCTACAACCGCATCTGCCGCGACGAGGTCCAGGCGGCCGCGGTGATCGAGGCCGTGGCCGACTACGACACCTCGCTGCCGGTGCTCACGCTGCCCGGCTCGGTGGTGCACGGCGTGGCCGCCGCCGAGGGCGTGGCGACGATCGCCGAGGCGTTCGCCGACCGCGCCTACACGGCCGCCGGGTCGCTGGTCTCGCGGCGCGAGCCCGGGGCGGTGATCCACGACGTCGCCGCGGTCTCCGCCCGCGCCGTGCGGATGGCCGTCGAGGGCCGGGTGACCGCTGTGGACGGCAGCCCGGTGGTGGTCTCCGCCCGGTCCATCTGCGTGCACGGCGACACGCCCGACGCGGTACGCCTGGCGCAGGCCGTACGCGATGGGCTGCTGGAGGCGGGAGTGGTCCTGCAGGCCTTCGCATGATCCGGGTGGCCGGCGAAGCCGGGCTGCTCGTCGAGACCGGGTCGCTGGCGGTGTCGCACCGGCTCGACGCGGCCCTGCGTGCCTCGCGGCCCGCGGGAGTGGTGGAGATCGTGCCGGGGCCCGAGACGGTGCTGGTGGTGGCGCCGGGGGCGGACCAGGGCCTGTTGCGGGCGCGGCTGGACGAGCTGCTCGGCGAGGTGCTGGAGTCGGGGCCGGAGCGCGAGGCTCCGCTCGGGGCCGGGCAGGCCGTGGTCATTCCCGTCGTCTATGACGGGGAGGATCTCGATTCCGTGGCCGGGCTGGCCGGGATCCCGGTGGACGAGGTGATCGCGCGGCACACCGGGCGGGAGCTGGTGGTGGGCTGGCTGGGGTTCGCGCCGGGGTTCGCCTACCTGACCGGGCTGGATCCGGTGCTCCACCTGCCGCGGCTGGCGACGCCGCGCACGTCGGTGCCGGCCGGGTCGGTGGCGATCGCCGGACCCTACTCCGCGATCTATCCCACCGCCTCGCCGGGTGGCTGGCGGCTGCTGGGCCGTACGTCGACGCGGATCTGGGACGTCGACGCCGACCCGCCGTCGCTGTTCCGGCCGGGCACCCGCGTACGGTTCGAGCCGGCATGATCGAGATTCTCGCGCCGGGCCCCTACGCGACCGTGCAGGACCTGGGCCGGCACGGCTACGCGCACCTGGGCGTGCCCTGCTCCGGCGCGGCCGACGAGGCGAGCCTGCGGCTGGGCAACCGGCTCGTCGGCAACCCCCAGGAGGCGGCGGGGATCGAGCTGACCTACGGGCAGGCGCGGCTGGTCTTCCACGCGGGCGCCTGGGTCGCGGTCACGGGCGCGCCCTGTCCGCTGACCGTGCGGTCGGCTCTGTACGTGGGCGCCGGGGTGGGTGTGCCGTTCTGGGTTCCGGCCGGGACCGAGGTGCGGTTCGGGGCGCCTGAGTGGGGGCTGCGGACCTACCTGGCCGTGCGGGGCGGGATCGCGGTCGAGCCGGTGCTCGGCAGCCGGTCGACGGACTCGCTCTCCGGGCTCGGCCCGGCGCCGCTGCGGCAGGGGAGCATGCTCCCGGTGGGTGACTCGGGGAGCCTGGTGGAGATCTCGGTGGATCTGGCGCCCGCCGGGGAGCCGCCGCCCGCCGTCCTGCGGCTCGTGCCGGGGCCGCGCGACGACTGGTTCGCGCCGGGCGCGCCGGCCGAGCTCTGCGCGCAGCCGTACGAGGTGAGCCAGGACAGCAACCGCGTGGGGGTACGCCTGCGCGGCCGGGAGCCGGCGCGGGCGCGGGCGGGTGAGCTGCCCAGCGAGGGCATGGTGACGGGGGCGGTGCAGGTGCCGCCGAACGGGCAGCCGATCATCTTCCTCGCCGACCATCCGCCGACCGGCGGCTACCCGGTGATCGGGGTGGTGCGGGCGGCGGACCTGCCGATCGCCGCGCAGCTCCGGCCGGGTGACCTGGTGCGGTTCACAGTTCGACCTGGCCGGTGACGCACGTGACGCTGGAGCCGCCCACCCAGACCGTGGGTTCCTGACCGTTTTCGGGGCCGGTGGTGATGTGGACGCGTCCGGCGCGGCCCAGCACGGTGCCCTGGCCGGCCATGTAGGGGGCGGTGACGCGGCCGGTGCGCAGCAGCCACTGGGCGACCGAGGCGTTCAGGCTGCCGGTCACCGGGTCCTCGACCGTGCTGCCGTTGAGCGGGAAGAACGCCCGCAGCTCGATCGCGAGCGGCGACCCCTGCGGATAGGGGCCCACCACGCCCAGGTCGAGGTCGATCGGCCCGGGACGCAGCGCGAGCACGTCGTCCGCGCTCCGCAGCAGCACCGCCACCCAGCCGGGCCCGTTGTCGGCCCACTCGGCGTCGACGATCTCCTCCCGGCCGATGCCCAGCAGGCCGGCGATGCGCTCGACGAGCGGCTCGTCCACCGGCCCCGACCGCAGCAGCGGCGGCGCGGCGAACGCCAGCCCGCTGTCCGTCCTGCGCAGCGTCACCAGCCCGGCGCCGCACTCCTGCACGACCGACTCCGCCTCCTTCGGCACGCCGCCGGCCTCCAGCCAGGCGTGGCAGGTGCCCAGCGTCGGATGCCCGGCGAAGGGCAGCTCGGTCGTCGGTGTGAAGATCCGCACCCGGTAGTCGGCGCCGGGCGCGGTGGGAGGCAGGACGAAGGTGGTTTCGGACAGGTTCGTCCAGTGGGCGAACCGCTGCATCGCCTCGGTGCTCAGGCCCTCGCCGTCGAGGACGACCGCGAGGGGGTTTCCCTGGTAGGGCGTGGCAGTGAAGACGTCGACTTGCCGGAACGGGCGCAACATGCGCTCAGTCTCTCAGAGCGGTCTTGGGGGTGGCGCGCATGCCGACGTACACGCACTCGGTGCCGTTGGCCAGGGTGGAGAAGACCACGGGCATGTAGTCCTCGCTGAAGGAGGGGCCGGCGCCTGAGGCGGCGAAGACCGTGTCCGTGACCGGCTCCAGGGTCATCTCCAGGGGCGGGGAGAGGTCCTTCATGCCGTCGACGAACTCGTAGCGCATGTGCGCGTTCCCGTCGTCGTC